>JAKOWB010000175.1 GCA_029781795.1 Pseudomonadota bacterium | reverse complement strand
GCAAAGAGCAGGTAGCATTCGGCCGACCAGCGCCCGAAGCCGGGCAGCGCGGTCAGCGCTTCAAGCACCGCGGCATCGTCCTGCCGCGCCAGGCGCCGGTGCGACAGGCGCCCGGCCGCCATCGCCTCGGCCAGGGCGATGGCATAGCGGCTCTTGGCGCGGGAGAAGCCGATCGCCCGATGTGCCGGCTCGTCCAGCGTCAGGAAGGCTTCCGGCGTCATGTCCGGAATCGCCTGCTGCAGCCGCCCGAGGATCGCCGCCGCCGAGGCGACCGAGACCTGCTGCGCGACGATGATGCGCAAGAGGCCGGGAAAGCCGGTCGGGCTCGAGCGCACCGGCGGCAGCCCGGCCTCGGCGAAGGCGCGGGCGATGTCGGGGTCGGCGGCGGACAGCGCGGCCAGCGGCGCGGCAAGCGTTGGATCGGGACGGGGCTTGACTGGCGGCATGGGCCGGCGAGTGTGCCGGCCGGCCGGCGCGCTGCCTAGCCGTGCCTTGCAGCGCGGTCAGGCATCGCCCTGTCCGGCACGGCCCATTCCCTGCAGCGCCGCCGCCGCCAGGTCGAAGCCCGCGCGGCGGCGGAAGCGCGACAGCTCGATCTCGATCTCGCGCCCTTCGAGCGCGATGCGCAGCCCGGTGATGACCCGGTTCGTCTTCACCAGGGCGTAGTTGTAGCCGGCGTAGCGCCATTCGCTCCATGTGGCCTGGCGCTGCCAGCCGCTGGCGCCACCCACCCTCAGGCCGGCCTCGGTCGCCTGGAAGCGCCAGGGGTGGTCGTCCTCGTCCGGCCGCCGCCGTATCCGCCGCTGCACGACGAAGAAGACCAGCAGCGCGCTGAACAGCGGCACGCCGAAGAGCACGCCGAGCAGCGCCGTCTCCGCGCCGGGCTCGATCGAGCTGAACTCCGTGCGATCCACGAAGCCGGGCAGCACGCCGAGGATGGCGAAAAGCAGGGCCAGCGCGACGAACTCGCCGCCGGCCAGCAGACCCAGGACACGCCAGAGCCGGCGCCGCAGCTCCGCCTGGGTCAGCTCGCTGACATCGAGCGGCAGCGTGACCCGGCGCCGCGCCAGGCCGCGCAGCGCCGAGTCGGTCCAGGGTCCCTTGTCCTGCGCCATGGCGCGAGGCTGGCAGCGCGCCCACGCCTTGCCAAGACGTCGCCCCGCGCCCTATGCCCATCGCCCATGTCCGAGGTCACGCGATTCGCCCCCTCGCCCACCGGCTGGCTGCACCTGGGCCATGCCTACGCCGCCTGGTTCGCCCGGCAGGCCGCCGGTCCCGGCGGCCGCTTCCTGCTGCGTATCGAGGACCTGGACCGCGACCGCGTGCGGCCCGAGTACACTGCCGCCATCTTTGAGGACTTGGGCTGGCTCGGCCTGGCCTGGGAGGAGCCGGTGTTGCGCCAGTCGGAGCACCTGCCGGTCTATCGCGCGGCGCTCGACGGCCTCATCGCGCGCGGCCTCTGCTACCCCTGCTTCTGCACGCGCGGCGAGATCAAGGCCGAGCTGCAGCGCATGGCCGGCGCGCCGCAGGGACCCGATGGGCCGATCTATCCCGGCACCTGCCGGCACCTCTCCGCCGCCGAGCGCCAGGCGCGCATCGCCGCCGGCCGACCCTATGCCTGGCGCCTCGACGTCGCCCGCGCCGCGGCCGAGGCCGGGCCGCTCAGCTTCACCGACCGCGAGGCCGGGACCTTCGCGGTCGAGCCCGGCCTCTATGGCGACGTGCTGCTCTCGCGCAAGGAGATCGAGGCCGTGGCCTATCACCTGTCGGTCGTGGTCGACGACGCGCGCCAGGGCGTGACCCTGGTGACGCGCGGCCAGGACCTGCTGCCGGCCTGCCATCTGCACCGCCTGCTGCAGGCGCTGCTGGGCCTGCCGGAGCCGCGCTGGCACCACCACCCGCTGGTAAGCGATGCCAGCGGCCGGCGCCTGGCCAAGCGCGACGACGCGCTGGCCATCAGAACGCTGCGCGAACAGGGGCTGGACCCCGCGGCCGTCCGGCACCTGGCCGGATTTCGTCAGCCATGATCCTGCGGTCGATGGCCTTGCAGGGCCTTGGTGGTGTAGCACTGAGGCCCCACCTCTAGCGGCGACCGTCCGCACCCCATGCCACACCCGCCACCATGATCACCTGGGTCGAGTTCTACGCCTTCCTGCAGGTCGTCTGGATCGACCTGGCGCTGGCGGGCGACAACGCCGTGGTGGTCGGCATGGCCGCCGCCGGCCTGCCGCAGGAGATGCGCCTCAAGGCGATCTTCATCGGCATCGCCGCCGCCGTGGTGATGCGCATCGCCTTCGCGCTGTTGACCACGCAGCTGCTCGCCATCATCGGCCTGCTGCTGGCCGGCGGCCTGCTGCTGCTGTGGGTCTGCTGGAAGCTGTGGCGCGAGATCCAGGCGCAGCGCCGCGCCGATGCCGGTGACGACGACGGCCCGGCCATGCCGCGCAAGCCCAAGTCCTTCAAGGACGCGGTGGTCCAGATCGTCATCGCCGACCTGTCGATGTCGCTGGACAACGTGCTGGCGGTGGCCGGCGCGGCGCGCGAGCACGCCTGGGTGCTGATTTTCGGGTTGGCGCTGTCCATCGCCCTGATGGCGGTGGCGGCGAACTACATCGCCAAGCTGCTGAAGAAGCACCACTGGATCGCATACATCGGGCTGGTGGTCATTCTCTACGTCGCCGTGAACATGATCTGGGACGGCGCACACGAGGTGGCCGCCGCGGTGGACGAGACGCCGGCGGTGACGGCCCCGGCTTCTGTCCAGGGCAACTAGAGCCCGCCGCTGCGCAGGATCCAGCAGATTTCCTGGAAGCCGGGCTCCTCGGGCCTGACCAGGCCGCGGCGGATCAGGAAGTCGATCGCCACCAGCGCGACATTGAACTTGAAGTCCTCGCTCGTGCGCAGCCGCTCGATCACCTGCTCGACCGGCCAGAGGTAGAATTCCTGCACCTCGTCGTCCTGCGGGTCGGGGCGCCAGTCCGGCGGCAGCGCCAGGTCATAGACGAAGAGCACGTCGTCGCGCTGCCCGTCGGTGAAGAGGCAGCGGTAGGAGATGAGCCCCGCCGGCCGCGCGCCGGACGCCAGCTCGGGCGTCAGGCCGGCTTCCTCGTGGCACTCCTTCAGCAGGTTGGCCCAGGGCGTGAGGCCCAGGGGCTGGCCGCCGGCCACCAGGTGGTCCAGCTTGCCGGGCGCCGTCGGCTTGGTCGGCGAGCGCTTGCCGACCCAGAGCTTCAGCCCCTCGGCGTCCTCCACATAGCCGTTGAGGTGCACGCCGAAGGAGCGCACGCCGAAGATCGGCACGGCACCGCGGTCGAGCGCGAAGAGCGGCGT
>JAKOWB010000163.1 GCA_029781795.1 Pseudomonadota bacterium | reverse complement strand
GGCCCGCCGCGCCTTCGGCGAGCGCGCGGCGATCAACGCGCCGATCCAGGGCACCGCCGCCGACATCATCAAGCGCGCCATGATCCGCCTGCCCGCCGCGCTGGAGCGCGAGGGCCTGAAGGCCCGCCTGCTCCTCCAGGTCCACGACGAGCTGATCTTCGAGGTCCCGGCGGGTGAAGAGGACGCGACCAAGGCCCTGGTGGTGGGGATCATGGAAGGCGCGGCGGCGCCGGCTGTCGAGCTCTCGGTCGCCCTGGTCGCCGACGCCGGCTTCGGCCGCTCCTGGGCGGAGGCGCATTGACGCCTTGGACAGACATCCTCACCAGAGCGTGACTCCGCGCGGCCGCCGTCTTCCGTGCTAGCCTCTGCTCCATGGCGGCGTTCGGGCGTCACTGGCGGCTGGGCTGGCTTGCGGCGCTGCTGATCGCGGGGCCGGCGGGCGCGGCGGACTTCACCGTCCGCGGCCTCACCTTTTCGGACCGCGAGGGCGGCTTCAACCTGCTGGGCGTGAGCGGCAGCGGCACGCGCCAGGACCCCTTCGTCATCCTGGAGGAGGTCGGCCAGGCGGGCGACGCGATCCTGACCATCGAGGGCTGGCGCAGCGGCTATCCCCGGGGCTCGGGCGAGGAGGGCGGCCTCTCCTTCAACATCCGCAAGGTGGTGATCAACGCCACCGACAAGCGCTGGACCTCCTACGAGATGGAACTGCGCGAGCAGCTCGACCTGCCGTCCGGCTATCTCGACGGGCTGTCGTTCGGGCAGCCGATGCGCGAGGACCGGCCCGGCTCCTCCGACCTGCTGCCGCAGGTGCTGGTGCGCGACGAGCCGCTGGACGCCATGGTCTTTTCCGGCGGCGAGGTCATGCCGGACGAGCGCGTGACCTTCGACTTCGTCATCACCGACATGACGCCGACCGACCGCTTCTACCTGGTGCAGCGCCTGCGCCTCGATGTGGTGGAGGCACCGGCGGAGCGGCCCAAGCGCACCCAGCGCCCGCACTAGGTCCGCTTCGGAACAGGTTGATGTTCAACATACTATTGAAGTCGCGGCGCGGCGCGGCCTAGAGTTCGCCCGCAACGGCGGGGCGGCCGTGGGAGGGCGAGCGGAGTCTCGCCGGGCGCCGGAGAGACAACCCGCAGATTTCGCAGGAACAGCGCGCGGCGACGAGCCGCGCGGGGTCGCGTGCGCGACCTTAGGAGCGGGAAGCGCCATGTCCAGTGACCAGGGCCCGATCACCGGCAAGGTGAAGTTCTTCGACACGGACAAGGGCTATGGCTTCCTGGTACCCGACAGCGGCGGCAAGGACGTCTTCGTGCACAACCTGCAGGTCCGGCGCGCCGGCCTGAAGCTGTTGGTCCCGGGCGAGACCCTGAGCTTCACCGTCAGCGCCGCGCGCGGCCGGCCGGAAGCGATGAACCTGGCGCGCGTCGCCGGCGAAACCAGGCCGGCGGCCCCGGCGGTCGCGGCCCCGGCGGTCGCAGCCCCGGCGGTCGCGGCCCCGGCGGTCGCAGCCCCGGATCCCGCGCCCCCGCCGGCGCCCGAATCGCCCGTCCCGGCGGTGTCCGGGAAGCCCCGGACATCCCGGACCCTTTCGCTTCGCAACAAGAAGGTGCTTGAAAGCGGGGACGGGAAGGACTAGATGCACGTCCGTCAGTTATCGCTCAGGCCGCTTCTTGCCGGAGCTGCGAACCGGAGACCGGGCCAGGCCCGCCGAACGCTTGCCTCCCTAAGACGACTACCGACGACTGCAGAGAACCCGGCTGCGCTGCTTGCGCGTCCGGGCGTTGAAACCTTCGTTGGACTGCCCTCATCAGGGATGCGACCAGCGAGCTAGCCATGAGGAGTTACCATGGCCACCGGTACCGTTAAGTTCTTCAACACCACCAAGGGTTATGGCTTCATCCAGCCGCAGGACGGCAGCAAGGATGTGTTCGTGCACATCACCGCCGTCGAGAAGGCCGGTCTGAAGTCCCTGCGCGAGGGTCAGGTCGTCAGCTACGAGCTGGTCACCGAGCGCGGCAAGACCGCGGCGGGGAACCTGCGCGCCGCCTAAGGGCCGCGACGGTTCCGTAGAACTTGCGACGGCGGCGGCCGGGGAAACCCGGCCGCCGCTTTCGTTTTGAGGGGTCAGCCTTCCTTCGCCCGCATCGCCATGACGGCGGCGCGGTCCTCGGGCGTGCGGTTCTGGCTGAGCTTGCGCTTGCCCTCCAGCCGCTCGATGGCGATTTCGAAGCCGACGATGCCCTTGAGCTGCGCCTGCACGAAGTCCGCCGGCGCGTCGCTCACCGCCCAGGCTTCGCCCTGGCCGGCGGCGGCGCGGCGGCTCTCGTGACGCTCGGTCAGGGCGGTGACGATGGGCAGGATCTGCTCCGGCGCCTCCAGCAGCGTCAGGCGCCCCCAGGCCACCACGGTCTCGTAGTTCCAGGTCGGCACCACGCGGCCGGTCTGCTGCTTGCTGGGATACCAGGCGGGCGAGACGTAGTAGTCGCCGGCCTGGAAGACCGCCATCGCGGCCACGCCGCCGTCGAGGCGCTTCCACTGCGGGTTGGCCTTGGCGAAGTGGCCGATCAGGCGGCCCAAAGGTGCCGGGTCCGGGCGGTGCAGCAGCGGCAGCAGGGTCAGGTCCAGCTCGCGCGCCGTCCCGTCGCTGCCCAGCGTCACCAGCGTGCCGAAGCCGCGCGCGGCGATGAAGTCCAGCAGCGCGGCCTGGTCCTGGTCGCGGAAGTGCGGCGGGTTGTAGAGCATCGCGCCTCTCCTCAGGCCGGCCGGCGCGCCAGGGCGAGGCCGAGGCCGAGCGCGCAGAAGATCGCCGCCGAGCCCTGGCGGATGCGCACCAGCACGCGCGGGCGCCGGCGCACCGCGCCCGCCACCCGGTCGGACAGCAGGATCATGGCGACGTCGGAGCAGCCGTTCAGCACCACGGTCACCGTGCCCAGCAGCAGGAACTGCCAGAAGGCCGGGCCGGCGGCGGGATCGACGAACTGCGGGATGAAGGCCAGGAAGAAGGCCGCCGTCTTGGGGTTCAGCGCCTCGACCAGGATGCCGTCGCGGAAGGCGCGGCGGCGGCCGACCGGCGTCGGCGCGGCCAGGCTCTCCACCGCCCGCGCGGTGCGCCAGGTGCGCCAGCCGAGCCAGACCAGGTAGGCGGCGCCCAGCAGCTTGAAGACGGTGAAGGCCTCGGCGCTGGCCACCAGCAGGGCGGAGACGCCGAGCGCCCCGCCCAGCACGTGCACCTGTCCGCCCAGCGCCAGGCCGAGCGTCGAGGCCAGCCCCTCGCCCCGCCCCGCCGCCAGCGTGCGCGCCGCGACATAGAGCAGGCCGGGGCCGGGGGTGAGCGAGATGGCCGTGGCGGCCAGCAGGAAGAGCAGGAAGTCGTGCAGGCTTGGCATGGCGCGATCCTAGGGCAGGTCGGGGCGGCTTGGGCAGAGCCACTTCCCGGCGCCGCGTCAGACCACGTCGGTGGGTCTGGCGCCAACAACCCTCGCCCGCTTATCGGTGGGAGAGGGTGCGAGCGGGTGAGGGTGCGTTGCGACTCGCGAAGAATCGCAGCGCCCGAGCAGTCCCCCCTCTCCCCCTTTCGAGGGGGAGAGGGCCGGGGTGAGGGCCGGGGTGAGGGGCGGTCGGTTGGAACCCACTGACCCCTCACCCTGCCCTCTCCCCGCACGCGGGGAGAGGGTTCTAGGCCGCCCGTCCCGGCAGCAGGTACTCGGCGATCTGCACGGCGTTCAGCGCCGCGCCCTTCAGCAGCTGGTCGGCGGCGACGAACATCGCCACCGAATGTCCCGAGGGATCGCTGAGGTCGGGGCGAATGCGGCCGACCAGCACGTCGTCCTGGCCCGAGGCCTCGATCGGCATGGGGAAGTGGTTCTTCGCCCGGTCGTCGACCAGCCGCACGCCCGGCGCGGTCCGCAGCAGCTCCCGCACCTCCGCCTCGCCGATCGGCCGCTCGCAGGTGAAGGTGATGGCCTCGGAATGCGCGCGCAGCACCGGCACGCGCACGCAGGTGACGCCGACGCCGATCTCCGGATCCTCGAAGATCTTGCGGGTCTCCTTGATGACCTTGGTCTCCTCGTCGTTGTAGCCGGTGGCCGGGTCGATCGCCGTGTTGTGGCTGAAGAGGTTGAAGGCATAGGGGTGCGGCAGCACCTTCTGCTGAAAGGGCCGGCCCTCCAGGTAGGCGCGGGTGGAGAGGCTCAGCTCCTCCATCGCCGCGGCGCCGGCGCCGCTGGCCGCCTGGTAGGTCGAGATGATCACCCGCCGGATGCGGTTGGCCTGGTGGATCGGCCAGAGCGGCACCAGCGCGGTGATGGCGGCGCAGTTGGGGTTGGCGATGATGCCCCGGTGCTCGCGGATGCGGTGGGCGTTGATCTCGGGCACCACCAGCGGCACGTCGTCCTTCATGCGGAAGGCGGAGGAGTTGTCGACCACGACGGCGCCGGCCTTGACCGCCAGCGGCGCGAAGCGGCGGGAGATCTCGCCGCCGGCAGAGAAGAGGGCGATGTCGACCCCGGCGAAGGAGTCTTCGCCCAGCGCCTCGATCGTCACCTCCTGGCCGCGGAAGGACAATGTCTTGCCGGCCGAGCGGGCGCTGGCCAGCGCCGTCAGCCGGCCGACCGGGAAGTTGCGGCGGTCCAGGGTGGCGATGAATTCCGCGCCGACGGCGCCGGTCACGCCGACGATGGCAACGGTGGGGGCGCTGTTCACGGGAGGTCTCCTTCAGGCAACAAAAAAGCCCCGTACGGGGGTCCGTGCGGGGCTCGGGGATCAGGCGGTCGGTCTGGTGGCCTACACGCGCGCGCTCTCCGTCGCCCCAGGGGGCGTTTTCGTCGTCGCGGTGCGGGTCACGGCCTGCGTCATCGGCGCGGGAAAATAGGCGGGTCGGAAGCGGCGGTCAATGGCCGCCGTTGCTTGCGACGCCGGCCAGCCCGGCGCCCTTGCTTTCTTGCCCTGGACGCGCCGCCCGGCCACACTCCCGCCCATGCCGACACCCCTGCTGCGCAACCTCGATCCCCGCTACTACGTCGACCCGGCGATCCACGCTGCCGAGCGTCAGGCCATCTTCAAGCGCCACTGGCAGGTCCTGGGACCGGTCAGCCAGGTCGCCGAGCCCGGCCAGTACCTGGCCGTCGAGCTGGCGGGCTGGAAGCTCTTCGTGCTGCGCGGCAAGGACGGCGTGCTGCGCGCCTTCCACAACGTCTGCCGCCACCGCGGCGCGCGCCTGCTGACCGAGGGCAGCGGGCGCTGCGAGGTGCTGCGCTGCCCCTATCACCTCTGGCTCTACGACCAGGAAGGCCGCCTGAGGAAGGCGCCCTGGTTCGGCGAGGACCCGGGCTTCGATGTCGCCGACTGGTCGCTGGAGCCGATCAGCCTGGACACCTGGCGCGGCCTGCTCTTCGTCGCCATCGCGCCGGAGACCGGGCTGCTGGAACAGCTCGGCGACCTGCCGGAGGAGGTCGCGGACTATCCCCTGGAGTCCTTCACGGCGGTGGGGACCGAGCGCTTCGTGATGCGCAGCAACTGGAAGACCTATACCGACAACTTCGTCGAGGGCTACCACATCCCCGGCATCCACCCGGCCTTCCACAAGGTGATCGAGTTCGACGGCTTCGAGACCGTGGCGCGGCGCGGCGTGGTGCGCATGACCGCGCCGCAGAAGGGCGGCTCGATCTACGGCGGCAAGTGGCTCTGGATGTGGCCGGGCTGGACGCTCTCGGTGTTCCAGGGCGGCATGAACACCAGCCGCATCAACCCGCTGGCGGTGGACGAGACCGAGCTGGTCTATCACTTCTACTTCGCCGACCTCAGCGAGGCGGCGGCGCCGCACCGCCAGCGCACCATCGACACCAACATCGCCATCGTGCGCGAGGACTTCGGCATCTGCGAGCATACGCAGAAGAACTACGCCAGCGGCGCCTACCGCCCCGGCCCCCTGTCGCCGAAGCACGAGTCCTCGGTCGCCTATTTCCAGGGCAAGGTGCTGGACGCGATCGAGCCGCGCCGCGCCGCGGCCGAGTAGGTCCCGGCCAGCCCGATGCGCGAGATCCTCTACTACTATTCGATCCGCAGCGACTTCACCTACCTGGGCGCGGCGCGCATCGCCGCCCTGGCGAAGCAATACGGGCGGCGCCTGGTGCACCGGCCGATCAAGCTGTCGGTGATCATGGGGCCGATCGGCGGCATTCCCTTCGACCAGCGTCCGCCGCTGCGTACCGCCTATTCGCACCGCGACGCGGCGCGCTGGGCCGAGCATCTGGGCATCCCCTGCCTGGAGGACCCGATCCACCACGACGGGCCGATGGAACTGCCGTCGGGCGCGGTGATCGCGGCGCAGCGCGCGGTGGCACGCGGCGAGGGCGGCGACCTCGACGAGCTGCACCGCCTGATCCTCGAGGCGCTGTGGCGCGACGACCGCGACATCGCGCACCAGCGCGTCATGGCCGAGCTGATGACCCAGGCGGGCTTCGAGCCTTCGCGCCTGATCCCCGCCGCGCTGAGCGAGGAGGTGCAGCTCGAGCTGGCGCGCAACTGCCGCGAGGCCATCGTGCGCGGCGTCATCGGCGCGCCGACCTATTTCGTCGATGGCGAGAACTTCTTCGGCCAGGACCGGCTGGACTTCGTCGATCGCTGGCTGGCCAAGGCCGGCTGAGGCCGACGCCAGTCGCCATGCCGCAGACCGCCTTCGATGCCGCCGAGTTCGTCGCGCTGCGCGGCCTGGCGCCGCCGGGCCTGCGCCTCACGGCCGAGCCGCTGACCGGCGGCTACTGGAACCAGGTGGCGCGGGTGCAGGGCCGCGGCCTCGACCTGGTGGTCAAGCGCTTCCATCCGGGGCGGGGCCCGCGCCGCTTCCCCAACCTGCCGGCGGCCGAGGCGGCGGCCCTGAAGCGCCTGTCCGAGACCGGCCAGGTGCCGCGCTATCGCGCCTTCTTCGACGCCGAGGCCGACGACCATCCCATCCTGGTCTACGACTTCGTCGCCGGCCGCGTCGGCGAGGCGCGGCCCGAGGCGGTGGGCGCGGCGCTGAAGGCGATCCATGCCCTGACCCTGCCGGAGGACCCGCATCCCTTCCGGCGCCTGGCCTATCGCGCCGCCTCGATGAAACTCGAGGTCGAGCGCCTCTACGAGGAGACACCGGGGCTGGCGGAGAGCCCACGCGGCCAGGCGCTGCTGGCCGCGGCGCCGCCCGACGCCGCCCTGCCCCGCCCGCCGGCGCTCAGCGTCATCCACACCGACTGCGGACCCGGCAACCTGGTGGCGCGGGCCGACGGCAGCGCCGTGGTGATCGACTGGCAGTGCTGCGGCGCGGGCGACCCGGCCGAGGATCTCTACGCCTTCCTCTCGCCCGCCTTCCAGACCCTGTCGCAGCGCCTGCCGCTGCACTCGGGCGAGCGCGCGCGCTTCCTGGTGGCGCATGGCGACATCGGGGCGGAGCGGCGGCTGGAGAGCCTCTGGCCGCACTACTCCTGGCGCATGCTGGCCTACTGCGCGGCGCGCCACCTGACCCTGGCCCAGGACGACCCCGCCGCCAGCCGGCGCTATGCCGAGGCCTTCGACCTCGAGTTCCGCGAGAGCTTCCAGCGATGAGCGAGCCCCTCGAGACAGGCCCCATCGAGATCGACCTGGCGATCCACAGCTACTCCTTCGTGCAGCACTTCCAGCACGCGCCGGGCTTCAGCGTCTTCGACTTCATCCGCCTGGCGGCCGAGCGCGGCTTCACCGGGGTCAACATCAACCTGAACCGCGCCGACTGGCGTCACGTCACCGGCCGCTCGCCCGAGCACCTGGCGCGGGTGCGCCGGG
Source organism: Pseudomonadota bacterium (assembly GCA_029781795.1). Taxonomy (GTDB): domain Bacteria; phylum Pseudomonadota; class Alphaproteobacteria; order Kiloniellales; family JACOMY01; genus JAKOWB01. The sequence goes on along the minus strand of JAKOWB010000163.1, from coordinate 3,684 downwards.
TGCTGCGGGAGCTGGGCCTCACGCTGGAGATCGACACCAGCGGCAGCGACCCGCTGCACCTGAAGGTCATGCTGCAGGTGGCGCAGGCGCTCGGCGCCCGCAACCTGCGCACCTACACCCGCCACGCCGGCACCCCGCAGGAGGTCTGGGCGCGCACCCTGGCCGACCTGGAGATCGCGGTCGGCCACGCAGAACGAACCGGCGTGCCCATCGTGCTGGAGAACCACGAGGAGTTCACCGGCCCGCAGCTCGCGCGGCTGGTCGAAACCGTGGGGAGCCCCTGGCTCAAGGTGCTCTACGACTACGGCAACTCGCAGATGCTGCTGGAGGACCCGTCCGACTGCCTCGAGGCGCTGCTGCCGCATGTGCTGACCATGCACCTGAAGGACCACCTGATGCTGCGCCCCGAGCATTCGCCCGACGGGCGCCTCTCGGTGCTGGGCGTCGCCATGGGCCAGGGCGCGCTGCCGATCGTCGACCTCACGCGCCGCCTTCTCGCCGCCGGTCATCGCCGCATCGTCTTCGAGAGCGTCTGGGCCTATCGCGCGCCGGTGCATCGCGTCGCCGACGACGTGCGCCCGGTGACCCTGGGCCAGGGCGCCTTCCGCTACGCCGAGCCGCCCTTCGACGGCGTTCGCGTGCTGCCCGACGCCGCGACGCTGGCGGCCAGCGATCCGCAGGCCCTGCTGGCGGGCGAGCTGCGGGCGGTGGACGAGGGCCTGGCCTGGCTGCGCGCCGCCTTCGCCGCCGAGGGCTGGCGGCTGCGGGCGCGCTGAGGCAGGCTGCCGGACCATGCTGACCCGCGCCCCCGACTACGACACGCTCTATCGCTCGTTCCGCTGGGACCTGCCGGCGCGCTACAACATCGGCGTCGACTGCTGCGACAAGTGGGCGGCGCGGGAGCCGGATCGCCTGGCACTGATCCACCTGAAGGGCGACGGCACCACCGACGACTATTCCTTCGGCCGCCTGAAGGCGCTGACCGACCGCGCCGCCAACGCCTTCCGTGCGCTGGGCGTCCGGCGCGGCGACCGCGTCGCCATCCTGCTGCCGCAGGCGCCGGAGACGGCGATCACGCACCTCGCCGCCTACAAGCTCGGCGCCATCGCCGTGCCGCTCTTCACCCTCTTCGGCGCCGAGGCGCTGGAGTTCCGCCTGCAGAACAGCGGCGCGGCGCTGCTGGTGACCAACCAGGAGGGCGCGGCCAAGGTCGCCGCCCTGGCCGATCACCTGCCGGACCTTCGCCACGTCGTCACGGTCGACGGCGGGCCCCGCGACTTCCACGCACTGCTGGGCCGGGCGTCGGAGTCCTTCACGCCCGAGGAGACGGGGCCGGACGACCCCGCCCTCATCGTCTACACCAGCGGCACCACCGGGCCGCCCAAGGGCGCGCTGCATGCCCATCGCGTGCTGCTGGGCCACCTGCCGGGCGTCGAGCTGCCGCAGGAGTTCTTCCCGCAGCCGGGCGACCGCTTCTGGACGCCGGCCGACTGGGCCTGGGCCGGCGGCCTGCTGGACGTGCTGCTGCCCAGCCTGCACCACGGCGTGCCGGTGCTGTCGCATCGCATGGCGAAGTTCGATCCCGAGTTCGCCTTCCGCCTGATGGCGCGCTTCGAGGTGCGCAACGCCTTCCTGCCGCCGACGGCGCTGAAGATGCTGCGCCAGGTGGCGTCGCCGCCGCCCGGCGTCGCCATGCGCTCCATCGGCTCGGGCGGCGAGACGCTGGGCATCGAGCTGCTGGACTGGGGCCGCGCCACCTTCGGCCTGACCATCAACGAGTTCTATGGCCAGACCGAGTGCAACCTGACGGTCGCCAACTGCGCCAGCCTGATGCCGGTGAAGCCCGGCTGGATGGGCCGGCCGGTGCCGGGCCACCAGGTCGCGGTGATCGACGGCGCGGGCCGAGTCCTGCCGCCGGGCGCGCCCGGCATGATCGCGGTGCGGCGCCCGGACCCGGTGATGTTCCTCGGCTACTGGAACAACCCCGAGGCCACGGCGAAGAAGTTCATCGGCGACTGGATGGTGACCGGCGACCAGAGCGTGACCGACGCCGAGGGCTACCTCTCCTTCTTCGGCCGCGACGACGACGTCATCACCTCGGGCAGCTATCGCATCGGCCCGGGCGAGATCGAGGACTGCCTGATCCGCCACCCGGCCGTGGCCCTGGCCGCCGCCGTGGGCGTGCCCGACCCCCTGCGCACCGAGCGGGTCAAGGCCTTCCTGGTGCTGAAGCCCGGCTTCGCGCCCGGCGCGGCCCTGGCGCGCGAGATCCAGGACTATGTGAAGACGCGCCTGGCGGCGCACGAGTACCCGCGCGAGGTGGCCTTCGTGGAGTCGCTGCCGATGACCACGACCGGCAAGATCATGCGGCGCGAGCTTCGGCGCCTGCACCTCGAGGGCAAGGCCTGAGCCCGCTCAGATCCGGATGAAGCGCAACCAGCGCGCGACGTTCAAGAGCCCGATCAGCGCGCCGGCGACATAGGTCAGCGCAGCGGCCTGCAGCACGCGCCGCGCTGCCGGCAGGTCCTCCCGGCCGAGGTAGAGGCCGTGCCGCAGGATCGGCAGCGCCCGCCCGAAGGAGGCGTCGAACTCCACCGGCAGGGTGACCAGGTGCAGCACCACGCCGAGCGACAGCACCGCGAGGCCGGCGCCGGCGATCACCAGTGTCAGGGCGGGATTGTGCGTCGCGATGATGAGGAAGGGCGCCGCCACCAGCAGGAAGGAGCCGATGACCTCTACCGATTGCGCGGCCTTGGCGAGGCGCGTACGCAGCGCCAGCGGGCGGTAGCCATCGGCGTGCTGCAAGGCATGGCCGACCTCGTGCGCGGCGACGGCCACGGCGGTGATGGAGCGCCCTTCGAAGTTGCCCTGGCTGAGGCGCACGGCGCGGGCGGCCGGGTCGTAGTGGTCGCCCAGCGGGCGCCGCAGCATCTCGACCCGCACCGCCTCGAGCCCGGCGCGGTCCAGCAGGTGGCGTGCCAGCTCGCCCCCGGTGCCGGGAAAGTCGTGGCGCTCGGCCGCGTGGCGCCGCATCACCTGGCGTACCCAGACCTGCGGCAGCAGGATCAGGGCAAGCAGCAGAAAGGCCAGCACGACGTAGGGCATGCGCCAAGCCCTACTACACGCAAGAGTCGCGGTCCAGGCCTCTTCCGCCCGTTGAAACAGTCTATCCGGCAGCGGGCCGCTCGTCCGCCTCGGCCGGCGGCTCAGCAGGCTCCGTGGGCTTCGGCTTCCAGGCCAGGGCGCGCAGCACGACATAGAAGACCGGGGTCAGGAAGAGGCCGAAGAAGGTCACGCCCAGCATGCCCGCGGCGACCGCGGTGCCGAGCGACTGGCGCATCTCGGCCGCCGGGCCGGTGGCGATGGCCAGTGGGATGACGCCCAGGATGAAGGCGAAGGCGGTCATCAGGATCGGGCGCAGACGCAGGCGCGCAGCCTCGATGGCCGCGGCGATGGTGGACTTGCCCTGCGCCTCCTCCTGCCGTGCGAACTCGACGATCAGGATGGCGTTCTTGGCGGCCAGGCCGACCAGCACCACCAGGCCGATCTGCGTCAGGATGTTGTTGTCCATGCCGCGCAGGCTGACGCCGATCAGCGCCGAGAAGACGCCGAGCGGCACGATCAGCACGATGGATAGCGGCAGCAGCCAGCTTTCGTACTGCGCCGCCAGCACCAGGAAGACGA
>JAKOWB010000128.1 GCA_029781795.1 Pseudomonadota bacterium | reverse complement strand
CCTCGGGCATGCGCGGGTGGAACAGGCCGAAGAGCCAGCGGTCGCTCTCCAGCCGGTGCTTCAGGTCGGCCCAGGAGCGGATCTCGTGCACCGCCTCGTAATCGATCAGCTTCTCCAGCAGCGCCGCCGGAGAGTCCCAGGTCAGGCGCTTCACATCCAGGAAGCCGAAGTCGAACCAGCTCTCCAGCAGGCCGCGCAGGTCGCCGTCCAGCGGCTTCAACGCGGCCTCGCTCTTCGCCGCCTCCAGCAGCTCGGCGCGCAGGTCGACCAGGAACTTCATGCCGGCCGGCAGGGTGGAGAACTGGGTCAGCAGGCGCACGCGCGGCGGCTGCAGGGCGCGGCGCAGGCCTTCCTCGGCCGCCGGGCGACCGGCGTCGTCGGCGCCCTGCCAACGCTGGATGGCGGCATCGATCTTTTCCGGATCGGCGGCGAAGTCGGTCGCCAGGATGGTCAGGAAACGGCGCCGGCCGGCCGGGTCCAGCGCCGCATAGGCCTCGCCCAGCTCGGCCGCGCGCAGGCGGGCCGAGACCTCGCCGCCGCGTGCCTCCAGGCATTCGCGCATCAAGGCCTTCAGCGCCTCGGGCCCGCTCGGCGCCGGGTGGGTCGCCAGGCCCAGCGTGCGCGCCGCGCCCTGGGCAATGTCGCGGAAACCGCGCGCCAGGCTCGACCAGGTCCGGTCCAGGAAAGTGTCTCGTTCGCTCGTCGCCATGGGGATGATCAAAGCACGATCTTGCGGCCGGATCGTGACCGCCTCGTGCCGGCGCCGCAAGCCGCCCATTGGTCGTGCCCCTCATGCAATCCGGCCATCCGCCGGCCGATGGTCGCCAGCCCCTGCTGGCACTTGTCGCAACGTCCCGGCCCCGCCTAGGGTTGCCGACCCTTACGCACAGGACCCTGCATGGCCCGCAATCCGCTCTACACCGCCGACTTCAAGCCCACGCCCTACTGGTGGGAGGCGGCGCCGCTGCGCGCCCTGCCGCAGACCCTGCTGCCGGCCGAGGTCGACGTCGCCATCGTCGGCTCCGGCTACAGCGGCCTCGCCGCCGCGCTGGTGACGGCGCGTGGCGGGCGCTCGACCCTGGTGCTGGAGGCCGAGGCCGCGGGCCAGGGCTGCTCCACCCGCAACGGCGGCCAGGTCTCGACCTCGCTGAAGCCGACCTATGGCGAGCTGTCCGGCAAGCACGGTTCGGAGCGCGCGGTCGCCATCCGCAAGGAGGGCTTCAACGCCCTGGCCTTCGCCGAGACGCTGATCAAGGACGAGGGCATCGACTGCGACTGGGAGGTCGTGGGCCGCTTCCACGGCGCGCACAATCCCAAGCAGTACGCCGCGCTGGAAAGCTACCTCGGCAACCAGCACGCCGGCATCGAGGTGCCCTACAAGCTGATCCCCAAGGCCGAGCAGCGCAGCGAGATCGGCAGCGACATGTACCACGGCGGCGTGGTCTATCCGGCCCATGCCTCGCTGCAGCCGGCCAAGTTCCACGCCGGCCTGCTGGACCGCGTGATCAAGGCCGGCGCCACGGTGGCAGACCGCACGCCGGTCACCGCGGTCGAGCGCGACGGCGCCGGCTTCCGCGTGATGACGCCGCGCGGCGCGGTTAAGGCGCGCGACGTCATGATCGCGACCAACGGCTACACCGGGGCGACCACGCCCTGGCTGCGCCGCCGCGTCATCCCGATCGGCAGCTACATCATCGCCACCGAGCCGCTGGACGCCGCGCTGGCCAAGGAGCTGGTACCGCACAAGCGCGTGCTGTCCGACAGCCGCAAGCTGGTCTTCTACTACCGCCTCTCGCCGGACGGGCGGCGCATGGTCTTCGGCGGCCGCGTCGCGGCTGGCGAAACCGACGTCAACATCTCCGCCCCGCGCCTGCACGCCGAGATGACGCGCATCTTCCCGCAGCTCAAGGGCAGCAAGATCAGCCACTCCTGGATGGGCACCGTGGCCTATACCTTCGACACCATGCCGCACCTGGGCAAGGGTCCGGACGGTCTCTGGTACTGCATGGGCTACTGCGGCTCGGGCGTGTCGCTGGCGCCCTACTTCGGTACCCGCGTCGGGCAGCAGATCCTGGGCCTGCCCGAGGGCGCCACGGCTCTCGACGGCCTCGGCTTCCCCACCCGGCCGCTCTACACCGGCAAGCCCTGGTTCCTGCCGATGGCCGTGCGCTGGTACCGCCTGCGCGACAAGCTGCCGCTTTAGCGCGCGGTCGTCAGGCCGGAGCTTCGACTCCACGACAGCCGGAGTCTCGCGGGGAACAGCACCGCGCTGCCCGCGTGGGCAGGGTCCGCCGTCACCAGGAGGGACGACATGCAGGCCGCCGTCATCGAAGCCTTCAACACGCCGCTGGCGCTGCGGCAGGTCGCCGATCCGGACTGCCCGGCCGACGGCGTGATCGTGCGCCTGGAAGCCTGCGGCGTCTGCCGCTCCGACTGGCACGGCTGGAAGGGCGCCGATCCCGACGTGCGGCTGCCGCACGTCCCGGGGCACGAGTTCGCCGGCGTGGTCGAGGCGGTCGGCCGCGACTGCCGCCGCTTCCGTCCCGGCGACCGCGTGACGGCGCCTTTCATCCTGGCCTGCGGCACCTGCCCCGACTGCCTGGGCGGCGATGCCACGGTCTGCGATCGGCAGCAAATCGTCGGCTTCACGGCCTGGGGTGCCTTTGCCGAACGCATCGCCGTGCAGCGCGCCGACTTCAACCTCGTCGCCATGCCGGACGAACTGGACTTCGTCACCGTCGCCGGCATGGGCTGCCGCGTGACCACGGCCTTCCGCGCCATCGTCGACCGCGCCGGCCTGCGCCCCGGCGAGTGGCTGGCGGTGCACGGCTGCGGCGGGGTCGGTCTCTCCGCCGTCGCCATCGGCGCGGCGCTCGGAGCCGCGGTAGTGGCGGTCGACATCAACCCGGCGGCACTGGCGCTGGCGCGCCGGCTGGGCGCCACGGCAACGCTCGACGCGACCGGGCTGGACGACGTCGGCGCCGCGGTGCGCGAAGCGACGGGCGGCGGCGCCCACGTCTCGGTCGAGGGGCTGGGCGTCACCGCGACCTTTCTCAACTCGCTGCGCTCGCTGCGCAAACTCGGGCGCCACGTGCAGGTCGGCATGCCACTGGGCCGCCATGCCGAGCCGACGCTGCCGCTGCTGGAGCAGGTCTATTCCCGCCAGATCCAGATTCTCGGCACCCGCGGCATCGCCGCCAGCCGCTTCCCGGCGCTGTTCCAGATGGTCAGGGCCGGGCGGCTCGACCTCGCCCACCTGGTGACGCGCCGCATCGCGCTGGCCGAGGCCGGCGCCGCGCTGGCCGCGATGGATGGCTTCACGGGCGCCGGCATCACCGTGATCGACCGCTTCCATTGAAAGCGGCGACACCCGCGGGCGCCACCTGGGCCAACTGGCGGCAAGCGCCCTTCAACCGCTGGGCCTTCCAGCACCTGCGCGAACTTCTGCCGACAGCGGCGGTGGAGGCCGATGCCTCCCGCCGCTGGACGCTGCCGCGCGCGCCGCGCGACCTCGGCGGCCTGGTGCTCGAGGGCCTGGACGGGCAGCGCCTGACGCTGGAGGACTGGCTGGCGGAAAGTCACGCCGACGGCCTTGCCGTGCTGCACCGGGGTGCACTGGTCACCGAGCACTACCGCCACGGCCTGGCGCCGGCACAGCCGCATCTCGTCTTCTCCATCACCAAGTCGATCACCGCGCTGCTGATCGGCGCGCTGGCCGGGCAAGGGCTGCTCGACCCCGAGGCGCCGGTGACGCGCTACCTGCCAGAGGTGACCGGCGGCTATGCCGGTGTGACGCTGCGCCACTGCCTCGACATGACGGTCTCGCTCGACTTTGCCGGCAGCGCCACCGAGCCGGCGAGCAGCCAGGGCCGCTACTGGGAGGCCGTCGGCTGGTCGCAGCCCCGAACCCGGCCGCAACCGCTCGACCTGCGCGGCTACCTTGCCAGCGTGCCGCGCGATCCGGCGCCGCATGGCGAGACCTTCCGCTACATCACGGCCAACAGCGACCTGCTGGGCTGGGTCTGCGAGCGCGCCACGGGCCAGCCGCTGGCGCGCCTGCTGTCCGAGCATCTCTGGCAGCCGCTGGGCGCCGAGCGCGACGGCAGCATCACCTTGGACCGCCTGGGCGCGGCGAACAGCGGCGGCGGCTTTTCCTGCACCCTCCGCGACCTGGCGCGGGTGGGCGAGCTGCTGCGCTGTCGTGGCCTCGCCGGCGAGCGGCAGGTGGTGCCGGGCTGGTGGATCGACGACATCCTGGGCGGTGGCGATCCGGCGCCCTGGTCGCGCTCGCCCGACTTCGCCCCCATGCTGCCGCCCGGCGCGCGCTATCGCAGCCAGTGGTACCTGGCCGACGCGGCGGGCAGCATCGCCATGGCCATCGGCGGCTTCAGCCAGTGGCTCTGGGTCGACAGGCGCCGCGACGTGGTGGTGGCCAAACTCTCGTCTCGACCGACACCCCAGGTGGGGCGCTATCATGCGGTCGAACAGGCGGCCTTCGCGGCGATTGCCCAGGCTGTCGCGACCTAGCCACATCCGGGGGAAGAGCCGCGGGTCATGAGCGACCAGAATTTCTACGCCATTCTCTGCCAGGGCTTCCCGGCCGACCGCTGCAAGCCCGCCCTGGTCGTCCCGGGCGGGCGGAGCCTGACCTACGAGCAACTCGAGGACCAGGTCTCGCGCTACGCCAACGCGCTGATGAAGCTGGGCGTGAAGGCCGGCGACCGCGTCGCCGTGCAGGTCGAGAAGTCGCCGGAGAACGTCGCGCTCTATCTCGCCTGCATCAAGAGCGGTTTCGTCTACCTGCCGCTCAACACGGCCTACACGCCGGCCGAGATCGAATACTTCCTGGGCGACGCCGACCCGGCGCTCTTCGTCTGCCGCCCGGCCGATCGCGAGGCCATGGCCAAGGCCGCCAAGTCCGTGCCGGTCGAGACCCTGGGCGAGACCGGCGACGGCAGCCTGCCGGTGCTGGCGGCGAAGCAGAAGCCCGACAGCTCGATCCTGCCGCGTGGCGGCGGCGACCTGGCGGCCATCTGCTACACCAGCGGCACCACCGGGCGCTCCAAGGGCGCCATGCTGACGCACAAGAACCTGGCCTCGAACGCCGCCACGCTGCACCGCCTCTGGGGCTTCAAGCCGGACGACGTGCTGCTGCACGCGCTGCCGATCTTCCACGTGCATGGCCTCTTCGTGGCACTGCACACGGCGCTGCTGAACGGCTCCACCATCATTTTCCTGCCGCGCTTCGACGCCAAGCAGGTGATCGGTCTGCTGCCGCAGGCGACCGTGATGATGGGCGTGCCGACCTTCTACACCCGCCTGCTCGACCAGGCGGACTTCGGCCCCGCGCAGTGCAAGACCATGCGGCTCTTCATCTCCGGCTCGGCGCCGCTGCTGGCCGAGACGCACAAGGCCTTCGAGGCCCGCACGGGCCAACGCATCCTGGAGCGCTACGGCATGACCGAGACCGGCATGCTGGCCTCCAACCCGCTGGAGCGCGCGCGCAAGGCCGGCACGGTCGGCCCGGCGCTGCCCGACGTGCAGATCCGCATCGCCGACGAGGCCGGCAATCCCCTGCCGCGCGGCGAGACCGGCGCGGTCGAGGTCAAGGGACCCAATGTCTTCCCCGGCTACTGGCGCCGGCCGGAGCGGCGGGCCGAGGACTTCCGCCCCGACGGCTTCTTCATCACCGGCGACGTCGGCTACATCGACGAGGAGGGCTACCTCGTCCTCGTCGGCCGCGCCAAGGACCTGATCATCAGCGGCGGCTACAACGTCTATCCCAAGGAGATCGAGCTGGTGCTCGACGCCATCCCGGGTATCGGCGAGAGCGCCGTGGTCGGCCTGCCGCATCGCGACTTCGGCGAGGGCGTCACCGCGGTCTGCACGAGCAGCGGCAAACCGCCCTCCGAGGCCGAGGTCATCGCGCTTTGCCGCAAGGAGCTGGCGGCCTTCAAGGTGCCGAAGCGCGTGCTCTACGTCGAGGCGCTGCCGCGCAACGCCATGGGCAAGGTGCAGAAGGCGCTGCTGCGCCAGCAGTACCGGGACCTCTACAACACGGTTCCGGCATGAGGCGTGTCACCCGCTGGATTGTCCGCGGCCTGCTGATCGCGCTGGTCCTGCTGGTCCTCGCCGGGGTCGGCGCCTGGATCTGGCAGCGCGGCTCGCTGGCAACGCTCGAGGGCGAGCTGACGCTGAAGGGCCTCACCGCTCCGGTCGAGGTGCGCTTCGACGCCAACGCCATCCCCACCATCAAAGCGGAGAGCGAGGCCGACGCGCTCTTCGCCCTCGGCTTCCTGCACGCGCAGGAGCGCCTGTTCCAGATGGATTTCACCCGTCGCCTCGGCGCCGGACGCCTGTCCGAGGTGGCGGGCGCGGCGACGCTGCGGCTCGACAAGGTGATGCGCACGCTGGGCCTGCGTCGGGTCGCCGAGGCGAACCTCGCCGCCCTCAGCCCCGCCGGCCGCGCGGCGCTGGAGGCCTACAGCGCCGGGGTCAACGCCTACATCAGCCAGCACGAGGGACCCTGGCCGGCCGAGTTCTACGCGCTGGGCTATGACCCCGAGCCCTGGACGCCGGCGGACTCGCTGGTCTGGGGGCGCCTCATGGCGCTGCAGCTCTCGGGCAACTACAGCGAGGAGATCCTGCGCGCGCGCCTGGCGCAGAGCCTCAGCCCCGAGGAGCTGAAGCAGCTCTATCCCGCCTATCCGGCCGACGCGCCGATCGCCACGCAGGACTTGGCGGCGCTGGACCGGCGCGGCGTGCTGCGCGACCTCGCCACGGCCCTGCCCTGGGACCTGGGTCCGAAGGACGCCTCCAACACCTGGTCGGTGTCGGCGGCGCGCAGCTCCACCGGCGGCGTGCTGCTGGCCAACGACCCGCACCTCTCGCTGCAGGCGCCGGGCTACTGGTACCTGGCGCGCATCGAGACACCCGAGATGACGCTGGCCGGCGCCACGGCGCCCGGCGTGCCCTACATGGTGATCGGCCGCAACGCCACGCTGGCCTGGTCCTTCACCACCACGCACAGCGACACGCAGGACCTCTTCATCGAAACGGTCGATCCGAACGACCCGAACAGCTACCTGACGCGCGAGGGGCCCCGCCCCTTCAAGACAAGGCAGGAGGTCATCAAGATCGCCGGCGGCGACGCCGAGACCATCACCGTGCGCGAAACCTACCACGGCCCGGTGATGAGCGACGCGGTGGAGGACAGCCAGGCGCTGCTGGGCGCCGGCAAGGTGCTGGCGCTGGCCTGGCCGGCGCTGCTGCAGGACGACCGCTCGGGCGACGCGCTCTACAAGCTGAACCGGGCCGAGAGCGTGCAGCAGGGCCTGGCGGCGCTGCGCGACCTGGGCGCGCCGCAGCAGACCATGATCCTGGCCGACACGCAGGGCCACATGACCCTGGTGGCGCCGGGCCGCGTGCCGATCCGCGCATCAGGTGATGGCCTGCTGCCGGTCGAGGGCGCCGACGGCAAGCACGACTGGGTCGGCTGGATCCCCTACGAGGATCTGCCGCGCCTGGCCGATCCGCCCTCGGGCCTGCTGGTCGCCGCCAACAACAAGCAGGTGCCGGACGACTATCCCTACCTCATCGCCGCCGAGTGGAACCTGGCCAGCCGCGCCCAGCGCATCGCCGAGGTGCTGAAGAGCCAGCAGACCTGGAGCCCCGACGACATGCGCCGGCTGCAGATGGACTCGCTCTCGATCGGCGCCCGCGCGCTGCTGCCGCGCCTGCTGCCGGCGGTGCAGGGCAAGCCCGAGGCCGAGGCCGCGCTCGCCCTGCTGCGCGACTGGGACTTCGTAATGGACCGCGACAAGGCGGCGCCCCTGATCTACAGCGCCTGGGTCCGCGCGCTGGAGCGCCGCCTGCTGGCCGACCAGATCCCGGCCGAACTGCTGGCGAACCTGCTGGTCGGCGACGAGATGCGCCTGCGCGCTCTGCTGGAGCCGGGCAGCCTCTACTGCGACGACAAGGCGACGCCTGCCGTCGAGGACTGCGATGCCATGGTCGGCCTGGCGCTGGACGACGCATTGGCCGAGCTGGTGCGGCTCTATGGCGAGGAGCCGGCGAAATGGCTCTGGGGCAAGGCCCACACCGCGATTTTCGAGCACCCGGTCTTCGGCTTCATCCCGGTGATCGAGGGCATGACCTCCTACCAGGTGCAGACCGACGGCGGGCAGGACACGGTGAACCGCGGCGGCAGCAACTTCGCCGCGCCGGCGCCCGAGGCCTATCGCCATCGCCACGGACCGACCCTGCGCGTGGTCTATGACCTCGCCGACCTGGACCGCTCGACCTTCACCATCGCCACCGGCCAGTCGGGCAACCTGCTCTCGGCGCACTACGGCGACTTTGCCCAGCGCTGGGCCGACGGTGTTGCGGTAGTCTTGGTCGGCGGTGCGACGGACGGCGGCACGCTGCTGCGGCTGACTCCGGCGCCCTAGGAGCAGAGGAGAGCGGTGCCATGTCGGTCGGTCTGGCCGAGATCCGCCAGGCGGCGGAAGCGATCAGGGGACAGGTGGTGCGCACGCCGCTGCTGCGCGCCGAGCGCCTGTCGCAGCTCTACGGCTGCGAGCTCCACCTGAAGCTGGAGAACCTGCAGATCACCGGGTCCTTCAAGGACCGCGGCGCCTGCATGAAGCTGCAGAGCCTCAGCGACGAGCAGCGCCGGCGCGGCGTCATCGCCATGTCGGCCGGCAACCATGCCCAGGGCGTCGCCTATCACGCCCGGCGCCTCGGCATCCCGGCGACCATCGTCATGCCCGAGTTCGCGCCCTTCCTGAAGGTCGAGCGCACGCGCTCCTTCGGCGCGCGCGTGGTGCTGACCGGCGACACGCTGGACGCCTCGGCCCTGGCGGCGCGCGAGATCGCGGCGGCCGAGGGGCTGACCTTCGTGCATCCCTACGACGACCCGGCGGTGATCGCCGGCCAGGGCACCATCGGCCTGGAACTGCTGGAGGACCTGCCCGACCTCGACACCCTCGTGGTGCCGATCGGCGGCGGCGGCCTCTGCGGCGGCATCGCCGCGGCGGTCAAGGCGCTGAAGCCCGGGGTCCGCATCTTCGGCGTCGAGGTCGAGCTCTTCCCCTCCATGTACCAGGTGCTGCACGGGCAGGAGCCGCACGCCGGCGGCACCACCATCGCCGACGGCATCGCGGTGAAGCTGCCGGGCCTCATCACCCGCGAGCTGGTGCGCGAGCTGGTGGAGGAGATCCTGCTGGTCGACGAGATCTCGGTCGAGCAGGCGATCTGCGCGCTGGCCGAGCAGCAGAAGCTGGTGGCCGAGGGCGCCGGCGCCACCGGCGTCGCCGCCATCGCCGCGCACGCCGGCCGCTTCCAGGGCCAGAAGGTCGCGGTGCTGATCGGCGGCGGCAACATCGACGTGCGCCTGCTGTCCGACGTGCTGGCGCGCGGCCTGGTGCGCGACGGCCGCCTGGTGAACCTGCGCGTCGACATCGTCGACAAGCCGGGCGTGCTGGCGGTCATCACCCGCATCATCGGCGCCACCGGCGGCAACATCATGGAGGTCGTGCACCAGCGCATGTTCTTCAACGTGCCGGCCAAGCAGGCCGAGATCGACGTCGTGGTCGAGACCAAGAACGCCGAGCACGTCGAGGAGATCATCCGCCTGCTGCGCGCCGAAGGCCTGAACGCCCGCGTGCTGGCCAGCCGACTGGAGGGTTGAGAGCGATGACGACGCCCCGCGGCCTGGACCACATCGTGGTCGCCGTCCCCGACCTCGACCGCGCCGCGGCGGCCTATGAGGCGCTCGGCTTCCGGCTGACGCCGCGGGCGCGGCACCCCGACAACATGGGCACCTCGAACCGGCTGGTGCAGTTTCAAGCGCGCAACTTCATCGAGCTGCTGGAGGTCGACCGCCCCAAGGGGTTGGACGATCACGACCTGGCGGCCAACCCGCCGCGCTTCTCCTTCGGCGCGCACAACCGCGCCTACCTGGAGCGGCACCAGGGCCTCTCCATGCTGGTGCTGGCCAGCGGCGACGCCCGTGCCGACATCGCCGACTGGCAGGCCCAGGGCCTCCAGACCTATGCGCCCTTCGACTTCGAGCGGCACGCGCGCCTGCCCGACGGACAGGAGGTGACGGTGGCTTTCTCGCTCGGCTTCGCCAGCGATCCCGCCATGCCGGCGCTGGGCTGGTTCGTCTGCCAGAATCGCTTCCCGCAGCATTTCTGGAAGCCGGACTTCCAGCAGCACGCCAATGGCGCCGCCGGCATGGTGGCGCTCTACCTCGCCGCCAGCGAGCCGGCGCGCCACGCCGGCTTCCTCACCGGCTACACGGGCGGCGCCGCGCGGGCGGTGCCGGGCGGGATTGCCGTCGGCCTGGCAAACGGCGCCGAGCTGCTGGTGCTGACGCCAGAGCGCATCCAGGAGATCGCCCCCGGCACGCCCCTCGACCTCGCCGACGGCCCGCTTTTCGTCGGCATGGCCATCGCGGCACGAAAGCCACCGGCGGCGCTGACCCCGGCGGCCGAGGCGGGCGGTGTCTTCATCGAGTGGCGGACAGTCGGCTAGTCCGCTGCCAAGGGTGCGACGACGCTACGGCAGCGCCGCGTCGTCGATCAGGAGCTGCACCGCGTCGCCGCCGCGCCAGGCGTCGAGCTCCAGCTTGCCGGCGACGTGGACGGCGCGGCCGCGCGCCGCCAGCAGCCCCTGCCCCAGTTCGTTGTCGAGGGCGCGGAAGGCAATGGCGCGCAGGCTGCGGCCCTCCGGGCTCTCGAAGCGGCAGCGCAGGTGGTTCTCGCCCACCGTGTCGAGGGCGGCGAGGCGCAGACTGGCGAAGGCGAAGCGCGGCTGCGGGTTGCCCATGCCGAAGGGCGCCAGGCGCTCCACCTGCGAGACGACCTCGGCCGTCGCGCCGGCGCCGCTCAGCACGGCGTCGAGCGACAGGGCCGGCTGCCAGGCGGTCTGCGCCAGCTCCGTCGCGGCGCCCGCGGCCAGGAAGGCGCGCAGTTCCTCCATCCGCTCGCGCGCCACGGTGAGGCCGGCCGCCATGGGATGGCCGCCGCCGTTGACCAGCAGCCCGGCGCCGCGCGCGGCGATGACCAGGCGGCCGAGGTCCAGGCCCGGCACCGAGCGGCCGGAGCCCTTGCCGACGCCGCCGTCCAGCGCCACCACGACGGCCGGCAGGTTGAAGCGGTCCTTCAGGCGACTGGCAACGATGCCGATGACGCCAGGGTGCCAGCCCTCGTCGCAGGCAAAGACCAGGCCCTCGGGCGTGCCGGCCGCCTCGACCTGGCGGATCGCCTGCTCCAGCACCAGCGCCTCGATCTGCTGGCGCTCCTGGTTCAGGTCGTTGAGGCGCCTCGCCAGCGACAGCGCCTCGGCCCGCTCCTCGGTCGCCAGCAGACGCACGCCGAGATCGGGCGTGCCGACACGGCCGCCGGCATTCACCCGCGGGCCCAGGTAGAAGCCCAGGTGCGAGGCCGTCAGCCGCTTGTCGATGCGCGCTACCTCGGCCAGCGCGGCCAGGCCCTCGTTGGCCCGCCCGGCCATGACCTTCAGGCCCTGCGCCACCAGCACGCGGTTGAGGCCCGAGAGCGCCACCACGTCGGCGACCGTGCCCAGCGCCACGAGGTCGAGCCAGGCCAGCAGGTCGGGCTCCTGACGTCCGCCCCCGTAGTAGCCGGCCTGGCGCAGCACGCGATTGACCGCCACGACCAGCAGGAAGGTGACGCCGACCGCCGCCAGCGCCTTGTGCGGCGAGGCTTCGTCCAGGCGGTTGGGATTGACCACGGCGAGCGCCGGCGGCAGCGCCGCCTCGGCCGCGTGGTGGTCGACCACCACGACCTCCAGCCCGGCGGCGCGGGCCGCCGCCAGCGGCGCGTGGGCGGTGATGCCGCAGTCGACGGTGACCACGACCTTGATGCCCTCGGCCGCGAGCCTCTCCATCGCCGCGGCGTTGGGGCCATAGCCCTCGGCGATGCGGTCGGGGATGTAGACCCGGAGCGGCCGCCCGGCGGCGCGGAAGAAACGCAGCAGCAGCGCCGAGGAGGTGGCGCCGTCGACGTCGTAGTCGCCGAAGACCGCGACCTTCTCGCCGGCCTGGATCGCCGCGGCGAGACGCCCGGCGGCGCGGTCCATGTCGATGAGGTGCGAGGGGTCGGGCAGCGCGCGGCGCAGCGAGGGGCTTAGGAAGTCCTCCGCCCCCTCCAGCGTGACGCCGCGCTGCGCCAGCAGGCGGCCCACCAAGTCCGGCAGGCCGTGGCGCTGGCAGAGCGCCAGCGCCAGGCGCTCGTCGCCCGACCGGGCCTGCCAGCGCTTGCCCGAGAGCGAGCGCTCGACGCCGAGCAGGCTGGCAGCGCCCGTCACCGGTCCCGCCGCGTCAGGCGCCCGCGCGGGCGAACCATGCCTTGCGGTCGAAGGAGTGGCGCGCCTCGATCAGGCGCACCGTGCCGGTGGCCGAGCGCATGACGATGGAGTGCGTCGTGGCACCCTTGGGAAAGCGGCGCACGCCGCGCAGCATGGTGCCATCGGTGACGCCGGTGGCGGCGAAGATCACGTCGCCCTTGGCGAGATCGGTCAGCTTGTACTTGCGGCCGAAATCCTGGATGCCGATGCGGCGCGCGCGCGCCTTCTCGTCGTCGTTGCGGAATACCAGGCGGCCCTGGAACTGCCCGCCGATGCAGCGCAGCGCGGCGGCGGCCAGCACGCCCTCGGGAGCGCCGCCCTGGCCGACGTACATGTCGATGCCCGACTGCGGGTCCGAGGTGGCGATGACACCCGAGACGTCGCCGTCGCCGATCAGCACGATGCGGGCGCCGGCGCCGCGCACCTTGGCGATGATCTCGGCGTGGCGCGGCCGGTCGAGGATGCAGACCACCAGGTCGGCGATGTCCTTCTTCATCGCCTTGGACAGCTCCTTCAGGTTGTCCGCCGGGTCGGCATCCAGGTCGACCACGTCGTCCGGCAGGTTCGCACCGACGGCAATCTTGTCCATGTAGGTGTCGGGCGCGTTAAGGAAGCCACCCTCCTCGGCCATGGCGATGACGGCCAGCGCGTTGGGGCCACCCTTGGCGGTGATGGTCGTACCCTCCAGCGGGTCGAGCGCGATGTCGATGTTGGGCCCGCCGCTGCCGACCTTCTCGCCGATGTAGAGCATCGGCGCCTCGTCGCGCTCGCCCTCGCCGATGCGCACCGTGCCTGAGATGGCGAGGCGGCCGAGCGCCTCGCGCATGGCGTTCACCGCCGCCTGGTCGGCAGCCTTCTCGTCGCCGCGGCCCATCAGCTTGGAGGCGGCGAGCGCCGCGGCCTCGGTCACGCGCACCGACTCGAGGGCCAGGTTGCGGTCCATCGAACTCAAGGCAGACATGGCGTTTCTTCCCTCATTTCCTTGGTGACCCCCCACCCTTGCCGGGTGGCTTTTCAGAACGATTCGATGCGCAGCGCGCAGGGCGGCTCGACTACCGCCTGCAGCACCTCGATGCGCTTCAGGGCGCGGCGCAGCGCGCCCTCGGTCGTATCATGCGTGGTGATGACCACCGGCACCACGGCCTCGGGATCGCGGCCGCGCTGCAGCATGGACTCCATCGAGATGTCCTCGTCGCGCAGTGTGGCAGCAATGTCGGCGATGACACCCGGCCGGTCGACCACGGTGAGGCGCAGGTAGTAGGCGCCGCGTCGCGCCTCGACCGGCTGCGCCGGCAGCCGGCGGAGCTGCCCGGCCGGCACGGCGAAGGGCGGCAGGGCACGGCCGCGCGCGATGTCGATCAGGTCGGCGACCACGGCGGACGCCGTGGGGCCGGCGCCGGCGCCACGCCCCTCGGCCATCACCGTGCCGACGAAATCGCCCTCGGCCACCACGGCGTTGAACACGCCCTCGACCGTGGCGATCGGCGCCTGCAGCGGCACCAGCACCGGCGAGACGCGCTGCTCCAGCGCGCCATCGACCAGCTGCGCCAGGCCGATCAGCTTGATGCGCAGGCCAAGCTCGGCGGCATAGGCGATGTCGAGCGCCGAGATCTGCCGGATGCCCTCGACCATCACCTTGTCGAAGGCGACCTCGCTGCCGAAGGCGAGCGCGGCCAGGATCGCCAGCTTGTGCGCCGCGTCGACGCCGTCGACATCGAAGGCCGGGTCGGCCTCGGCGTAGCCCAGCTTCTGCGCGTCGGCCAGGACGTCGGCGAACTCCCGTCCGGTCTCGCGCATCGTGGTCAGGATGTAGTTGCAGGTACCGTTCAGAATGCCGTAGACGCGGCTGAAGCCGTTGGCGGCCAGCCCCTCGCGCAGCATCTTGATGATGGGAATGCCGCCGGCGACCGCCGCCTCGTAGGCGAAGGTGGTGGCGTGCTGCTCGGCCAGACGCGCCAGGGCGGCGCCGTGGTGCGCGATCAGCGCCTTGTTGGCCGTGACCACGGGTTTGCCGGCAGCCAGGGCGGCCTCTACCAGTGCCTTGGCCGGGCCATCGCTGCCGCCCATCAGTTCCACCACGACCTCGACCGCCGGGTCGCGGGCCAGGGCGACAGGATCGTCGTGCCAGGCCGTGCGCGTCAGGTCGAGGCCCCGGTCCTTGGCACGGTCGCGGGCCGAGACAGCCACGACATCAAGGGCTCGGCCGGCGCGCTGCGAGACCAGGTCACGGTGCTTGGACAGCAGCGCAAGGACGCCACCACCCACCGTGCCCAGCCCGGCGACGCCAATGCGCAGGGCTTGAGACAAGGGGAACCTCCGGAACGATGCACGACCAGAAAGTCCGGCCCGGCGGCGCGTCAGCCGCCAGGTCGGGCGGGCGCCTTTCTAACGGCGCCCGCCCGTCGCGTCCAAGCGGATTCTCCGGGCTAGACCGGTCGGTCTAGTACTCCAGATAGATCTCGGCCCGCCGCTCGCCCGCCTCGCCGGGCGGAATGAAGGGTTGCGGCGTGGAATAGCCGCCGGGCCGTGTCTCCATCACCACGGCGGTGGCCGGCACGCCGTCCTGGATCAGCACCTGGCCAACTGCCTGGGCGCGATCGAGCGAGATGGTCAGGTTGGCGACACTCTCGGCCTGGCCGCCGCCGCTCTTCGAGGCATAGCCGACGACCCGAATGATGCCCCCGTACTGGCGCCAGAGCTTGGCGATCTCGGTCAGCACCGCGGCGTCGCGGGCATCCATCTTGGCCGAGCCGTTGGCAAAGAAGATCACGCCGACCATCTGCACGCGCCCGCCACCGACCTGGCCCTGGGCCGGCGGGACAGGCGAACTCGGCGCCGGGGCCGGGGTGGGCTGTGTCGCCGGGGCCGGCGTCGGCGCCGTTGCCTGCTGCGGCGCGGGAGCGGGCGCAGGCGCGGGAGCGGGCG
>JAKOWB010000124.1 GCA_029781795.1 Pseudomonadota bacterium | reverse complement strand
CCCAAGCTGCTGGCGGCACCGGCATGAGCCTCCTCAGAGCGCTGGCCCATCATCGAGACCCCCGCCTATGTCGAGGACTTCCCCGACAGGGCCGAGCCCGCCGACATCCCCTTCCGGCGAAAGGCTCCGGCGACCTCTTCGGCCGTCGCGACAAAACCGAACTCATCGCTCGCCAGTGGATTTCTTCAACAGCCTGCTAGCGCTACAGCGCGCCGAGTTCCTCGAGCACGCGCCGCACCTCGGCGCGGCCCTCGGCGGCGAGCGGCGGCTGCGGCGGCAGCGGCTGGCCGACGGCATAGCCCTGCAGCTCCAGCCCACCCTTGATGCAGGCGGCGAGGCTGTACTTGGCGAAGACCTGGTTCACGGTCCAGAGCCGCCGCTGCAGGTCCATCGCAGCGCCCCAGTCGCCGCGGCGGCAGAGCTGATAGAGCTCGACGCTCTGCCGCGGCACCAGGCAGGCCGGCCCCGCCATCCAGCCCTTGCCGCCGAGCAGCATCACGCAGGCCGGGATGTGCGAGGAGGCGGCGAAGACCTCCATCCGCCCCTCGACGCGGTTCAGGATCGACAGCAGCCGGCCGGTGTTGGTCGAGGCGTCCTTGATGTAGCGGATGTTGGGCACACGGCTCAGGCGCTCGATCGCCGGCAGCGACAGGTCGGCGCGCTGGAAGTTCGGGTTGGTGTAGAGCACGACCGGCAGCGCCACCGCCTCGGCGATGGCGGTGAAATAGGCGACCACGCCCTCGTCCGGCACCGGGAAGTAGGCCTCCAGCGCCGCCAGGATGCCGTCGCAGCCCAGTGCCGCCATCTCGCGCGCCTGGAAGACCGCGTCGGCGATGGTGGTCGAAGCGACGCCGGCCACCACCGGGACGCGCCCGGCGGCGGCGGCCACCACGATCTCGACCACGCGGCGGCGCTGCGGCCAGGAGAGATAGGCGAACTCGCCGGTGGAGCCGAGCGGCGTCAGGCCCTGCACGCCGGCTGCGATCAGGTCGTCGCAAAGCCGGCGCAGCACCTCCTCCAGGATCTCGCCCGAAGGCGCGACCGGCGAGACGAGATAGGGAAAGACGCCGTGGAAATCGGCCTCGGCCATGCGTGGGCTCCCGCTGTCCAGTGCCGCGAGGCTAGCGCAAGTCCGCGCCGCGATGCATCGCGCACCTTGGCCCATCCTTCGAGACGCAGTGCTGCGCACTGCTCCTCAGGATAAGGTCTGAGCAAATGCAGACAAGCACACCGGCCTCATCCTGAGGAGGGCGCGCAAGCGCCCGTCTCGAAGGATGTGCCAGACGCCCTATTGCTGCTTGGTCGGCGTCTGGCCGACGATGCGGCCGGCGGCGGCCTCGCGCATCTCGCGCGCGATGCGCAGCACGTCGGCGACGGCGCCCTCCAGGTTCTCGGCGATGGCCAGGCGGTCGCTGCTGCTGTTGAAGTCGGCGCGCTCCAGCAGCAGGGCCAGCTTCTCGCGGCCGAGCCAGGCGGCGTGGCGCGCCACCTCGGTCAGCACCTGCGGGTCGCCCCAGGCCTGCATGCCCAGGGTCTTGGTGCGGTCGGGGAAGCGGAGGTCGCGGGCGATGTAGCCCGGCACCACGGTGATGCGGTCGCCCGGCTCCTCGAGCTGCCCGGCGCGGTGGAACACGAAGTCGCCCTGCATGAAGAAGGCATAGCCAGCGCCGGGGAACTCGGCGGAGACCACGCGCTCGGCCGGCAGGTCGTTGGTCCAGCCCTGGGTCAGCTGCTGCTCGTCCTTGGCGCCGACCAGCGCCGCTGCCTCCTGATGCGTGCCGCGGAAGTACTGGAAGCGGCCGCCCTTCAGCTTCTTCGGGTCGTTCACCATCATCACGGCGTCGAAGCCGAGCGAGTCGACGTGCCAGTTGTCGACCGCCTTCTTCGGATCCTCCGGGGCGTAGTTCACATAGGCCTGGAACTGCCCGACCGGATGCGGCGCCAGCGGCGTGCCGGCGATGGTCGAGAGATGCTCGACGAACTCGGGCGAGCGCACCAGGTCGCGCAGGAACTTGGAGCGGTAGACGCCGCCGCGCAGGAAGACCGAGAGCCGCTTGCCGGTGGAGACCGTCTGGTCGGCCTTGAGGTCCTGCAGCACCCCGTCCAGCGCCGCCACGCCCTCGTCCGACAGCACGCGGAAGGGACTGGTGATGGCGACCGGCGAGGGGGTGCGGGCCTGCACCTCGGCCGAGTAGCCGAAGTCGGCCAGGGTCTCGATGCGCTCGGGGAACGTCAGCGCCAGGTGCTTCTTCGCGTCGAAGGCAGGGCCGTCGACCGTGCGCTTGATGTGCGGCGGCAGCTGCGTCGGGAAGGCAAGGGGCGAGGCGAACATCGGTCGGAAGGTCCCCCAAGAAGCCGGCGGAACGGTTAGTCCGGCAACGACGATACAGGTGTGTATCCTTCCGGCAGGCGCGGGTGCGACGCAAGCTGGCCTGGCGCAGCCACGCCCCGCGCTGGCGGCAGGGCTGGCTGGAGGAAGGCCACGGGCTATGCTGCCGCCAGCAGGGAGGAACCCGATGCCACAGCCCGGCGGCAGACGCCCGACATCCTTCATCGCCATCCTGGCCGTGCTGGCCGCCCTGGCCGTCGGCTGGTGGCAGACGCAAGGCGACGCGCCGGCACCGCCGCAGCCGGGCCCCGGCCCGGCCGCCGCGCCGGCCAGCCTGCCGGCCGATCCCGCCGCCTGGCCTTTGGGGACGCGGCAGATCCCCTACAACGCGGGCAGCGATCGCTTCGTCGAGATCAGCCGCACCCTGGACCTGATCGAGGCCGGCGGCCCCTTCCCCTACGACCGCGACGGCATCGTCTTCCAGAACCGCGAACGCCGCCTGCCGGCCGGCGACTACCGCGAGTACACGGTCCGCACGCCGGGCGAATCCGACCGCGGCGCCCGCCGCCTGGTGGTGGACCAGGAGGACGGCGTCGCCTGGTACACGGACGACCACTACGCGACCTTCGCCGCGATCGCCCGGGTGCGGCTGCCATGAGCGCCGAGGAGCCCAAGGGCCTCTACCTGCTTCCCGAGCCCGAGCGCCTGCTGCGCCGGCTGGAGCCGCAGGGCTTCCGGCTGCTGCGCCTGGCCGGGCCCCTCGCCGACCAGCGCGGGCTGGAGGCGGCGCTGGCCGAGGCCCTGGCCCTGCCGGACTACCGCGGCGACGGCTACGACGCGCTGTTCGACTGCCTCACCGACCGCGCGGCCCTGGGCGGCGTGCCGCGCCTGCTCCTCCTGCTGGAGGACTGGCAGGCCTTTGCCGCCGCCGACCCGGCCGGCTGGCTGCGCTTCGTCGAGCTGGTCCTCGACGCCGGCCGCTTCTGGCGCGGGCGCGGGGGGGACATGAGGCTCTGCCTCAGGGATTGAGGCCCCTTTCACCGTTCCCGCGCCGCGCCTAGAGTGCGGCCCCATGGCCCCCGACGATTCCGCCCCCGCCGGGCGCTGGCACTACAGCGCCTGCCCGCACGACTGCCCCTCCACCTGCGCGCTGGAGGTCGAGCGCCTTGAGGAAAACCGCATCGGCAAGGTGCGCGGCCTGCGCGGCCACGGCTACACCCAGGGCGTCATCTGCTCCAAGGTCGCGCGCTATGCCGAGCGGGCGAACCATCCGGACCGCCTGCTGCGCCCGCTGCGCCGGGTCGGCGAGCGCGGTGTCGGTCTCGCCAGCTTCCAGCCGATATCCTGGGACGACGCGCTGGACGAGGTGGCCGAGCGCCTGATCCAGGCGGAGCAGCGCTACGGCAGCGAGACGGTCTGGCCCTATTTCTACGCCGGGACCATGGGCCATGTGCAGCGCGACGGCATCGAGCGGCTGCGCAACGCCAAGCGCTACTCGCGCCAGCTCTCCACCATCTGCGTGACCCTGGCCGAGTCCGGCTGGCTGGCCGGCGTCGGCCGCAAGGCCGGCGTCGACGCGCGCGAGATCGCCAGGAGCGACCTGGTGGTGGTGTGGGGCGGCAACCCGGTCAACACCCAGGTCAACGTCATGGCCTGGATCGCCAAGGCGCGGAAGGAGCGCGGCGCCAAGCTGGTCGTCGTCGATCCCTACCGCACCGGCACGGCCGAGCAGGCCGACCAGCACCTGATGGTGAGGCCCGGCACCGACGGCGCGTTGGCCGCCGCGGTGGCGCACGTGGTCCTGCGCGACGGCCTGGCCGACCGCGCCTACCTGGCGCGCCTGACCGACTTCGACGCGGCGCTGGAGGCGCACTACGCCGCCTGCACGCCGGCCTGGGGCGAGGCCATCACCGGCGTACCGGCGGCCGAGATCGAGGCCTTCGCGCGGCTCTATGGCGCGACGCCGCGCAGCTACATCCGCGTCGGCTATGGCTTCGCCCGCACGCGCAACGGCGCGGCCGGGGTGCACGCGGTCTCCTGCCTGCCGGCGCTGACCGGCGCCTGGCAGCACGAGGGCGGCGGCGCGCTCTGGGGCAACGGCTGGATCTATCACCTGGACAAGACGCTGATCGAGGGGCTGGACGTGCAGGACCCCGCGGTCCGTCAGCTCGACCAGTCGCGCTTCGGGCCGGTGATGACCGGCGACCGGCGCGACCTGGGCGAGGGGCCGCCGGTCACCGCGCTCTTCATCCAGAATACCAACCCCGCCGTGGTCTGCCCGGAGACGGCGAAGTGCGTCCAGGGCCTGCTGCGCCCCGACCTCTTCACCTGCGTGCACGAGCAGTTCATGACCGACACGGCGAGCTATGCCGACATCGTACTGCCGGCCACCATGTTCACCGAGCACGACGACTACTACACCGCCTCGGGCCACACCTTCCTGCAGGTGACCAAGGCGGTGGTGCCGCCGCCCGGCGAGTGCCGCTCGAACCACGAGGTGATCTGCGCCCTGGCCAAGCGCCTGGGCCTCACCCACCCCGGCTTCGACATGACGGCCTGGGAGATCGTCGAGCAGACCTTCCAGGCCTCGGGCCATCCGCCGGCCGAGCAGGTCTGGCGCGACAAGGGCCGGGACTGCGGCGAGGCCTTCGACAAGCAGCACTTCCTGGAGGGCTTCCCGACGCCGAGCGGCCGCTTCCGCTTCCGCCCCGACTGGTCCTCGATGGGTGCCAGCGGCAAGGCCATGCCGACCCTGCCGGGCTACTGGGACGTCAACGACAAGGCGACGCCGGACCGGCCCTTCCGCCTGGTGGCGGCGCCGGCCCGCACCTACCTCAACACCTCCTTCACCGAGACGCCGGGCAGCCGCGCGCGCGAGCAGCGCCCGCGCATCATGCTGCACCCCGAGGACTGCGCCCGCCTGGGCGTCGTCGAGGGCGCGGTCGTGCGCGTCGGCAACGAGCTCGGCTCCATCCTGATCCACGTCCTGCCCTTCGACGGGCTGCAGCCGGGCGTCGCGGTGATCGAGTCGATCTGGCCGAACCGCGACTTCATCGAGGGGCGCGGGGTCAACACCCTGATCTCCGCCGACGCCGGCGCGCCGCGCGGCGGCGCGGTGTTCCACGACACCGCGGTCTGGATTCGCCGCGAACCGGCCTGACGCCGCCAAGGCCCCGCGACCGCTTGGCGCAGCGCGGCGGCTTCCCTTTGACCCCACGGGGCCGCGGGTGTTTCTCCTGCTGCCTCCACCATGTCGCTGCCGCTGCCCAACTCGCTGAGGCTCTCGCGCACCTGGCAGGCCCGCCTGCGCTGGCTGCGCCAGGTCGTGCGCGGGCAGGAACTGGCGCTGATCGCGCTGGCGGCCGTGGTCGGCCTCTTCGCCGGAGGCGCCGTCACCCTGCTGGGGCAGATCGCGCAGAGCCTGCACGAGTCCCTCTTCCGCCTGCCCGATGCCAGTCACCTCAGTGCGCTGACCCGCGTGCCGCCCTGGCGCACGCTGGGGGTGCTGGCCGGCGGCGGGCTGCTGGTCGCCGGCCTCACCTGGCTGGCCGGGAAGCTGAAGCAGCGCACGCCGGTCGACCCGATCGAGGCCAACGCCCTGCACGGCGGGCAGATGTCGCTGCTCGGCAGCCTGGTCGTGGTGGCGCAGAACCTCGCCTCCAACGGCGCCGGCGCCTCGGTGGGGCAGGAGGCCGGCTATACCCAGATCGCCGCCGGCGTCGCCAGCCGCATCGGTCGCGGCCTCAACCTTCGCCGCAACGACCTGCGCACGCTGGTCGCCTGCGGCGCGGCCGGCGCCATCGCCGGCGCCTTCAACGCGCCGCTGGCCGGCGCCTTCTACGGCTTCGAGCTGATCCTCGGCAGCTACTCCATCGCCACGCTGGCGCCGGTGCTGGCCTCGGCGCTGGCCGCCACTTTCGTGGTGCGCTGGCTGGTCGGGCCGGCGGCGGCCATCACCGCCACGGTGCTGGGCGAGGTGACGCGCGGCGACTACCTGGCCTTCGCCGGCCTCGGCTTCATCGCCGCGCTCTTCGGCATCGGCGTGATGCAGGGCGTGACCCTGGTGGAGCAGGGCTTCCGCCGCGCCCGCGTGCCGACCTGGCTCAGGCCGGTGATCGGCGGGCTGGCGGTCGGCGGCCTGGCCATCGTCTCGCCCACCGTGCTGGGCGCCGGGCACGGCGCGCTGCACGTCGCACTGGGACCCAAGCTGCCCTGGTACATCCTGCTGATGCTGGTGGGGCTGAAGGCCCTGGCCTCGGCCATCTCGGTCGGCAGCGGCTTCCGCGGCGGCCTCTTCTTCGCCTCGCTGTTTCTCGGCGCGGTCTTCGGCGCCTGCTACTCCATCGCCCTCGACCTGCTGCTGCCGGGGCCGCACTTCGACCAGGGCACCTACCTGGTGGTCGGCATGGCGGCCATGGCCGCCGCCATCATCGGCGGGCCGCTGACCATGACCTTCCTGGCGCTGGAGATCACCGGCGACTTTCCGTTGACCATCGGTGTGCTGCTGGCGGTGGTCATCGCCTCGCTCACCGTGCGGCGGCTCTTCGGCTATTCCTTCGCCACCTGGCGCTTCCACCTGCGTGGCGAGACCATCCGCAGCGCGCACGACGTCGGCTGGATCCGCAGCCTGACGGTCGGGCGCCTGATGCGGCGCGACCTGCGCACCGTGGCCGACGACGTGACCCTCGCCAACTTCCGCCGGCAGTTCCCGCTCGGCTCCACCACGCGGGTCATCGCCATCGACCCGGCCGGGCACTACGCCGGCATCGTGCCGGTGCCGGCGGCGCACCAGGTGCCGGCCGCCGTGGTCGAGCAGGGCGCCACCGTGGCCAGCATTCTGACGCATCGCGACGACTTCCTGCTGCCGCAGATGAACGCCAAGGAGGCGATCGACCGTTTCGCCCGCAGCGAGGCCGACGCCCTGGCGGTGCTCGACGCCAGCGACCGGCGCAACGTGCTGGGCCTGCTGACCGAGGTGCATGCCTTCCGCCGCTATGCCGAGGAGCTGGACAAGCGCCGGCGCGAGGCCATCGGCGAGCTCTAGCCGCCTTGACAGACTCGCGGCGGATGTTCGCTTTTTGTTCCAATGCGGGACGGGAGCGCCGCGCGGGATCGCTGGGTCGGAATCGCGCTGGTCGCGGCCTCGGCCGCTGCCTACAGCACGGCCGGCTTCTTTACCCGCCTGATCACCGTCCAACTCTGGAGCCTGATCTTCTGGCGCGCCTGCTTCAGCGCGCTCTTCTGCCTGGGACTGCTGCTGCTGGCCGACCGGCGCGGGCTGCGTCGGGGCTTCGCCGGGCTTGGTCCCGATGGCTGGGGCGCGGTGCTCTGCTCAACCGCGGCGATGTTCTGCTACCTCGCCTCGCTGCGCCTCACCAGCGTGGCGCATGTCGCGGTGATCTATGGCGCTTCGCCCTTCGTCACCGCCGCGATCGCCTGGCTGCTGCTGCGCGAGCGGGCGACGCGCACCACGTTGGCGGCGAGCGCCCTGGCGCTGGCCGGGGTCGCCGTGATGGTGGTGGGGACCAGAGGCGCCGGGGCCGCGAGCCTGGCCGGCGACCTGCTGGCGTTGGCCATGACGCTGCTGATGGCGGCCATGACCGTGCTGCTGCGGCGCCACGCCACGATCGGGCCGCTGCACATGACCTTCGTCTGCTCCGCCATCGCCGCCGTCGTCGCGCTGCCGCTCGCCTGGCCGGCCACGGCGGGCGCCCTCGACCTCGGCTGGCTGGCGCTCTTCGGCGTGGGACAGGTCAGCCTCGGCCTTACCTGCCTCACTCTGGGGGCGCGGCGCCTGCCGGCGGCGGTGACGGCGCTGGTCGCCACGCTGGATGTGCCGCTGGCGCCGCTCTGGGTCTGGCTGGCCTTCGCCGAGCGCCCGACGGCGGCGGACTTCGCAGGCGGCGGGCTGGTGCTGCTGGCCGTCGTCGGCCATGTCGCACTGGACACACGGCGGCGGCGCTGAAGCCTCGCACCGGCGCGGAGGGCTGTGCTAGGACGCGCCGGGGGTCATGGAGGCAAGCGGTCCGGTGTCGGTCACAGCGATGAGCGAGAAGCGCCCGCAGGTCATCGTGCTGGGCAACGAGAAGGGCGGTTCGGGCAAGTCCACCACGGCGATGCACCTGATCGTCGCGCTGCTGCGGCAGGGCAAGGCGGTCGCCTCGCTCGACCTCGACGCCCGCCAGGGCACGCTGTCGCGCTATCTGGAGAACCGCCAGGCCTTCATGCAGGCCGAGGGCGTGCGCCTGCCGATGCCCGAGCACCAGCGCCTCTACCGCTCCGAGGCCGACAGCCGGCGCGAGGCCGAGGCCGACGAGGCCCAGCGCCTCGACGCGGTGTTCCAGCAGTACGGCAAGAAGGACGTCATCGTCTGCGACACGCCGGGCAGCGACACGGCCTTGTCGCGGCACTGCCACACCAAGGCCGACGTGCTGATCACGCCATTGAACGATTCCTTCATCGATCTCGACCTGTTGGCCCGGGTCGACCGCGACGGCAAGAAGATCCTGGGCCCCAGCGTCTACAGCCAGATGGTCTGGGAGCAGCGGCTGGCGCGGGCCAAGACCGGCGCCCGGCCGATCGACTGGATCGTCATGCGCAACCGCCTGTCGCAGCTCGACGCGCGCAACAAGCGCGACATCGGCCAGCTGCTGGCCCTGCTGGCCAAGCGCATCGGCTTCCGTCTGGCGCCTGGCTTCGGCGAGCGCGTGATCTTCCGCGAGCTCTTCGTCAAGGGCCTGACGCTGCTGGACCTGAAGGAAAGCGGCACCACCATGTCGATGAGCCACGTGGCCGCGCGCAACGAGGTGCGCGCCCTGCTGGAAGTGCTGGGGATCGCCGGGCTCAGCGCCGCGGCGGTGGCCTAGATCACGCCGACGACCAGCAGCAGCAGGACCACGCTAAGGGGCACGCCGAGCAGCCAGAGGAGGATGGGCATCGTCCGTCTCCACGCAGTGTTGGTTGTCTTGCCCTGAACAAGCGCCGCGCCGGTTCGATGGTTCCTGCCGCAGCCCCTCGCTCCGGCGGCCGTCAGCGCCTATCTTTCAGGGATGCAGCGCAGGAAGGGCGAGTTGGCCCCCAGCGATCAGGACCAGGTACCCGCGCCGTCCGATCCGGGCGAGGTAGCGCGCTTCCTGGCGCGACTGAGGACTGCGCCCCAGGCGGCGGCGGGCGGTGGGCGGCTGATCTTCGCGCTCGACGCCACGGCCTCGCGCCAGCCGACCTGGGACCAGGCGAGCCACCTGCAGGCCGAGATGTTCCAGACGGCGGCGGGCCTGGGCGGCCTGGCGGTGCAACTGGTCTTCTATCGCGGCCACCGCGAGTGCAAGGCCAGCCCCTGGATGACCGACACGACCGCCCTGCTGCGCCGCATGACCGGGGTCAGCTGCCTGGCCGGGCACACGCAGATCCAGCGCGTGCTGCGCCACGCCGCGAAGGAAAGCCGGAAGGCGCGGGTCAATGCCCTGGTCTTCGTCGGCGACGCGATGGAGGAGCGCATCGACGACCTGGGTGACGCCGCCGGCGAGCTGGGGCTGCTGGGCCTGCCCTGCTTCCTGTTCCAGGAGGGGCGGGATCCCCGCGTGCGCGCCGCCTTCGAGCAGGTGGCGAAGCTCAGCGGCGGGGCCTGCTGCGCCTTCGATGCCGGCAGCGCCGAGCAGCTCAAGGCCCTCCTGGGTGCCGTCGCCGCCTATGCCGCCGGCGGCCGTCCGGCGCTGCTGTCCTATGGCGAGCGGCGGGGTGGCGCTGCTCTGCTGCTGACGCGGCAGGTGCGCTGATGCCGGCGCTGCTGCTCGGGCTGGCGCTGCTCGGCGCCGTCTTGCTGATCGCCCGCTGGTACAGCAAGGCCGAGCCGGCGCAGGTCGCCGGCGCGCTGAAGATCAGCGCCGTGATCCTGGCGGTGGCGGCTGGTGTCTATCTGCTCTTCGTCGGGCGCGCCGCCCTTGCCAGCCTCTTCCCGATCCTGGCGGTGGCGCTGTGGAAGGCCTGGCCTTCGCTCTCGGCGCGCTGGCGAGCCGGGGCCGAGGGGCGGCGCTATGGACAGGCAAGCGGCGTGCGCACGCCCTGGCTGGCCATGCGCCTCGATCACGGCAGCGGTCAGGCCGAGGGCGAGGTGCTGCAGGGTCGGTTCAGCGGCCGGCCGCTGCAGAGCCTGACCTTGGCCGAAGCACTGACGCTGCGCGGCGAACTGGCCGGCGATGCGCAGTCGCTCGCGCTGATGGAGGCCTGGCTCGACCGCAGCCATCCAGACTGGCGGACGGCAACCGCCGCGTCGCCGGCGGGCCCCATGACCCGTGATGAGGCCTATCAGATCCTGGGGCTGGACCCCGGCGCCAGCGCCGAGGAGATCAAGGCGGCGCATCGGCGGCTCATGCTGAAGCTGCACCCGGACCAGGGCGGCTCCACCTGGATGGCGGCCAAGCTGAACGAGGCCAAGGACCTGCTGCTCGACTAGACGGCGCCTTCGCTATTTGAATGCCTGCATATGCTATGCTGATTCTCATGCGCAGCGCTTGAGCTGCGCGGGCGGTGACGCAGGGGAATGGCAGGCCAGGACGACTCGGCGGTGGATGAGGGGAGCCAGCGGACGGGAGACCTGGCGGCGGCGGAACCGCCGCAGGCATCCGGCCGCGGGACCGCGACTGCGTTCGACGAACCCGAGCTGAAGGAGCACCTCTGGCGAAGCGCCGCGGGGCTGGCCTCGCTCGGTCATTGGATCTGGGACGACACCACGGATCGCTGCCTTTTCTGCTCCGAGGAACTGGCGCGCATCCACGAGATGAGCGTGGATGAATACCTGCGCGAGCTGAGCAACCTGCCGGGCGTCTACAATCATATCCATCCGGACGACCGGCCGCGCTATCAGGCGATCTGCGAGTCGGCCGCCAAGGCCGGCAGGGGCTACAGCCTGGAGGCTCGTATCTTCACCCGCCGCGGGCGCCTGCGGTATGTCCGCGAGGCCGCGGACGTCGTGCGCAATGCCGCCGGCGAGTACCTCTATACCGTCGGCATCGTACAGGACGTCACCGAGCAGAAGCGGGTCGAGGAGGAGTACCGCCGTTCCAAGGATGCGCTGACCCGCGTGTTCGATGCCGTCAGCCTGCCGCTCTTCGTGCTGGACCGTCTCGGCCGCATCACCCTCTGGAACGAGGCGGCGCGCCGCACCTTCGGCTGGAACGCCGGCGAGGTGGTGGGGCGCCTCAATCCCGTGCTGGAGGCCGACCAGCTGCTGCAGCTGCGCGAGCGGCTGCGCCGGGACGCCGGTGCTGGGCCCTTCGAGGTGACCGGGCGGAGCAAGCAGGGGCGCGAGCTGCCGCTGTCGCTGTCGCTGAGCTGGCTGGATCAGGCCGGCGGCAGCGGCGATCTGGTGGCTATCGCGGTCGACCTGACCAGTCAGCGCGCCGCCGAGCAGGAGGTCGAACGCCGGCGCGAGCAGATGCGCTTCGCCGTCGAAGCCCTGCCGGTCCCCCTGGCGGTGACGCGCCTCAGCGACGGGCTGGTGATCTTTGCCAACGCCGCGGCCCAGAAGCATCTGGGCGTCAAGCCCGGCATCTCGAACCTGCGCAGCGGCCCCTTCTACTGCTACGAGGAACACCGGCGCCTGTTCCGCGAAACCTTCCTGCGCGATGGCCGCGTCGACGGGCTGGAGATCTGCTACCGCGGCCCGGACGGCCGCCCCTTCTGGGCGGCGGTGACGGCCGAGCAGGTCAACTTCGGCGGCATCGAGGCCATCACCGGCGTATCGCTCGACATCACGCAGCTGCGCGAGGCCGGCGAGCGCCTGCGCCAGGCACAGAAGATGGAAGCCGTGGGCCAGCTGACCGGCGGCGTGGCGCACGATTTCAACAACCTGCTGACGGTGATCCTGGGCAATGCCGAGATGCTGTCGGCCGACCCCCGGGTGCCGGACGAGGCCCGCGCGCTGGCGGAGCTCATCGTCGGCGCCGCCGAGCGCGGCTCCACCCTGACCCGGCAGCTCCTCGCCTTCGCGCGGCGGCAGTCGCTCAATCCGACGGATGTGGACGTGAACGCGTTGATCGGCGAGACCCACGACCTGCTGCGCCGTGCGCTGCCGTCCAATGTCGAGATCGCGCTGCGGCTGGCCCCCGACCTGCCGCCGGCGCTGGTCGATCGCGGGCAGCTGGCCACCGCGCTGCTGAACCTGGTCCTGAATGCGCGCGACGCGCTGCCGCAGGGCGGCCACATCGCCATCGCCACGCGGCTCGTCGAAGCGCCGGGGCTGCCGGCACAGATCGAGATTGCCGTCGCCGACAACGGCGAGGGCATGACCGAGGCGGTCAAGGCGCGCGCCTTCGAGCCCTTCTTCACCACCAAGGAGGTCGGCAAGGGATCGGGCCTCGGCCTCTCGTCGGTCTATGGCTTCGCCGTGCAGTCGGGCGGCGGGGTGACCATCGAGAGCGAAGCAGGGCAGGGGACCACCGTCCGGGTCCTGCTAAAGGCGACCCGCCCTCGCCCGACACCCGCGCCGGCGGTTGAGCGTCAGGCCCGGGGCGGGCAGGAGACGGTGCTGCTGGTCGAGGACGAGCCGAGCGTGCGCGATTTCGTCTCGATGCTGCTGCAGGGCTTGGGCTACCAAGTCCTGTCCGCCGAGACCGGGCGCGCGGCTGTCGCCCTGCTGCGAGCCGGCACGCGGATCGACCTGCTGCTGACCGACCTGGTAATGCCGGGAGGCATCAGCGGCCAGCAGCTCGCCGCGATCGCCCGCCAGCTTCTGCCCACTGCGCGGATCCTGCTGATGTCCGGCTACAGCGGCGAGCAGGCCGCGGCCGGGACGGCGCCTGCCGGCCTGCCGCTGCTGCGCAAGCCCTTCAACCGCCGGCAGTTCGCCGAGGCGGTCCGGGACGCGCTGGAACGCCCGGCGGCGACGGTCTAGCCTGCCCTTGCCTTGTTTGTACCCGGGGGCTGTGGCATAGGTCGCGCGCTTCCCAGAGGTGAAAAAGGACCCTTCGTCCATGCGCCGACGCGTTCGCAAGGCTATCTTTCCCGTGGGCGGTCTCGGCACCCGTTTCCTGCCGGCCACCAAGGCCATGCCCAAGGAGATGCTGCCGGTCGTCGACAAGCCGTTGATCCAGTACGCCGTCGAGGAGGCGCGGGCCGCCGGGATCGAGGAGCTGATCTTCGTCACCGGCCGCGGCAAGAGCGCCATCGAGGACCATTTCGACCACTCCTTCGAGCTGCAGGAGGCCCTGGCGGCGCGCGGCAAGAAGGATGAACTGGGCCTGGTCGAGGCGATCGTTCCGAAGCCGGGGCGCATCGCCTACACGCGGCAGATCGAGCCGCTCGGCCTGGGCCACGCCGTCTGGTGCGCGCGCAGCCTGGTCGGCGACGAACCCTTCGCGGTGCTGCTGGCCGACGACCTGGTGCTGGCCGACCGCCCCTGCCTGGCGCAGATGATGGACGTTTATGCCGAGACCGGCGGGAACCTGGTCGCCGTGATGGACGTGCCGAAGGAACACACCAACCGCTACGGCATCCTCGACGTGGTATCCGACGACGGCACCCTGGCCGAGGCCAAGGGCCTGGTGGAGAAGCCGAAGCCCGAGGTCGCACCCTCGACGCTGTCGATCATCGGCCGCTATATCCTGCATCCCGAGGTGTTCGAGCAGCTCGACAAGCAGGAGAAGGGCGCCGGCGGCGAGATCCAGCTCACCGATGGCATGGCCCGGACCATCGGCCGCATCCCCTTCCACGGCCTGCGCTTCAAGGGAACCCGTTTCGACTGCGGTTCGAAGGCAGGCTTCCTCGAGGCCAATGTCGCCTTCGCCCTCTCTCGCGCCGACCTGAAGGGTGACGCGCAGGACATCCTGGCGCGCTACGGCAAGCGCTGACCGGACCGGCGGCGGCCGAAGGAGTGCGTGACCCATGAAGATCGCGATGATCGGCACTGGCTATGTCGGCCTGGTTTCCGGCGCCTGCTTTTCCGAGTTCGGCACCAACGTGGTCTGCGTCGACCGGGACGCCAGCAAGATCGAGCGCCTGCTGAAGGGCGAGATCCCCATTTTCGAGCCGGGCCTCGACCAACTCGTCGCCAACAACGTCAAGGCCGGGCGCCTGTCC
The DNA here is from genome assembly GCA_029781795.1 of Pseudomonadota bacterium. Taxonomy (GTDB): domain Bacteria; phylum Pseudomonadota; class Alphaproteobacteria; order Kiloniellales; family JACOMY01; genus JAKOWB01. The sequence continues at coordinate 26,827 of JAKOWB010000124.1, read as the reverse complement.
TTCACCGGCGATCTGAAGGCGGCGGTGAAGGGAGCCGATGCGATCTTCATCGCCGTCGGCACGCCCTCGCGCCGCGGCGACGGCCACGCGGACCTGTCCTATGTGCACGGCGCCGCGCGCGAGATCGCCGCGGCGCTGTCCGGCTATGCCGTCATCGTCACCAAGTCGACCGTGCCGGTGGGCACCGGGCGCGAAGTCGCGCGTATCGTCGCCGAGACCCGCCCGGATCTGAAGCTGGGCAAGGACTTCGATGTCGTCTCCAATCCGGAGTTCCTGCGCGAGGGCGCGGCGATCAGCGATTTCATGCGACCCGACCGCGTGGTGATCGGTGCCGAGACCGAGCAGGCCCGGGCCGTCATGCGGCGGCTCTACCGCCCGCTGTTCCTGATCGAGACGCCGATCCTCTTCACCTCCATAGAGACGGCGGAGCTCACCAAGTACGCCGGCAACGCCTTCCTCGCCGCCAAGATCACCTTCATCAACGAGATTGCCGATCTCTGCGAGAAGGTCGGCGCCGACGTGCACGACGTGGCCAAGGGTATCGGCCTCGACGGACGCATCGGCCGCAAGTTCCTGCACCCCGGACCGGGCTACGGCGGCTCCTGCTTTCCCAAGGATACGCTGGCCCTGGTGCGGACGGCGCAGCAGGCCGGCGCACCGGTCCGCATCATCGAGACGGTGGTGGAGGTCAACGACGCCCGCAAGAGGAAGATGGCCGACAAGGTCATCGATCTCTGCGGCGGCGACGTACGCGGCAGGACGATCGCGGTGCTCGGCCTGACCTTCAAGCCCAACACCGACGACATGCGCGAGTCGCCCGCGCTGGAGATCGTCCCGGCGCTGCAGGCGGCGGGCGCGGCGATCCGTGCCTATGACCCCGAGGGCATGGACGAGGCCAGGAAGCTGCTGCCGGACGTCGTCTGGTGCGACACGGCCTACGAGACGCTGGGCGGCGCCGAGGCCCTGGTCATCGTCACTGAATGGAACGAGTTCCGCGGCCTGGACTTGAAGCGGGTGAAGTCCCTGCTGCGGCAGCCGGTCGTGGCGGACCTGCGCAACATCTGGAATCCGGAAGAGATGGCGGCCCTGGGCTTCCGCTACGCCTCCGTCGGTCGCCCCCGCAAGACACATTGAAGGGACAGGCTTCGCATCATGTCCGGCCATCGCTTCGATCCCACCATCCTGCGCGAGTACGACGTGCGCGGCGTCGTCGGCAAGACGCTGCACCCCGCCGACGCCGAGGCGCTGGGCCGCGCCGTCGGCACGGTGGCGCGGCGCCAGGGGTTGAAGCGGCTGGCGACGGCCTATGACGGTCGCCTCTCCTCGCCCGAGATGGAGGCCGCGCTGGCCAAGGGCCTGATGGCGAGCGGCATCGACGTGCTGCGCGTCGGGCGCGGGCCCACGCCGATGCTCTACTTCGCCGCCTATACGCTGCCGGTCGACGGCGGCGTGATGGTCACCGGCTCGCACAACCCGGCCGACTACAACGGCTTCAAGATCACCCTGGCAAAGCAGTCCTTCTTCGGCCAGCAGATCCAGGACCTCGGCACGCTGGCCGCGGCCGGCGACTTCGAGAGCGGGCGGGGCGGCGAGCAGAGCCAGGACATCCGCGAGGCCTATGTCGCGCGCCTGGCGTTGGACTCGGTTGGCGCCAAGGCGTTGCGTATCGGCTGGGACCCCGGCAACGGCGCGGCCTCGGAGGTGCTGCGCATGCTGCTGCAGCGCCTGCCGGGCGAGCATCACCTGATCAATGCCGAGATCGACGGCACCTTCCCGGCACACCACCCCGATCCCACGGTCGAGAAGAACCTGGCGCAGCTCAAGGCACTGGTGGCCGAGCGCAAGCTCGACCTCGGCATCGCCTTCGACGGCGACGGGGACCGCATCGGCGCGGTCGACGCAGAGGGCCGCGTGCTCTGGGGCGACCAGCTCATGCTGCTGCTGGCGCGGGACATTCTGCAGCGCAAGCCGGGCGCCACCATCATCGCCGACGTCAAGGCCAGCCGCGTGCTGTTCGACGGCATCGCCGAGCTGGGCGGCAAGCCGATCATGTGGAAGACCGGCCACAGCCACATCAAGGCCAAGCTGAAGGAGGAGCATGCCGCCTTTGCCGGCGAGATGAGCGCACACCTCTTCTTCGCCGACCGCTACTACGGCTATGACGACGCGCTCTATGCCGCCGTGCGCCTGCTGGTTGCGCTCGGGCTGTCCGGCCAGACGCTGGCGGCGTTCCGCGACTCTCTGCCGCCGGTGCTGAACACGCCTGAGATCCGCTTCCCCTGCGCCGAGGAGCGCAAGCGCCCGGCCATGGCCGAGGTGGTGGCGCGCCTCAAGGCCGCCGGCGCCAGCTTCGTCGACATCGACGGCGTGCGCGTCAACACGGCCGACGGCTGGTGGCTGCTGCGTGCTTCCAACACCCAGGACGTGCTGGTGGCGCGCTGCGAATCGGGCGACCAGGCCGGCCTCGACCGCCTGAAGGCAGCGCTGGCCGAGGCGATCCGCGCCATCGGGCTGGAGGTTCCGGCTTTCTAGGCGGCTGTCGAGAAGTTTCCCATTGCATCCCGCAGCCATCGCCCGCATATAGCGGCTGCTCGGTGCTGCACTCGCATAGGCCGGCAAATCTTGGACAACCTTGGGCCCGGGTCGTGGGTCCGTCGTTTTCTGGGAGGGGCCTGCGACATGCAGTGGTTCTTCTACGGCACTCTGCTCGATCCCGACATTCGCCGCCTGGTCTTCCCGCACGCCCACGAGGGCGTCGAGCTGGCGCCCGCGCTGCTGCCCGGCTTCCGCCGCGTGCGCTGCAAGGGTGCGCTCTATCCGGTGCTGGCGGCGGCTGCCGGCCAGCGTGTGCCGGGCCTGGTCTGCCGCGGCCTGGACGAGCGCGCGGTGCTGCGCATGGCGCACTTCGAGGGCACGCAGTACGAACCGCGCGCCCTCAGCGTGACGCTGGAGTCGGGCGCGAAGGAGAAGGCCTGGCTCTTCATGCCGCGCCACGGCCGCTTCGCCACGCGCGAGGGCTGGACCTACGAACGCTGGGTCAGGACGACCAAGCCGCGCATCATGCCGCTGGTGCACTTCTGGATGAACCAGTGCGGCGCCGAGACCATGGGCTCGCCCGAGATCCTGTGGCACGTGCGCCGGCAGATCCGCGCCATCGCCCGCACGGCGGAACCCCCGGCCACGTTATGGCGTTTGGCTGCCTGATACCCGGTCACGTCCGGGGAGAAGGAGAAGCGCCCATGCGCGGTCACGCCCTGTCGTTCGCCTGCCTCATCCTGCCGCTGCTTGCCGCCTGCCAGGCGCCGCCGCAGCAGCCGGCGCCGCAACCCGCCAGCGGGCCGGATCGCCAGGTGCTGACCGATGTCACCTGGGCCAGCGGCAGCGTCGGCGGCGGCGTGCTCACCATGCTGGTGCAGGCCACAGCGGCGACGCCCGGCTGGGAGGAGCTGACGCTGGAGCCGGTGGTCTATGTCCAGGCGCCGCCCGACGGCATCTACGACGCCACGCTCTACGGCACGCCGCCCGAGGGCATGGTGGCGCAGGTGCTGACGCCGGTGGAGGTGCCCTGGAGCCGCCCGGTCGCTGAGCTGCCCAAGGCGCTGCGCATCCACGCCCAGCAGGGCTGCCTGGTCGTGCTGCTGACCATGCCCGAGCCGGCTCCGGACGTCCGCGACTGCCGCGTCGTCCGCATCCAGGGCCTGCCGACCGCGCCCTGACGCCGCCGCGAATCCGCCACAGCCCGCGCCCAGGCTGGCCGCCGGTTTGACCGCCGGAGGCTTCCCCATGCGCCTGCTCCTGCCGCTGCTCCTGTTCGCCCTGGCCCAGCCGGCGCTGGCCACGCCCTACGAGCCGCCGCCGCCACCCTGGGCGTGGCCGGCGGAGGAGCCGGGGCGCGGGTTGCTCTTCATGGTGACGGCGGCCGAGGCGAGCGTCGACGAGACCGAGCCGCAGAGCCTGACGCTGCGGGTCAAGGCCGTCGCTTACTATCCGGGCACGACCAATCTGGTCCTGCAACCGCTGCCGGCGCTCTCGCCGCCGGCCGACGGTGTCTACGACGTGTTGCTGCTGGGCACGCCGCCGATGGCGCTCACCATGGCCTCGCCCGACAACCTGGCGGTCGAGGCGCGCTGGCGGCTCCGCGTGCTGCCGGCGGCGATCCGCATCCACGCCGAGCAGAACTGCCTGCTGCTGCTGCTGGCGGCGAGCGAGCCGCCGGGCGCTACGGACTGCGAGGTCGTGCGGGCGACCGCACCCGGCTGAAGGCGCGGCCGTCGAGCAGCAGCAGGCCGAGCGCGATGACGGCGAAGCCGGCGGCCTCGGACGGGCCCACCGGCTTGCCGAGGAAGAGCGCCGAGAGCGCCATGGCGCTGGGCGGGATCAACAGCGTCACCAGCAGCAGGTTGGTGGCGCCGGCCAGTGCCAGGATGCGGAAGTAGAGGCGGTAGGCCAGCGCCGTCGAGAACAGGCCGAGCGCCGCCACCGCTGCCAACGGCGACCAGCCGGGGAACGCCAGGCCCCAGGGCCGCTCCAGCAGCAGTGTCGCCGGCAGCAGCCAGAGCGTGCTGCAGCAGACCTGGCCGCAGGCGGTCGCCAGCGGCGGCTCGCCGCGGAAGCGCCGCCCGTAGAGGCCGGCGCAGGCATAGGAGAATGCGGCCGCCAGCACCAGCAGCACCGGCCCGAGCCGGGTGCCGAGTCCTTCCAGCGCCTGCAGCCCGACCAGCAGGGCAACGCCGGCGGCGCCCAGCAGCGTGCCGCCCAGGCGCCGCGCCGTCAGCCGCTCGTCCGGCGTGGTCCAGTGCGCCAAAAGCACGGCGAAGCAAGGCGTCGTGGCGTTGAGGATCGCCGCGGCATTGGCGCCCAGCGTGCGCTGTCCGAGGAAGATCAGGCTGAAGGGCAGCGCATTGTTCATGAGGCCCATCACGGCGTAACGCCGCCACCGCGCCCCACCGCACGGCAGCCCTTGCCCGGCGAGGCGCAGCATCAGCAGCAGGAAGACCGCGCCGCTGGCGACGCGGCCCCAGGCGACCAGCAGTGGCGGCAGTCCGACCAGCGCGATCTGGGCGAAGAAGAAGGAGCCGCCCCAGAGCAGCGACAGCGCGAGCAGCAGGGTCCAGGCGCGCGGACCCAGCCGGGGCGCGGCGGGCAGGGTCGACATGGCGAGGGTCCTTGGCCGTGCGAGGTGAGGGGACCCTAGGCCGGGGGAGGGGGCGAGGGCGCTCCGCCGCTTGCAGCCGCGGCTAGCTGGTCATGTCGATGCGCAGGTACTCGCCCGCCGCGCCGCGCACCGCCGCGACGAAGGCGCGAGGGTCCATCGAGATGGCGGCGTAGAGATAGCGCAGCGGCGGCGCCACGCCGAGCTGGGCCATGAAGAGCCAGGCACCGCGCCCCTCGGCCGTATTGCGCAGGTCGATGGCGAGGCGGCTTCGGGTCAGCCGGATGCGCTCGATGTCGCCCCAGGGCAGCAGTCTTTCCGCCAGCCCGTCGCTGAGTCTCAGCCCCTTGGGTTCGACCGCGATGGCCGGCCTGCGCAGCCAGACCGCGAGCGCGCGGCGCAGGCAGAGGTTGGCGATCAGCAGGAAGACCATGACCAGCATCAGCAGGCGCAGGTCGGCGCCGCCGCTGGCCCAGAACGCGGGATCGAGCCACAGCGCGATCAGCAGGCCGCCGAAGCCGAGGAAGCAGAGCGCGGCGACCGGGCCGGTCCAGCGCCGCCAGTGGACTTGCAAGGTCAGGAACCCGGGGCGACGACCAGGCAGGCCTGGTTCTGCTTGGTCAGCAGCCGGCAGGCCTCGCGCGCCTCGCCCTCGTCCAGGTCGGTCAGGCGGGCGCGGTAGAGCTTGCCGCCCTGGCCGTCGATCTCCATCACGAAGACCTTGGCACCGGCAAGGGTCTGCGCGGCCTTGCCGGTGGCGCCGAGCGCGGCTTCCTTGGCGGCGTTGTAACGCGAGAAGGCGCCGACCTGGATCGACCAGGAGTCGGCCGGCAGGGCGGTATCCAGCACCTGTGCGGCATCGATCTTCACGTCGGGCTGGCTGAGGGCGGCCACCTGGGTGTCGCCCTGCAGAGCCACCGCCTGCACTGTCGCGGGCGCGACCGGCAGCGGCGTGACCGCCAGCGGCTGGTTCGGCACTAGGACGCCGGCCAGCGGCTTCTCCGGCGGCACCACGACCGGCGCCGCCGGGGCCTTGGCCACCTGGGTCTTGGGCGCGTCCAGCTTCAGCTTCTTGATCGAGCCGTAGGCGACCTCGAGGATATGGTTCGCCTGGTTGTCGCGGGTCTTGGCGGTCTTGCCGCCGAACACCACGACGATCACCCGGCGCCCGTCGCGCACCGCCGAGATGGCGATATTGTAGCCCGAGGCCTTGGTGTAGCCGGTCTTCAGGCCGTCGACGCCCTCGACGCCTTCCAGCAGCGAATTGTGATTCTCGTAGGTCCGCCCCTTGTAGGTGAAGGAGGGGGTGGAAAAGTAGTGGTAGTACTGCGGGAAATCGTCGATCAGGGCCAGCGCCAGGGTGGCAATGTCACGGGCGGTCGAGACCTGCTTGGAATTCGGCAGGCCCGACGCGTTCTTGAACAGCGTCCGCTTCATGCCCAGGGCCTTGGCCTTGGCGGTCATCAGCTTGGCGAAGGCGTCCTCGCTCTTGCCCAGGTGCTCGGCCACCACCACGGCCACGTCGTTGGCCGACTTGGTGACCAGCGCGCGGATGGCGTTTTCGACCGTGATGGTGCTGCCGGACTTCAGGCCGAGCTTGGAGGGCTGCTGCTTGGCGGCCCGGGCCGAGACCTTCATCTTGGTCTGCAGCGTGACGTCGCCGTCCTGCAGCGCCTCGAACAGCAGATAGAGCGTCATCATCTTGGTGAGCGACGCCGGGAAGTTCTTGGTGTCGGCGTTGGTCTCATGCAGGACCGCGCCCGACTCGACGTCGATGGCGAAGGCGGCGTACTTGGCCTCGGCCGCGCGGCCGGGGCCCAGCAGGGAAAGTCCAAGAACCACAAGGACTAGGAGGGTGCGGGCAATCGCACTCCCACTGATTGTGGTCTTAGCCAAATGGTTTATAAGCCGATGCACAGGTTCCCCCCTAGGAATCGGCGCTAAGCCCTTCGATTCGCGAAATATATTACGATTTTGGTTGGACTCTGTAAACCGCCCTTGTCGTGCTCGCCGGGACGGCCTGTCTCAGCCGTCTCAAAAGGCTGCGTCGCACCGCCGCAGTTCTTTTCCCGCACCTGCGATGTTGCAGTGCACAAAAATCCCTTGACCCTGGACTCGATCTGCCTATATTCGCGTCATGTTGCGCTGCACAATAAGTGGCGCAGGCAAGAACCCGGGGTCAGACCCAACCCGCGGCCCATACCCAAAGGGACCGCAGACGCTGAAGAGGAGATCGTCATGGCTGTCAAGAAGTCCGCCGAGGCTGTCAACGAGGCCCTGAAGCCCGTCGAGGCCGCCATCACCAGTGGCAAGGAGCAGTTCGAGTCCTTCGCCAAGGCCGGCGCCGAGGCCGCGAAGAAGGGCTACGAGCAGGCTGTCGCGATGACCAAGGAGCAGGTCGAGAAGGTGTCGGAGGCCGTGTTCAAGGGCTACGACCAGTTCTCCACCATGAACAAGGACACGCTCGAGGCCGTCGTCGCCTCGGGCAACATCGTCGCCAAGGGCGTCGAGGGCTTCTCCAAGGAGGTCTTCGCCCTCGCCCAGTCGTCCTTCGAGACCTCGATGAACGCCGCCAAGGCTTTCATGGGCGTCAAGACGATGCGCGAGGCGATCGACCTGCAGGCCGATCTGTCCCGCACGCAGTTCGACAAGCTGATGGCCGACTCGACCAAGCTCGCCGAGATGTCGGTGAAGGTCGCCAACGAGGCCTTCCAGCCGATCCAGGCGCGCGTCAACGTCGCCATCGAGAAGATGCTGAAGCCCGTCGCGGCCTGATCGCCCCGTCGGTTCTTCCAGCATAGGACCTGTTCCGAGGGTCCGGTCGCCGAATGGCGGCCGGGCCCTCTTCGTTTATGCGCGCAGAACGCGGCCCGCGTGCCTTTTTCTGGGCAGAGGCGCGGCCTTCGTCCCGCGAATGCCGCGCCTCTGCCATCATCCACATGCGGAAAGCTCTTTTCCCTGCGGCTTTCAACCCAATATCATTCTGACGCGATGCGGTGGTTTCCCGGCAACGAGACTGAACGACGCCTTTCCGATCGGCTGCCACTGATGGCCGGGCGGCGGGCGGTTCCAGCGGCGATGGGCGTGGACAGAGAGCAGAACGGCAACGGCAGTACCGGCAGCGGCACCCTGGTCGAGGCGAAGCCCAAGACCAAGAAGCCCTCCATGTACAAAGTGCTCATGCTGAACGACGACTACACGCCGATGGAGTTCGTCGTCCACGTGCTGGAGCGCTTCTTCAGCAAGAATCGGTCCGAGGCCACCGCGATCATGCTGCACGTCCACCGCCGCGGTGTCGGCATCTGCGGCGTCTTCACCTACGAAGTGGCCGAGACCAAGGTCAACCAGGTCGTCGACTACGCCCGTAAGCACCAGCACCCCCTGCAGCTCACCCTGGAAAAGGATTAGGCCTGATGCTCTCAGCCAATCTCGAGCAGACCCTCCACCGCGCCCTTGGCTACGCCAACGAGCGCCGGCACGAGTACGCCACGCTCGAGCATCTGCTGCTGGCGCTCACCGAGGACCAGGATGCCATCGCGGTGATGAAGGCCTGCGGCGTCGACCTGGAGCAGCTGCGCGGGCAGCTCGTCGACTACATCGACAACGACCTCTCCAACCTGATCAGCCGCTCGGCGGGCGATGCCAAGCCGACGGCCGGCTTCCAGCGCGTGCTGCAGCGCGCGGCCATCCACGTGCAGTCCTCGGGCCGCGAGGAGGTGACCGGCGCCAACGTGCTGGTCGCCCTCTTCTCCGAGCGCGAGAGCCACGCGGTCTATTTCCTGCAGGAGCAGGAGATGAGCCGCCTGGACGCGGTGAACTACATCAGCCACGGCATCGCCAAGGTGAAGGGCCTGGAGGCCGAGCGCACCGTGACCGGCGCCGAAAAGGAGGCGCAGGCCGAGAAGGTGGTGAAGAAGGGTCGCGAGGCGCTGGACGCCTACTGCGTCGACCTCAACAAGAAGGCCAAGGCCGGCAAGATCGACCCGCTGATCGGCCGCGAGACCGAGATCGAGCGCACCATCCAGGTGCTTTGCCGCCGCACCAAGAACAACCCGCTCTATGTCGGCGACCCCGGCGTCGGCAAGACCGCCATCGCCGAGGGCCTGGCGCGCCGCATCGTCGAGGGCGAGGTGCCCGAGGTGCTGAAGGACGCCACCATCTTCGCGCTCGACATGGGCTCGCTGCTGGCCGGCACCCGCTACCGCGGCGACTTCGAGGAACGCCTGAAGGCCGTGGTGAAGGAGCTGGAGGAGCAGCCGCACGGCATCCTCTTCATCGACGAGATCCACACGGTGATCGGCGCCGGTGCCACATCGGGCGGGGCGATGGACGCCTCGAACCTGCTGAAGCCGGCGCTGCAGTCCGGCTCGCTGCGCTGCATCGGCTCGACCACCTACAAGGAGTACCGGAACTACTTCGAGAAGGACCGGGCCCTGGTCCGGCGCTTCCAGAAGATCGACGTCAACGAGCCGACGGTCGAGGACGCGGTGAAGATCCTGCGTGGCCTCAAGCCCTACTACGAGGAGCACCACAAGGTGCGCTACACCGCCGAGGCGATCCGCGCCGCGGTTGAGCTCTCGGCCCGCTACATGAACGACCGCAAGCTGCCCGACAAGGCGATCGACGTGATCGACGAGGTCGGCGCCAGCCAGCAGCTCCTGCCCGAGAGCAAGCGCAAGAAGACGCTGGGCGTGAAGGACGTCGAGGCGGTGGTCGCCAAGATCGCCCGCATCCCGCCCAAGACCGTGACCCAGGACGACCGCACGGTGCTGCAGAACCTGGAGCGCGACCTCAAGACCATGGTCTTCGGCCAGGACGCCGCCATCGAATCGCTCTCGGCCGCGATCAAGCTGTCGCGCGCCGGCCTGCGCGACGGCGAGAAGCCGATCGGCTGCTACCTCTTCTCCGGCCCGACCGGCGTCGGCAAGACCGAGGCGGCGCGCCAGCTTGCCCGCTCGCTCGGCATCCCGCTGACCCGCTTCGACATGTCGGAGTACATGGAGCGCCACACCGTCAGCCGCCTGATCGGCGCGCCGCCGGGCTATGTCGGCTTCGACCAGGGCGGCCTCTTGACCGACGCGGTCGACCAGCATCCGCACTGCGTGCTGCTGCTGGACGAGATCGAGAAGGCGCATCCCGATCTCTTCAACGTCCTGCTGCAGGTCATGGACTACGGCAAGCTGACCGACCACAACGGCAAGCAGGTCGACTTCCGCAACGTCATCCTGATCATGACGACCAACGCCGGGGCGGCCGACATGGCCAAGCCCGCGATCGGCTTCTCCAACGAGATCCGCCGCGGCGACGAGCAGGAGGCGATCAACCGCCTCTTCACGCCGGAGTTCCGCAACCGCCTCGACGCCGTGGTCGCCTTCAAGAACCTGACGCCCGAGGTCATCGGCCGCGTGGTCGACAAGTTCGTCCTGCAGCTCGAGGCGCAACTCGCCGACCGCAAGGTCACCATCGAGCTGAGCGAGGCGGCGCGCGGCTGGCTCGGCCGGCGCGGCTACGACCCGATGATGGGCGCGCGGCCGCTGGCCCGCGTGATCCAGGAGGCGATCAAGAAGCCGCTGGCCGAGGAGCTGCTGTTCGGCCGCCTGGCCAAGGGCGGCGTGGTGCGCGTCGACATCGCCGAGGACAAGCCGGTCTTCACCTATCCCGAGCCGCCGGCCGGCGCGCTGCCCGCCCTGCCGCCGCCCGAAGACGGCGACGAGGCCGAGGAGCGCGAGGAAGAGACGGTCGAGTAGCCGTTCGCCGTCCGGGCATGAGCGACCTGGTCGAGGTCACGCGCTTCCTCGACGCCACCGAGGCGCAGGTCGCGCTCGGCTTCCTGCGCAGCCAGGGGCTCGACGCCAGCCTGGGCGAAGGGACCGCGGGCGCGCAGATCAACCCCCTGCCACTGCTCGGCGGTCTGCGCCTGCTGGTGCCGGCGACGCAACTCGCAGCGGCGCGCGCGCTGCTCGATAACAGTGATTCCCGCCGGCCGCGCTGTCCGGCCTGCGGCTCCGCGGCGCTGCTGCGCGAGGAGGGCGAGAGCCGGATCGGCACGCTGGCGATGCTTGCAAGGCTCTTCAGCGGCGGCCAGGTCGAGGCGCCGGCGGATGTGCGCTGCTGCGCTGCCTGCGGCCAGCGCGCTAGTCTCGACGAGCTGCTGTTCGACGATGTCGAGGGCGAGGGACCTTGGGGGGCGCGCGAGCCGGGCAGGGGAGCGCGGAGGGACAGCGTGTGAGCATCGCCGATTGTCTTGCCGGACTGCGGGTCCTCGATCTCTCGCAGTGGCTGCCGGGGCCGCATGCGACGCAGATGCTGGCCGACCTGGGCGCCACGGTGCTGAAGATCGAGCCGCCGGCCGGCGATCCCGCGCGGGCGCTGGGCGCCGGCGCGGAGAGCGGCCTGTCGCTGTTCTACCGCAGCGTCAACGCCGGCAAGCAGGTACTGCGCCTGGATCTCAAGCAGCCCGGCGACCGCGAGGCGCTGCTGCGCCTGGTGGGGCGCGCCGACGTGCTGCTGGAGTCCTATCGCCCCGGCGTGCTGGCGCGGCTCGGCCTCGCTGCCGAGACGCTGCGCGCGCACAACCCGCGCCTGGTGCACACCGCGCTCTCGGGCTGGGGCCAGACGGGTCCCTATGCGCTGCGCGCCGGGCACGACATCAACTATCTCGCGGTCGGCGGCAACCTGGTGCGCTCCGGCCCCGGCGACAGGCCAGCCTTCGCCTATCCGCCGCAGGCCGACATGGCCTCGGCCCTGCAGGCCGTGCTGGCGACCCTGGCGGCGCTGCTCAGGCGCGCGACGACGGGGCGGGGCGGCTTCGTCGACGTCAGCCTGATGGAGACCGTGCTGGGCTGGCAGGGCCTGACTCTCAGCCAGTCGCGCCACGGCCTCGCCGAGCCGCGCGCTGCCGGGCTGCTGAACGGCGGCACGGCCTTCTACAACCTCTACCGCACCGCCGAGGGGCGCTGGATCTCGCTGGGCGCGGTCGAGGCCAAGTTCTGGGAAAACTTCTGCCGCGCCGTCGGGCGCGACGACTGGGTGGCGCGCCAGGGCGAGGCGCTGCCGCAGACGGGGCTGATTGCCGAGGTCGCGACGCTGATCGCGACGCAGGACCGCGCCCACTGGCAGGCATTGCTCGATCCGGTCGACTGCTGCTTCGAGGCGCTGCTGGAGCCGGAGGAGGTCGTCGCGCACCCGCAGGTCGCCGCGCGCGGCCTGGTGGCCGAGCAGGGCGGCCTGGTACAGACCCTGCTGCCGGCGCTGCTCGATGGCCAGGGCCCGCGCCCCCGCCCGCCGGTCGAGGAAGTGACTGCCACCGCAGCGCTGGCCGCCTGGGGCGGCTAAGGCCGGGCTTTTGGCCCATCCTTCGAGACGCCGCCTGTGGCGGCTCCTCAGGATGAGGTCGGAGTGTTTGTCCGTATTTGATCCGCCCTCTTCCTGAGGAGGGCGCGTAGCGCCCGTCTCGAAGGATGTGCCAGGGGCAAGGAACTCTACAGCGCCGGAATTCGCGCCTTCAGGCGCGGCACGGCGAAGTCGAGGAAGGCCGCCAGCTTGGCCGGGCGCTGCCGGCCACCGAGCTGGACGAGGTGCACCGGGGCGGGCGGCGGCTCGAAGGCGCGCAGCACGCGCTTGAGGCGTCCCTCGGCCAGCGCCTCGGCCACCTGGTAGCCCCGCACCTGGGTCAGGCCCGCGTCGGCCAGCGCGGCATCGATCGCCGCCTCCGCCGTCGTGGTGTTGAGGCGCGTCGGCACCTCCAGGCTCAGCGCGCGCTTGCCCTGCTGGTAGAACCAGACCTTGCTCCAGCCCACGGTCGCCGCGCTGACACAGTCGTGCCGCTTCAGGTCCTCCGGCCGCTTCGGCGTGCCGCGCCGCTTCAGGTACCCGGGGCTGGCGACGGTGACCATCGGCACCGCGCCCAGGCGCTGGGCCACCAGGCCGCTGTCGGGCAGGGGGCCGAGGCGCAGCGCCAGGTCGACCTGCTCCTCCAACAGGCTGACGGTGCGGTCGACCAGCAGCAGGTTCAATTGAACGTCCGGGAAGGCGGCGAGGAAGGCCACCGCCACGGGCAGCAGATGCAGCCGCCCGAAGACGATGGGCGCCGTGACGGTCAGCAGGCCGCGCGGCGCCTGGTACTCGCCGGCGGCGCTGCGCTCGGCCTCGGCCAGGCTCTCCAGGATCTGCCGGCAGGACTCCAGGTAGGCGCGCCCGCTGTCGGTCAGCGCCAGGCGGCGGGTGGAGCGCTGCAGCAGCCTGACGCCGAGGTGCCGCTCCAGGTCGGCGACGCGGCGGCTCAGCGTCGCCAGCGGCAGGGCGAGGCGCCGCGCCGCGGCGGAGAAGCTGCCGGCCTCGGCCACGGCGAGGAAGCCGGACATGGCCTCGAAGCGATCCATCGATCCTCTCGGAAAACGGGATAATTCTTCTAATTCTTGCCAGATACCGCCGCTTGGCGGGAGGGCCTATCTGCTGCGGCAACATCAACCCGTTGCGCGAGGCGCCCCATGTCCAAGTTCGCCGCCGCCCTGGCCACCGCCGGGGCCCTGGCCGCCGCCCCGGTCCTGGCCGGGCCGGTCACCGATCGTCCGGTCACCTATCACAGCGTCCAGATCGAAGGCCTGGAGATCTTCTATCGCGAGGCCGGGCCGGCCGACGCGCCGGCCATCCTGCTGCTGCACGGCTTCCCCAGCTCGTCGCACATGTTCCGCGACCTGATCCCGCTGCTGGCCACGCGTTATCACGTGATCGCGCCGGACTACCCCGGCTTCGGCTACTCCAGCGCACCGGCGCCCGAAGCCTTCGACTACTCCTTCGACCACTTGGCCCAGGTGGTCGACGCCCTGACCCAGGAGATCGGCCTCGGCAGCTACGTGCTCTACATGCAGGACTACGGCGGGCCGGTCGGCTTCCGCCTGGCGACGGCTCATCCCGAGCGCGTGCGCGGCCTGGTGGTGCAGAACGCGGTCGCCAGCGTCGAGGGCTGGTACCCCGAGATCGTGAAGCAGCTCGCCCCGGTCTGGCAGAATCGCACGCCGGAAACCGAACAGCCGCTGCGCGACCTGCTCAAGGTCACCGAGTTCCAGTACCGCCAGGGCAGCAGCTTGCCGGACCGGCTGAACCCCGACGCCTGGACCTTCGACCAGGCGCTGCTCGATCGCCCGGGCAACGACCGTATCCAGGTCGAACTGCTTTACCGCTACCAGGACAACGTCGCGCTCTACCCCGCCTGGCAGGCCTGGCTGAAGGAGACGCAGCCGCCGATCCTGGTGACCTGGGGCGACGGCGATCCCTTCTTCACCCCGGCCGGCCGCGATCTCTTCCAGGCGCTGGTGCCGGCAACGCGCACCGTCTCCTACCCCGCCGGCCACTTCGCGCTGGAGACGCATGGGGCGGAGATCGCCGCCGAGATCCTCGCCTTCCTCGACACGCTGCCGCGCTGATGGAGCCCGCCACCATGCTTCTCTCTTGTCTCCGCCGCCTCGCCGCGGCCGCCATCGTCGCCATGCTTTCGCTGCCGGCCGCCGCGCAGGTGGCGCAAACCGGCAACCAGCTCTCGCTCGACCTCGCCATGGAGGCCGCGGCCGAGGCGGTGCAGGTCTGCGCGGCGCACGGCTGGGCCGTCAGCGTCTCGATCGTCGACGCCGCCGGCACCGTGAAGCTGCAGGCCAAGGGCGACCACAGCACGATCCACACCAAGGATTCGAGCTACCGCAAGGCCTATACCACCGTGACCATGGCGCCGATCTTCGGTTTCGACCGCCTGGGCGACTGGGTCGAGACGCTGAAGACCAATCCCTACGCGCCGGCCTATGCCAGCCTGCCGGACATCTTCCTGCTGCCCGGCGGCGTCGCCATCCGCATCCACGGCGAGGTCGTCGCCGGCCTGGGCGTCGGCGGCGCGCCCGGCGGCCAGAACGACGAGATCTGCGCCGCGGCGGCGCTGGAGAAGATCAAGGACCGCTTGCCGCAGTGATCCTGGCAGGCGGCGCGGCGGGCGATTGCCCTGCCGCGCCGCCTTCGGGCAGGATCGCCCCGATGCTCGAGGGGCTTCCGAGACGGACCTGGCGGCGGGCCGGCGCGACCTATCGCTTCTGGCGGCACGTCTCGCTGCGCTTCTGGCACGACGAGCTTTTCACCAAGTCGGCGGCGCTGGCCTTCCAGACCACGCTGGCGCTGGTACCGCTCTTCACCATCATCGTCTCGGTGCTCTCGGCCTTCCCCGGCTTCCAGGACTTCGTGCGCGAGCTGGAGAGCGGCCTGCTGGCCATCCTGGCGCCGCACACCGAGGAAGCGGTCACCGGCCAGCTCGAGGACTTCGTCGCGCGCGCCCGGGCGCTGGCCGGCATCGGCGTGCTGGCGCTGGCAATCATCGCCATGATGCTGCTGCACACCGCCAGCGAGACGCTGGACGCCATCTTCCGGGTGACGCGGCAGCGCCCGCTGGCGGCGCGTTTCATGGCCTACTGGACGCTGCTGAGCCTGGGGCCGCTGATCTTCGCCGTCGGCTTCTCCTTGACCGCCAGCCTCTTCGCCGAGGGGCAGACGGCGCTGGGCGGCCTGTTCCAGCAGTCGCTGGGGCTGCTCAAGGGCGTGCTGCCCTTCGTGGTCGAATGGATGGGCTTCGCGCTGCTTTACTGGCTGGCGCCGAGCCGGCAGCCCAGTTTCCGCGACTGCATGGCGGCGGCGGTGGTGGCGGCGGTGCTGTTCCAGGTGCTGAAAGCCGGCTTCGCGCTCTACCTGCTCTATGTGGCGAAGTACGAATCGATCTACGGCACGCTGGCGGCGATCCCGGTGACGCTGCTGTGGCTGGAGATGGCCTGGGCCACCTCACTGTTCGGCGCCTCGATCGCCGCCTCGCTGCCGGAATGGCGCGCCGGCCTCTCGGCGCCCAAGGCACGGGCGCAGTCCAGCCCGTCGATGGAGGATCACTCCTCGTAGGACTTGCGGATCGCCTCGGCCTGCCGGTGCCAGTAGTCGGCGGCGTCCTTGTCGATCACGCCGAGTTCGCCGTAGGCCAGGGTGTCGCCCAGGACCCGCATGGCGGCGGCGTGCCCGGCATTCGCCGCGCGCACGTACCAGAGCCGCGCGGCCGAGGGATCGGCCAGGGTGCCGCGTCCGTAGTGGTAGTCGCGTGCCACGTCGTACATGCCAGTGTCGATGTCGGCCTGCGCCAGCGCCAGGTGCGCGGCGAAGGCGGCCTCGGCCTCGCCCGACTGCTCGAAGACGATGGCGGCGAGGCGCTGGAACTGCAGGTTGCCGGGGTCCAGCTCCAGCGCCCGGTGCATCGCCGGAGAAGCCTCCTTGAAGTACCACATGGTGGCGAAGGCGGCGGCCTGGTCGAAGAAGACCTCGGGATTGTCGGGCTCGATCAGCATGCGCAGGCTGTAGAGCTCGATGGCGTGCCATTCGCCGCGGTTGCCCAGGTAGATGTCGCCCAGGCGCTTCAGCGCCAGGCTGTCCTGGGGGTTGTCGATCAGCGCCTCCTCGCAGGGCTTGATGGCCCGCTCGACCGGCGCGGCGGCGCAGCGCGCGTGCCAGTCCTCGCCGGCCAGTGCCGGGCCGAGCGACGACAGCAGCAAAGTGGCGACCAGGGCAGCACGCATCACGCTTCCTCCCCCTCGCTCGCGTCGCGGCGATAGGGCCCCATCGCCGCCAGCGCCTCGGCGTCGGCCCGCACGGCCGGACGCTCGCGCCGCAGGAACTGCTCGACCGCGCTCTCCAGCCGCGGGTCGGCGATCCAGTGGGCGCTGTGGGTGATGACCGGCAGGTAGCCGCGCTGGATCTTGTGCTCGCCCTGCGCCCCGGCCTCGACCCGCTTCAGGCCGTGGCGGATGGCGTAGTCGATGGCCTGATAGTAGCAGCATTCGAAGTGCAGGAACTGATGGTGCTCCAGCGCGCCCCAGTTGCGGCCATAGAGCGCCTCGCCGCCGACCAGGTTCAGCGCCCCGGCGACCGGCCGCCCGTCGGGATCAGCACCACGCGCTCGCCCAGGCGCTCGCCCAGCAGGTGGAAGAATTCCCGCGTCAGGTAGTCGTGCGCCCACTTCTTCTCCACCGTGGCCAGGTAGAAGGCGTGGAAGGCGTCCCAGTGGCGCGGCTTGACCTCAGGTCCGGCCAGCGCGCGGATGGTCAGGCCGGCGGCGGTGGCCGCCGCGCGCTCCTTGCGGATCGCCTTGCGCTTGCGGCTGGCCAGCGCCGCCAGGAAGTCGTCGAAGCTGGCGTAGCCGCGGTTTTCCCAGTGGTACTGCATGCCGATGCGCGGCAGGAAGCCGGCCTCGGTCGCGGCCTCGGACTCCGCCGCGCTGAGAAAGGTGATGTGGAGCGATGAGGCCTTGTGCAGCCGCGCCAGCTGCAGCAGGCCGTCGAGCAGCTGGCGGCGGCGCAGCGCCAGGTCCTCGCCCGGCCGCACCAGCAGGCGCGGTCCCGGCACGGGCGTGAAGGGCACCGAGACCTGCAGCTTCGGATAGTACTGCCCGCCGGCGCGCTGGTAGGCCTCGGCCCAGCCCCAGTCGAAGACGTACTCGCCGTAGGAGTGGCTCTTCAGGTAGCAGGGCACGGCGGCCAGCAGGGCGCCGTCGGCGCGCTTCAGGGTCAGGTGCTGCGGCAGCCAGCCGGTCTTGGCCGTGGCCGAGCCGGAATCCTCCATCGCCGCCAGGAAGGCATGGCTGACGAAGGGATTGTCCGTCCCGGCGCAGGCATCCCAGGCCGCGGCCTCGACCTTGTGGATCGACTCGTGGGACTCCAGCGTCAGGGCATCGCCGCCGTCGGGCATGCTGGAAAGGATAGGGCAGCGCCCGCGGCGCGGACAGTGCGCGCCTCAGCGCAGCGCCTTCAACAAACGGTCAAGATCGCGGCGGGCGTGGAGCACGCGGACGATCCGCAAGGTTCGGGCCCCGCTTGGCGCGCAGACAATCCAATAGGGATCCATGAGGACGAATCGGTAGGGATCGCCGATCAGCTCGACGCGACGAAGCAACGGGAATGGCGGCCGCGAGATACGCCGGAAAGTCTCGTGGAAACGATTGCGCATCTCGCGCGCAATAGAAGTGCTTGCTTCATCTCTATACCAGGAAAGGATGTCGTCCAGATCGCGCAGAGCCGCAGGCAGGATCCGATAGGCCATCGTGGATCAGCCGGCCCGGCGACGCTTCGTCTTCACAGGCTCGGACAGCAGGCGCTCGGTATGAGCGAGCCACTCCTTGGCCGAGAGCGTGCCTTGATGTTTCGCCTCGGCCTCAGCTTCGGTGACGCTGCTTCTCAGCCAACTCGCGAACCCACGCTCGCCGGGGGCGAGGCCGAGGTCGGGGCCGGGGTGACGCTTGCGGCCGGGGGGTGTGCGGCTCATGCGCGGAAGACTAGCAGAGACCTGCCGAGGACTGCTAGGCGCGGGCTCTCTTCTTACGGGATGAGATAGACCGGGCTGCTCCAGGCGACGAAGCCTTCCTCGGTGTGGACGCGCAGCCAGAGGGGGTTGTCGCGTCCCTCGGCCAGTTCGGTTTCGAAGCAGCCGGCGAGGGCGGTGGGCAGCGGTTCCTCCGGCAGGCGCTGCACCTCGATGGCGAGGTCCAGGCCGCCCAGTGGGATGCGCAGGGGCGTGAGGCCGATCTGCTCCAGCGCGATCACCGCGCCGCCGTAGTTGGTCTCAATCGTCAGGCCGGCGCCCGGCGTCTCAGCCAGCCAGGCATCGAAGCCGTTGAAGTTGCCGCAGGTGACGGCGTCCCAGGTGACGCTCCGCTCGTCCGGCCGGCCGAGCGGATGGTCCGGGTTCCAGCCGTTGATCTGCGCCAGGCGCTGGATCGTCGCGCCCTGGAAGCGCGCGTTGCCCAGCCAGTGCGCCCGGGCGCCGCGGCCCTTGGTCATGGCGCCGCGCCAGAGCACGCGCACGCGCGCACCCAGCGCCGCCGCCGGGAAGCCAGCGTGGCGCGCCACGACCTGGCTGGCGTTCAACAGCTCGACGCTGACGATGCCGTCCAGGGCGCGCACCTCGTAGTCCAGGCTGACGCGGCCGGTCGCGGACCGGGCGATGTCGCCCATGCCGAGCGTCACGCAGGGTTCGGGCTCGCTCGCCGCCACGATCGGGTCGACCGCGAAGCGGGCGAAGGGCGTCTCGGCGGTCACCGCCAGGTCCAGGAAGAGGCGGTTGCCGGTCGTGGCGTAGTGCCGCCGCCGCTTCAGGCAGTCGAAGAGGGCGTCGCGCGTCAGCGCGTCCATCAGGAAGCAGGTCAGCCCGCCATAGGCGCCGAACTGCGAGGCGCCGGGATAGCTGGCGCCCGGCCGGCCCTTGTGGCCGTCGCTGTTGGCCACCACGCCGACCCGGTGCCCCAGGCGGAAGCAGTCGTCCATGATCCACTCGAAGGAGCCCCAGTCGGAGTGGATCTCCATCGCCGTTTCCAGGCGCGGATCGTGCGCGTAGGCGATATTGGCCGGCCGGCCGCCGAGGTGGGCATAGACCAGGCAGTCCTCGTCCTTCAGCGCCTCGAAGAGTTCGCGCGCCGTCACCGCGTCGGTCGCGATGTCGCTGCGGTCGGCGATCAGCGCGTGCGAGGAGCGGTGGATCTGTCGTCCCTCGTGCCGGAAGTAGACGTTGCGGTCGCCGCCGACCCCGGTGTTGCCCGACCACTCGTAGCCCGGCAGCGTCAGGAACGCGCCGTCCTTGTGGAAGGCGGCCGAAAGCTCGTTGAGCTGCGCCCAGAAGGGACTGGTGATCTGGAAGTCGTTGGCCTGGTGGCTGACTGCGTCCAGGAAGGCCAGGTCGCGGGCGAAGATCAGGTAGTCCTCGGCCGTGTTGATGCCGACCGACTCGCCGCTCTGGCCGTGCATGTCGCCCCAGAAGCTGGCCTCCGCGCCCGGGCGGATCACCAGCGGGTTGCTGCGCGCCAGCGGGCCCTCGGCGTCCGAGACGGTGATGGTCAGGGGGCCCTCTTCGCGGCAGACGAGTCCCTCGACCGACAGCGCGCGCTGGCCGGGCGGGAAGTGCAGCGCCTCCGGCAGGCCCTCGACCGGCCGGTCTGCCTCCAGCCGCAGCGCGCGGTCGACCTGGTCGCTGGGGTTGCCCCAGATGTCCTCGGCCTTGATGCCGAGGCGGAAAGACTCGCCCGGCCGCCGCAGGGTCGGCAGCACGGCCTTCCAGACCGCCGGCGGCCCCGGGATCACGACGATCTGCGGGCTCTCCGCCAGCGGCGTGAAGTGGCCGGTGGCGCAGACGTCGGTCATGACCTTGAAGGTGAAGGGCCGCTCGCAGAAGGACTGGATCCGCATGCCGGGCGAGCCTTGGCGCTGGTCGCCGATGACGATGGCCAGCTCCTCGCCCTCCGCCAGGTAGCCCTTCACCACCGTCGCGGTCAGCGCCTGGTACCAGGGGCGCGGGCTGCCCGTGTCGTCGAAGGCGAGGCGCACCGGCACGCCCTTGCTGGTGCTGGCGGTGACGTAGTTCGGCGCCGCCGGGTCGGCCATCTGCAGCGGCCCCCCATCGGCGGTGAAGCGCAGCACCACCCGCAGCGAGCCGGTGTCGTCCAGCCCCAGCCGCCCGCAGGTATAGGTCAGGGTGAAGCTGGCGAAGCTGCGCACCTCGAAGGCACCCAGCGGCGTCATGCGGGCGCTGCCGTAGATCGCGGGGTCGAGCCCGGGCAGGGCCTCGGTATAGACCTCGCCCGCCAGGTGCCGGGGGATGCCGGGCATGAGGCCGCTCCGCCTAGAAGACCGTCGCGTGCTCGCGCCTGAAGGGCGCCCGATCGGGGTCGACCGGGTCCTCGATCTCGCGTGCGTAGCGATGCCCGTCGTAGACCGCGGCGGCGATGGTGGAGGGCGCGACGGCGTCGGCCAGCGCGGTGACGCTGCGGATGCCGGCGCGCTCCAGCGCCGCCGCGTCGGCCTTGAGGTCGCGCGCCAGGGCGTCGTTCGGCAGCCGCGCGGTGACCAACAGCAGGCCGTCGCAGGCGAGCGTCCGCTCGCGGCCGGTATACTCGCAGGTAACCACGGCTCCGGCCGCGGTCACCGCGGTCAGCGCGTGCTTCATGACGATCTCGGCCCCGCCCTCGATCAGGCGCGACTGGATGCGGTGCTGCTCCATCGTATAGAGCGTCCAGGGCGCGACCTGCGCCGCCGGCGTCACGAAGGTCACGCGGCAGCCCTTGGCCAAGGCCACCTCGGCCAGCACGTTGGCCATGTAGTAGTGGTCGTCGTCATAGATCAGCAGGTCCTTGGGCAGCTCGGCGCCGGCCATGACGTCGTCCGGCGTCAGGACCGGCCGGCCGCCGGCGATCTCGATCGGCAGCAGGTTCGCGCGCGCCACGCCGTCGCGCCGCCAGGTGGCGCCGGTGGCGATGGCGACGTGCGCCGCGCCGAAGCCCAGCACGTCGGCCGCCGTCATGGCACCGCCGCGATAGATCTCGACGTTCGCCAGCTTGTCGAGCTGGCCCAGGCGCCAGTCCCGCACGCGGCCCCAGGTGGCGAGGCCGGGCAGGCGGCTCTCCCGGGTCACGCGCCCGCCCAGCTCGTCGCTGGCCTCGGCCAGGGTCACCCGGTAGCCGCGCTGGCCCAGCGCCCGGGCGGCTTCCAGGCCGGCGGGGCCGGCACCGACGATCAGGACCGAAGCGTCGCTCTTCTTCGCCGGCACCTGCTCGGGGTGCCAGCCCTTGCGCCATTCCTCGCCCATCGTCGGGTTCTGCGTGCAGCGGATCGGCGTCTGGGTGTAGTCGCCCGAGACGCAGATGTTGCAGCCGATGCACTCGCGGATGTCCTCCAGCCGGCCCTGCTCGATCTTCTTCGGCAGGAAGGGATCGGCGATGGAGGGCCGCGCGGCGCCGATCATGTCCAGGATGCCGCGGCGGATCTGGCTGACCATCGCGTCGGGCGAGGTGAAGCGTCCGACGCCGACCACCGGCTTGGTGGTCAGCTTCTTCACGAAGCTGATGTACTTCTCCTGGTGGCCCTCGTCGCCGAAGCGGGCGGTGATGGAATCGTTCGGCCAGTCGCTGATGTTGACGTCCCAGAGGTCCGGCATCTCGGCCAGCATCTCGATCACCTCGCGCCCCTCGGCGGCGCTGGTGATGCCCTTGGGCCCCATGAGCTCGTCGACGGCGAAGCGCACGGCGACGCCGCACTTGTGGCCGGCGACCTCCTTGGTGTCCTCGATCAGCTCGCGGAACAGGCGGGCGCGGTTCTCCAGGCTGCCGCCGTACTCGTCGCTGCGCTGGTTGTAGCGCCGGCTCAGCAGGTGCTGGGTCAGGCAGAGGTCGTGGCCGGCATAGACGTAGACGATGTCGTAGCCGGCCTGCATGGCGTTCTTCACCGCCGCCCGGTGCCAGCGGCGCAAGGCGATGAAGTCGCTCTTGTCCATCGCCCGGCTCTGCAGCGGATCGTACCCGGCGACCGGGATGGAGTGCGCGGACATCGGCGCCGTGCGACTCATGCGATTCGAGATGTGGTGGCCCTGGTGCACGAACTCGATCGCCGCCAGTCCGCCGTGCTTGTGGATGCTGTCCACGACCTTGGCATGGTACGGGATGTCCTGCTCGTCCCACAGGCGCCCCTCGCAGAAGGGCGAGACCTCGCTGGAGTGATGGATGTCGACCTCCTCGGTCGCCACCACGGCCCAGCCGCCCTCGGCCTTCATGCCGCGCATGCCGGCGAGCGTATTGGGCCGGACGTAGCCCATGCCGTTGCAGTGCGGCACCTGGTAGAAGCGGTTCTTCGCCGTTACCGGGCCGATCTTCACCGGTTCGAACAGCACGTCGTAGCGCGGATCGCGGGCCATGGCGGGAAGCTCCTGACTGTCGTTTCTTGGTGGCTAGTCGGCCTGGAGGTACCAGGCGTATTCGGCCGGGCCGATCTGGTCGTAGAAGGCCTCGGTCTCGGCCCACTTGGTCGCGGCATAGGCCGCCACGTAGTCGGCGCCCAGGGCCTGTTGCATCACCTGGCTGCCACGCAGCTTCTCGAGCGCGCGGAAGGGGCGCAGCGGTACCGCTGGGTCGAGTTCGGTGCCGGCGTTGCTGGCGGCCGGCGGGCCGGGGTCCAGGCGCTGCTCGAGGCCATGCTGGATGCCGGCCAGCAGACCGGCCAGCGCCAGGTAGGGATTGGCGTCCGCCCCCGGCGTGCGCAGCTCGATGCGCCGCGCGGCTCCGGGGCCGCTCGGCACCCTGACCGCGGCCGAGCGGTTCTCGAAGCCCCAGGAGCGGCTGACCGGCACGAAGTTGTTGGCCTTGTAGCGGCGGAAGGAATTGGCGTTGGGCGCGAAGAGGCTCATCGCCTCCGGCATGGTGGCCAGCACGCCGCCGATCGCATGGCGCAGCATCTCGCTGGCTGGCTCCGCGCCACCGTCGAAGACGTTGCGGCCGGCCTGGTCGAGCAGGCTGACGTGCAGATGCAGGCCCGAGCCCGCCTCCTCAGGATAGGGCTTGGCGGCGAAGGTCGCCTGCAGGCCGTGGCGGCGCGCCACACCCTGCACCGCGCGCTTGAACAGCACGGCCTGGTCGGCCGCCAGCAGCGGGTCGGCGACGTGCGCCAGGTTGATTTCGTACTGCCCCGGCGCGTATTCGGCCGAGAGCGCGCCGACCGGGATGCCCTGGGCGCGGCAGGCCTCGTGGATCTCGGCCAGCAGCGGGGCGAAGGCCTCGACCTCGTTCATGCCATAGACCTGGGTGGCGGCGTCGCGCCGCCCGGTGGTCGGCAGCACCGGCGGCAGCGGCCCGCCGCCCTCCGCCCGCGCGCGGTCGATCAGATAGAACTCCAGTTCGAAGGCGACGACGGGGGTGAGGCCGAGGGCGGCGAAGCGCTCGGCCACGCGGCGCAGCACGTTGCGCGGCTCGAAGGGATAGGGCGCGCCGTCCAGCTCGCGCATGGTGACCAGTGCCTGGGCCAGCGGCACCGGCGACCAGGGCACCGGTGCCAGGCTGCCCGCTACCAGGCCGACCGGCCGGTCGGGGTCGCCGTCGCTGAAGCCGTGGCCCAGCGGGTCTTGCGTCGCGCCGTTGATCGACAGCAGGAAGACCGCGCCGGGGAAGGCGAGGCCCTGGCGCGCCAGCTTCGGCAGTTCGGCGATGGGATAGCGCTTGCCGCGGATCACGCCGCAGAGGTCGGCGTAGATCACATCGAGGTAGCGCGTCTCCGGATGCGCCGCCAGGAAGGCGGCGGCTTCGTCCTGCAGTGTTGAACGATCATCCGGCATGCCACCGGAGTGTGCCTCGGCCGCCCCCACGTTCGTCAAGCGGGGGCGGCGAGGGACGGCGACCTACTCCACCTCGGCGACGCAGTCGATCTCGACCGCGACGCCGCGCGGCAGAGCGCCGGCGGAGACGGCGGCGCGCGCGTGGCGGCCTTTGTCGCCGAAGACCGCGACCATGAAGTCAGAGGCGCCGTTGATCACCTCGGGCTGCTGCGCGAAATCGGGCGTGGAGTTGACGAAGCCGCCCAGCTTCACGATGCGCTTCACCCTGTCCAGGTCGCCGCCGGTCGCCGCCTTGAGCTGGGCCACGATGTTGATGGCGCAGAGCTTGGCAGCGTCCTTGCCCTGCTCGACGGTGAACTCCTGGCCGACCTTGCCGACGTACTCGATCTTGCCGTCCTTCAGCGTCACCTGGCCGGAGACGAAGACCAGGTTGCCGGCCTTGACGAAGCCGACGTAGTTGGCGACGGGCACGGCCGGCGTCGGGATGGAGACGCCGAGCTCCTTCAGGCGGGCTTCGACCTGTCCGGTCATGGGATGATCCTCCGGGTTGTTGGTTGTGGCGGGGCGACCCTAGCGGCGGGGCGCCGCCAAGAAAAGAGGGGCGCCCCGGCCGTTCCGGCCCATTGGCGCCCCGCAAGTCGACAGGGAGAGGAATGAAGGACCTCTACCCGTCCCTCAGCCACCTGAACTCATGAACAGCCGCTGGTCCCGCCGCAGGTGTCGCACTTCAGGCAGGTGCCGTTGCGCACCAGCGTGAAGTTGCCGCAGGAACCGCAGGAATCGCCCTCGTAGCCTTTCAGGCGCGCCTCGCGGATACGTTCGAACTTCAAGTCCATGCTGGTCTGCCCGCGGCCGGACAGCGTGGTCTCGCTGACCTCGACCGCCGCCGCCTCGACCACCGTGACCGGTGCCTCGGCCTCCGGCTGCAGGGCCAGGGCCGAACTGCCCTCGGTCCGGGCCGCGCTGACGCGCTGCTGGCCGCCCGGCAGGACGGTCAGCTGCGAGCGGACGTAGCCGGTGGAGGCGACCTTGCGCACCGCCTCGGCCAGACGCCCGCCGTCCGGCAGGTCGGACTGCGCCATGCCCTTGCCCATGGCGTCCGGCAGGGTATCTGCCGGCTCGACGTGGGCCAGGTCGTTGCGCGCGAGGTAGGAGATCGCCAGCTCGCGGAAGATGTAGTCGAGCACCGAGGTCGCCATCTTGATGGCGTCGTTGCCCTCCACCATGCCCGAGGGCTCGAAGCGGGTGAAGGTATAGGCCTCGACGAATTCCTCCAGCGGCACGCCGTACTGCAGGCCGATGGAGATGGCGATGGCGAAGTTGTTCATCAGCGAGCGGAAGGCGGCGCCTTCCTTGTGCATGTCGACGAAGATCTCGCCCAGCTTGCCGTCCTCGTACTCGCCGGTGCGCAGATAGACCTTGTGCCCGCCGACGATGGCCTTCTGGGTATAGCCCTTGCGCCGCTGCGGCAGCTTGCTGCGGCCCTGCTTCTTCTCGACCACGCGCTCGATCACGCGCTCGACGATGCGCTCGGCCACCAGGGCCGCGCGCTCCGGCGCCGGGGCCGCCGCCACCTTCTCGGCCAGCGTCTCCTCGGCCTCCTCGTCGGTCTCCTCGATCAGCTGCGCCGCCAGCGGCTGCGACAGCTTGGAGCCGTCGCGGTAGAGCGCGTTGGCCTTGAGGGCCAGGCGCGCCGACAGCAGGTAGGCGTTCTTGCAGTCCTCGACCGTCGCCTTGTTCGGCATGTTGATGGTCTTGGAGATCGCGCCCGAGATGAAGGGCTGTGCCGCCGCCATCATGCGGATGTGGCTTTCCACCGACAGCGCCCGGGTGCCGAGGCGCCCGCAGGGATTGGCGCAGTCGAAGACCGCCAGGTGCTCGTCGCGGATGAAGGGCGCGCCCTCCACCGTCATGGCACCGCAGCAGAAGGTGTTCGCCGCCTCGATCTCGGCCTTGGTGAAGCCGAGGTACGCCAGCAGGTCGAAGGCCGGGTCCTCCAGCTTCGCCGGCTCGACCTTCAGGGTCTGGCGGCAGAACTCCTCGCCCAGGGTCCACTTGTTGAAGGCGAACCGGATGTCGAAGGCGCTGACCAGCGCGTTCTCCAGCTGGTTCAGGGCCTGGTCGGTGAAGCCCTTGGCCTTGAGCCGCGCGTGGCTGACGCCGGGAGCATCGGCCAGCGTACCGTGGCCGACTGCGTGGCGCACGATGGCCTCGATCTGGCGCTCCTCGTAGCCCAGGACGCGCAGCGCCTCGGGCACCGTCCGGTTGATGATCTTGAAGTAGCCGCCGCCGGCCAGCTTCTTGAACTTCACCAGGGCGAAGTCGGGCTCGATGCCGGTGGTGTCGCAGTCCATCACCAGACCGATGGTGCCGGTCGGGGCGACGACGGCGACCTGCGAATTGCGATAGCCGTGCTTCTCGCCGAGGGCGAGCGCCTCGTCCCAGGCGGTCTCGGCGGCGGCGATCAGCGCCTTGTCGGGGCAGGAGGCATGGTCGAGCGGCTGCGGCGGAATGGTCAGCCCTTCG
>JAKOWB010000105.1 GCA_029781795.1 Pseudomonadota bacterium | reverse complement strand
CGCCACCGCCCCTGCCGATCGAGCCGGCGCCGCGCAACGGGCGCCGCTTCTGGCTCGGCTACTTCGCCTTCCTGCTGCCGAGCCTCGCCGGTGTGCTGCTGGCATGGGCGCTGGGCCGGCTCGACTGGCAGGCGGTGCTGCTGGTCCTGCTGCCGGCGGCGGGCGGCCTCGGCTGGCTGCTGCGCAGCCACGACCGTCACGTCCGCCGGCTCATCGCCTATGTCGAGCAGTTCCGCCGCTCGGTCGATTCTCGCCTGCCGGAGCCGCCGGGACCGCGCGGCAGCCTGCTGACCGCGGAACTGGCCGCCACCCTGGTCGAGGCGACGCGCGAGCGCCAGCGCCGCCGGCGCGAGCTGGAGGCGCTGATCGCCGGCAACGAGGCGATCCTCGCCAGCCTGCCCTATCCGCGGGTCACCCTGACCCAGGCGCGCCGGGTCGCCCGCGCCAACCCGGCGGCCGAGGCGCTGTTCGACAGCGACCCGGCCGGCCGCGACCTGGTGGCCGTGGCGCGCGACCCGGACCTGCTGGCGGCGGTCGACTCCGTGCTGGCCGGCGGCGCCGACCGCACGCTGGAGTTCATGGTGGCGGGCTCCGTCGCCCGTCACTTCGTGGCCCACGTCGCCAGCCTGCCGGCGCCCCTGCTGGACGGGACCGTGGCCATCCTGGCGCTGCTCGAGGTCACGGCGCTGAAGCGCGCCGAGCAGCTGCGCGCCGACTTCGTCGCCAACGCCAGCCACGAGCTGAAGACGCCGCTGGCCAGCCTGATGGGCTTCATCGAGACGCTGCGCGGCCCGGCGCGGGACGACGACGAGGCGCGGGTGCGCTTCCTTGCCATCATGCAGGAGCAGGCCGAGCGCATGGCCCGCCTGGTCGAGGACCTGCTGTCCCTGTCGCGCATCGAGATGCAGGAGCACACGCCCCCCACCTCGAGCGCCGACCTGGGGCAGGTGCTCGAAGGCGTGGTGGACGCGCTGGAGATGCGCGCCCAGCGCCGCGGCATGACCCTGGTGCTGCAGGCGCCGGCCTTGCCCCCGGTGCTGGGCGAGCGCGACGAGCTGGCCCAGGTGTTCCAGAACCTGGTGGACAACGCCATCAAGTACGGCCGCCCCAACACGCCGGTCACCATCCGCGCCCGGGTCCTGGGCGAGGGCGAGGAGCGCCTCGCCCGCCTGGGGCTGGGCGCGGTGGCGGTGACCGTCGCCGACCAGGGCGAGGGCATCCCGCGCGAACACCTGCCACGGCTGACCGAACGCTTCTACCGGGTCGATACCGCCCGCTCGCGCGAGATGGGCGGTACCGGCCTCGGCCTTGCCATCGTCAAGCACATCGTCAACCGCCATCGCGGCCTCCTGGAGATCGACAGCGAGCTGGGCAAGGGCTCCAGCTTCACGGTCTTCCTGCGCGCCGCCGCCAAGGGCCGGGGCGAGCGCCCGCGCCCGCAGCTCCGCGTGGTGGGTGAGTAGCGCCCGGCTGGGCCAATCCGCCGCGGCACCCCGGGGCGCCGTAACAGAACCGTCATCGAACCGTAGTATTTGCTTGATCGTGGGTCCCTAGGGTCCGCCGCGACCGACGGCCTCACCGCTGGCGGCCAGATCGGGAAGGGGCCATCCGGGTGCCTTCCCGCGCAACGCGACAAAGGGAGCCTGACCCCCGTGAAGAAGACCCTCGTCCTGGCGGCCGCTGCCGCCCTCGCGCTCGGCTCGGCCACGGCGGCCTCCGCCCGCGACCAGATCCAGATCGTCGGCTCCTCGACGGTCTTCCCCTTCACCACCACCGTGGCCGAGAACTTCGCCAAGACCGGCAGCTTCAAGGCGCCCGTCGTGGAGTCCACCGGCACCGGCGGCGGCATGAAGCTGTTCTGCGCCGGCGTCGGCGAGCAGCATCCCGACATCACCGGCGCCTCGCGCCGCATCAAGGCCTCCGAGTTCGAGGACTGCGCCAAGAACGGCGTGACCGAGGTCGTGGAGATCAAGATCGGCTACGACGGCATCGTGCTGGCCAACGCCAAGAGCGGCCCGGACTTCGTGCTGACCAAGGCGCAGCTCTGGCTGGCCCTGGCCAAGGAAGTCCCGGTCAACGGCCAGATGGCCGCCAACCCCTACAAGAAGTGGTCGGACGTCGACCCCTCGCTGCCGAACGAGCCGATCGTGGTCTATGGCCCGCCGCCGACCTCCGGCACCCGCGACGCCTTCGTCGAGCTGGTGATGGACAAGGGCTGCGAGGAGAGCCCGGTGGTCAAGGCGCTGGACAAGGACGCCATGAAGGCGGCCTGCCAGACGGTCCGCGAGGACGGCGCCTTCATCGAGGCCGGCGAGAACGACACCCTGATCGTACAGAAGCTGGAGGCCGACCCCGAGGCCACCGGCATCTTCGGCTTCTCGTTCCTCGACCAGAACGCCGAGAAGATCAAGGGCGCCACGATCGAGGGCAAGGCCCCGACCTACGAGGCGATCGCCGACAGCTCCTACAAGGTGTCCCGCCCGCTCTTCATCTACGTGAAGAAGGCGCACGTCGGCGTGATCCCCGGCATCCCGGAGTTCCTGGCCGAGTACACCTCCGAGAAGGCCTGGGGCCCCGAGGGCTACCTGGCCGACAAGGGCCTGATCGCGATGCCCGACGACGAGCGCAAGTCCTTCGGTGAGGCCGCCAACGGCCTGACCGCGATGATGGCGCCGAAGTAACCGTTTCCCGGCCGGCGGCGGCGCGGAGCGATGCGCCGCCGCCGACCGACCTGAGAACAGAGTTCCCGGTACCGCCGCGAGGCCACCCATGTCGCTCAGCCTGATCCTGACCGCGATCCTGTTCCTCGGGCTGACCGGCTACGTCGTCAACCGCCAGCGCGTCGTCGGCCTGGCCGCCGGCGGCACCGTCACCCACTCGCGGCCCGGCTACCACGGCGCCTACGCGCTGCTCTCGGTCCTGGTCGTCGGCCTCGGCATCACCGTCCTCTGGCTGGTCCTGGAGCCGCTGGCCGGGCGCTGGCTGCTCGACGGATGGCTCTCGGCGCAGGATCGCGCCCTGCCGGCCGACCAGTACAGCCTGCTGGTCAGCGACAGCGTCAACAAGGCCGGCGGCCAGGTCGCCAGCCAGACCTTCACGCCCGAGCAGCAGGCGGCGCTGGAGCGCTACGCCGCGTTCCGCCAGACCGCGCGCTGGGCCATGACCGCCGTGGTGCTGGCGATCTCCGCCTTCATGCTGTGGCGCGCCCTCGGCCGCGCCCGCGCCGACTTCCGCGCCCGCACGCGGGTCGAGCGCACGATCAAGGTGCTGATGATCGTCTGCTCGACCATCGCGGTCGTCACCACCTTCGGCATCGTGCTCTCGCTGATCTTCGAATCGCTGCGCTTCTTCGAGAAGGTGCCGCTGTTCGACTTCCTCTTCGGCCTGGACTGGAGCCCGCAGACCGCGATCCGCGCCGACCAGGTCGGCTCCTCCGGCTCCTTCGGCGCCATCCCGCTCATCGCCGGCACGCTGCTGATCAGCGGCATCGCTTTGCTGGTTGCCGTGCCTGTCGGCCTCTTCGCCGCGATCTACATGTCGGAATACGCCAGTCCCCGCGTGCGCGGCCTGGCCAAGCCGGCGCTGGAGGTGCTGGCCGGCATCCCGACCGTGGTCTACGGCTTCTTCGCCGCGCTGACCGTGGCGCCCTTCCTCAAGGACGCCGGTGGCCTGCTGGGCCTCGACGTCGCCTCGGAATCGGCGCTGGCCGCCGGCCTGGTGATGGGCATCATGATCATCCCCTTCATCTCCTCGCTGTCGGACGACGTGATGAACGCCGTGCCGCAGACGCTGCGCGACGGCGCCTACGCGCTGGGCGCCACGCGGTCCGAGACGATCCGCCAGGTGGTGCTGCCGGCCGCCCTGCCCGGCATCGTCGGCGCCGTGCTGCTGGGCGCCAGCCGCGCCATCGGCGAGACCATGATCGTGGTGATGGCCGCGGGCCTCGCCGCCAACCTGACGATCAACCCGCTGGAGGCCGTCACCACGGTGACGGTGCAGATCAAGACCATCCTGGTCGGCGATCAGGAGTTCGACAGCGCCAAGACCCTCTCGGCCTTCGCGCTCGGCCTGCTGCTCTTCGCCGTGACCCTGGCCCTCAACTTCGTCGCCCTCCGCATCGTGCGGAAGTACAGGGAAAAGTATGACTGACGCCGCGCTCCCGCAGCAGCCCGCGGCCGAGGCCGCCTCGCGCCGGCCCGACCTTTCCAAGGGGCGCCTGCGGCGCCGCTATGCCGCCGAGGCACGCTTTCGCGCCTACGGCATGGCGGCAATCCTGCTCGCCGTCGGCTTCCTGGTGATCTTCCTCGGCAACATCCTGTGGAAGGGCCTGCCGGGCTTCTTCCAGAGCTACCTGGCGCTGGACGTCACCTACGATGCGGCGACGCTGGACCCCAAGGGCGACCGCTCGCAGGACTCCTTCCTGCAGGCGCAGCGCGACGGCGCCTTCCAGGCGATCATCTACGACGCGCTCTATGCCCGCTTCCCGGACGTGACCGACCGCAAGGCGAAGAAGGCGCTGCGCGAGCTGGTGTCGCCCTGGGCCGGCGACCGCCTGGCCGACGCGGTCGAGGACGATCCCGCACTGCTCGGCACCACGCGGCGCGTCTGGGTGCTGGCCGGCGACGAGATCCATCGCTTCATCTATGGCGACATCCCGCGCGACCGGCCCGAGGACGAGCGCAAGATCAGCGACCAGCAGATCGCCTGGGTCGACGCGCTGGCCGGCGAGGACCGCACCGACGTCAAGTTCGAGTGGCCCTTCTTCACCTCGGCCGACAGCCGCGAGCCCGAGGCCGCGGGCTTCGGCGCGGCGATGATGGGCTCCCTCTACCTCATGCTGGTGACCCTGGTGCTGGCCTTCCCGATCGGCGTGATGGCGGCGATCTACCTCGAGGAGTTCGCGCCGAGGAACCGCCTCACCGACCTGATCGAGATCAACATCAACAACCTGGCGGCGGTGCCCTCGATCGTGTTCGGCCTGCTCGGCCTCGCCGTCTTCCTCAACTTCTTCGGCCTGCCGCGCTCGGCGCCGCTGGTCGGCGGCATCGTCATGGCCCTGCTGATCCTGCCGACCATCATCATCGCCACCCGCGCGGCCTTGAAGGCCGTGCCGCCCTCGATCCGCCAGGCGGCGCTGGGCCTCGGCGCCTCCAGGCTGCAGACCGTGACGCACCATGTGCTGCCGCTGGCCATGCCGGGGATCCTGACCGGCACCATCATCGGCATGGCGCACGCGCTGGGCGAGACCGCGCCGCTGCTGATGATCGGCATGTTCGCCTTCATCGTCGCCGCGCCGCACGGCATCACCGATCCTTCCACCGCCATGCCGGTGCAGATCTACTTCTGGGCCGACTCGGCCGAACCGCTCTACCAGGCCAAGACGGCGGCGGGCATCATCCTGCTGCTGGTCTTCCTGGTGCTGATGAACGCCGCCGCCATCCTGCTGCGCAAGCGCTTCGAGCGCCGCTGGTAGGAACGGCAAGCAAGGACCGGAGACCCACCCGCGATGGACGCCCAGAGCAACGACCGGCACGAGCCCCACGCCAAGATCGTGGCGCGCGACACCAACGTCTACTACGGCCAGACGCACGCCCTGAAGCATGTCGACCTCGACGTGATGGAGCACAGCGTCACCGCGCTGATCGGCCCGTCGGGATGCGGCAAGTCGACCTTCCTGCGCTGCCTCAACCGCATGAACGACACCATCGAGGGCTGTCGCGTGGTCGGCGACATCAAGCTGGACGGCGCCGACATCTACGACACGAGCCTCGACGTCGTGCAGCTCCGCGCGCGGGTCGGCATGGTCTTCCAGAAGCCCAACCCCTTCCCCAAGTCGATCTACGACAACGTCTCCTACGGGCCGCGACTGCACGGCATGGGCCGCTCGCGCAACGAGATGGACGAGATCGTCGAAGAGAGCCTGACCCGCGCCGGGCTGTGGAACGAGGTGAAGGACCGCCTGACGACGCCCGGCACGGGCCTGTCGGGCGGCCAGCAGCAGCGCCTCTGCATCGCGCGGGCCATTGCCGTCAGTCCCGAGGTGATCCTGATGGACGAGCCCTGCTCGGCCCTCGATCCTATCGCCACGGCGAAGATCGAGGAGCTGATCGACGAACTGCGCGTCAACTACACCATCGTGATCGTCACTCACTCGATGCAGCAGGCGGCGCGCGTGTCGCAGAAGACCGCCTTCTTCCACCTCGGCAACCTGGTGGAGACCGGCGACACGCATCAGATCTTCACCAACCCGCGCGACGAGCGTACGCAGGGCTACATCACCGGCCGCTTCGGCTGAGCAGGACGAGGGACAGCGCCCCATGCCGCAGAGCAAGGACCATATCGTCAAGTCGTTCGACGACAGCCTGGAGCAGCTCCGCCAGAGCGTGCTGCGCATGGGCGGGCTCGCCGAATCGCAGCTGGCGCGCGCCATCCAGGCGCTGTCGCGCCGCGACGCCGCGCTCGCGGCCGAGGTGGTCAAGGGCGACGCCGAGATCGACCGCCTGGAGCAGGAGATCGGCGCCCAGGCCATCTCGATCCTGGCGCTGCGCCAGCCCATGGCCGTCGACCTGCGCGAGGTGGTCTCCTCGCTCAAGGTCTCCAGCGACATCGAGCGGATCGGCGACTATGCCGCCAACGTCGCCAAGCGCTCGATCGCGCTCGCCCAACTGCCGCCGGTCAAGCCGGCCTATGCCATCCCGCGCCTGGCGCGCCTGGTGCAGGACATCATCAAGGATACGCTCGACGCCTACGGCAATCGCGATGCCGAGCGCGCGCTCGAGGTCTGGAAGCGCGACGAGGAGGTGGACGAGGTCTACAGCGGCCTCTTCCGCGAGCTGCTGACCTACATGATGGAGGACCCGCGCAACATCGGGCCCTGCACGCACCTGATGTTCATCGCCAAGAACGTCGAGCGCATCGGCGACCACGCGACGAACATCGCCGAGACCATCCACTACCAGGTGAAGGGCACGCCCATGGCGGGCGGCCGGCCCAAGGGCGACGCCTCGTCGTTCGAGGTGATCACGCCGCAAGAGAGCACATGAGGGTTCGCGCATGAAGCCGCTGGTCCTGATCGTCGAGGACGAAACCGCCCTCGTCACGCTGCTGCGCTACAACCTGGAGCGTGAGGGATTCCGCGTCGCCGAGGCGCGCGACGGCGAGGAGGCCCTGGTGCTCTGCGCCGAGGAGCGGCCGGACATCATCCTGCTCGACTGGATGCTGCCGCACCTCTCGGGCATCGAGGTCTGCCGCCGGCTGCGCCGCGCGCCCGAGACGCGCGATATCCCGATCATCATCCTGACCGCGCGCAGCGAGGAGACCGACAAGGTCCGCGGTCTCGACAGCGGCGCCGACGACTATGTCACCAAGCCCTTCTCGCCGGCCGAGCTGATCAGCCGCCTGCGCGCCGTGCTGCGCCGCGCCCGGCCGGCGCTCTCCAGCGAGACGCTGCAGTTCGAGGACCTGGCGATGGACCTGGCCAGCCACCGTGTCCGTCGCGGCGAGCGCGAGGTGCGCCTGGGCCCGACCGAGTTCCGTCTGCTGCGCCACTTCCTGGAGCACCCGGGCCGCGTCTTCTCGCGCGAGCAGCTGCTGGACGCCGTCTGGGGCCGCGACGTCTATGTCGAGCCGCGCACCGTCGACGTGCATATCCGCCGGCTGCGCAAGGCGCTGAACGTCGGCGAGGAGAGCGACCTGATCCGCACGGTGCGCTCGGCCGGCTACGCCCTGGACCGCGCCACGGTCAACGCCTAGCCGGCGCTCCTGGCGCTCTCGTAGAGGCCTCCGCCGCCGCTACTCCGCGGCGGCGGCCACGCCTTGCGCCATCGCCAGATCGGCCAGCTCGGCCTTGCGCGCGGCCGCGGCCGAGAGCTTCAGCCGGCGCCGGCGGCGGACCTCGATGACGATGGCCACCAGGATCGTCGTGGCGACGATCACGAAGGCCACCGCGTTCACCGCCGGCGTCACGCCCTGGCGCACCTTGTTGGCGATGAAGATGGTGAAGGTCTGCTCGGCGCCGATGGCGAAGTAGGTCGTGGTGTAGTTCTCGAAGGACTGCAGGAAGGCCAGCGCGGCGGCGGAAAGCATGGCCGGACGCATGTAGGGCATGGTGATCTTCCAGAAAACCTGGCGCGGGCTGGCACCGAGGTCGAGGCCCGCTTCCTCCAGCGCCGTGTCGAAGCGCTGCAGGCGGGCGATGAAGATCAGCATGCAGTAGGCCGAGATGAAGCTCGACTGCGCCAGCGCCGCGGTCCACCAGCCGGCGTTCAGGCCCATCTGCTGCTGCCAGAAGATGAAGGCCGAGATGCCGAGCACGATGCCCGGCGCCAGGATCGGCGAGACCAGGATGGCGTAGATCAGGTTCTTCGCCCGGATCTGCAGGCGCACCAGCAGCAGCGCACCGCCCATGCCCAGCACCAGCGAGATGGCGACCACTACCACGCCGATCGACAGCGAGGTCTGGATGCCGTCCCACATGCGCTCGTCGGACCAGGCCTCGCCGAACCACTTCAGCGTGAAGGTGAAGTTCTCGTGCGTCGGGATGCGGCTGTCGTTGAAGGCCAGCAAGATCAGGTAGACCAGCGGGAACAGCAGGTAGGTGAAGAAGATCAGCAGGAAGGCGCGGATCGCCCAGGTCAGCACGCGGTCGGGATTGCCCATGGTCATCCCTCCTATCGCGTGATGTCGCGCAAGGTCACCCGGAAGACCTTCATCATGATCATGATGAAGACCAGGCAGATGAACTCGAGCACCAGGGCATAGGCCGAGCCGCCGTTCCAGTTCAGCACCGAGAACTGCGATTCGATGGCCTGCGTGAACCAGAAGCTGGAGCGCCCGCCCAGCAGCACCGGCACGATGTAGCTGCCGGCCACCAGCATGAAGGTGACGATGCAGCCCGACGCGATGCCGGGCTTGGCGTGCGGGATCACCACCTTGCGGTGCACCCGGCCCCAGGAGGCGCCGAGGTCGCGCGCCGCCTCGATCTGGTTCTTGTCCAGGCTCTCCATGGCGCTGTACATCGGGAAGACCATGAAGAGGATGTAGCTGTAGATCAGGCCGACGAAGAGCGCGATGTTCGCGTTCAGCACCGGGATCTGATAGTTGAAGAACTCGATGGGATCGAAGCCCATGCCGGTCCAGAGCTGGTTCAGCAGGCCCTTCTTCGCCATCAGCGTGCGCCAGGCATAGGCGCGCAGCACCTCGTTCACCCAGAAGGGTACCAGCAGGCCGAGCATCAGCACGTTCAGCCAGCGGCTGGTCGCCACCTTCGCCAGGTAGTAGGCGATGGGATAGCAGACCATCAGCGCCAGGCCGGTGACCACGAAGCTGGTCAGCAGCGTGCGGATGAAGGTATTGCCCGCCAGCTCGTCGAACAGCGGCTCGAAGGAATAGAAGGTCAGTCCCTCCGGCGCCAGGCCCTTGGCGATCGAGCCGGGGTTGGCGTGGAAGGCATAGTCCAGCAGCATGACGTGCGGGATCAGGATCAGCATCAGGGCCCAGACCGCCGTGGTGCCGAACATGAAGGCGACGCCGACCCGCCCGAAGCGCTTGAATGCGTCACCCACTGGCGAGGCTCCCCTTCGGCAGCACCGTGGCGTTGTCGGTGGCGAAGTGCACCGCCAGCTCGCTGCCCTCGGCGAAGGTCGGGATGGCGCCGTCGTTCGACATGGTCAGCATCACCGGCTTGCCGCCGGGGTTGGCCAGCGTGATGTTGACGGTGATGCCCTCGAACATCTCGCCCAGCACCTTGGAGCGGATGTGGTTCGTCGCCTCGTGCGCCGGCGCTTCCAGGCGCAGCCGCTCGGGCCGGATGAAGAGCAGCGCGTCCTCGCCGACGGTCAGGCCGCGCGGGTTGAGGCCGGCGAGGCGCCCGAAGGCCGTCTCGACCACCGCCTCCTTGGCGTCGGCCGCGGCGACGCGCCCGGCGAAGAGGTTGTTCTCGCCCACGAAGGAGGCGACGAAGGGCGTCTCCGGGTGGTTGTAGATGTCGGCCGAGAGGCCGACCTGCTCGACGTGGCCCTGGCTCATCACCGCCACGCGGTCGGACATGGCCAGCGCCTCGCCCTGGTCGTGCGTGATGTAGATGAAGGTGATGCCGGTGCGCTGCTGGATGGCGCGCAGCTCGGCGCGCATGTGCTGCCTGAGCTTCAGGTCGAGGGCCGAGAGCGGCTCGTCGAGCAGCAGCACCTTGGGCTCCACCGCCAGCGCGCGGGCGATGGCGATGCGCTGCTTCTGGCCGCCCGACAGTTCGTCGATGCGCCGCTTGCCGAAGCCCGGCAGGGCGATCAGCTCCAGCATCTCGTCGACCTTGCGCTGGCGCTCGGCCGAACTGGCGCCGCGCACTTCCAGGCCGAAGGCGATGTTCTGCGCCACGGTCATCAGCGGGAAGAGCGCCAGGTTCTGGAAGATCAGCGCTGTCGGCCGCTTGTTCGGGCCGGTGCCGGCCAGATCCTGGCCGCCCAGCGAGATGCGGCCCTCGCTCGGCTCGATGAAGCCCGAGACCATGCGCAGGATCGTCGTCTTGCCGCAGCCGGACGGGCCGAGGAAGGAGAAGAACTCGCCCTCGGCGATGGTGAGATTGAGGTTGTGCACCGCCGTGAAGTTGCCGAAGCGCTTCACCACGCCTTCGAAAACAAGATCGTTCGCCATCCCCGCCTCATGCCTGTCCTGCCCTGGCCCGCCTGGCTTGATGTCGCTAGTGCTGTCGCCGGCGCCCCCGGTGCCGAGACGTTAGCACAGAACCGCTTTCCTGCATCACAGGCTTGCTGCATTGCGGCAGGAAAAGACGGGGCCGCGTCCTCTAGGCGGTCTCGCTCACCAGGTAGATCGACTTCGCCAGCCACTCCGGATTGATCTCGACGCCCCAGCCGGGGGCGTCGGTCACGGTCACGCGCCCGCCCTCAACCCGGTAGGGGTCGTTGCGATAGAGGTCGTATTGCCAGGGGTAGTAGTCAGGCCCCTCGATGGAGAACTCCAGGTACTTGCCCGGGTTCGGAATGGCGCGCAGCAGGTGCATGGTGAAGAGCGTCACCAGTCCCAGGTTCGCCGAATGCGGCGTGATCGGCAGGCCGTGCTGGCGGCCGATCTCGGCCACCGCCAGGGTGCGGGCGATACCGCCGAGGTAGAGCACGTCGGGCTGCAGCACGTCGACCACGTGGTCCCGCGCCATCAGGCGCCAGACCGGCAGCTCGCAGTCCTGCTCGCCGCCGGTGACGGCGAGGTCGAGGGCGTCGGTGACCTGCTTGGTCTGCTCCAGCTCCCAGTAGAGGCAGGGCTCCTCGAAGTGCTCGACGCCGTTGGCCTCCAGCATGCGGCCGACCTCGATCGCGCGCTTCGGCGAGAAGCCGCTGTTGCCGTCGACCAGCAGCGCGATGTCGGGGCCGAGGGCCTTGCGCACGGTCGGCACGATGGCCTCGGTCCGCCCGGGCCACTCGTCGACGTCGTGGCCGTACTCGGCGGCGACGCGGAACTTGCAGGCATCGAAGCCGAACTCGCCGACCAGGCGCTTCAGGCGCTCGGCCTCCTGCTCGGGGGTGATGTCGCGCCGCATGGAGGAGGCATAGGCGCGCAGCGGGCCGGGCGTGCCGCCCAGCAGCTCGACCACCGGCTTGCCGGCGCGCTTGCCGGCGAGGTCCCAGAGCGCGGTGTCGAGGCCGCCGACCGCGCGCTTCAGGTAGCTGCCGGGAAACTTGTGCTCCTTCTCGAACACCCGGTTCCCCAGGGCCATCAGCGTCGGCGCGTCGATGGCGGTGATATCGGCGCCCAGCACGTGGGGCGCGACCTGGCGGTGGAAGACCTGGGCGGTGATGTCGCTCTGATAGGTGGAGAGCTGGCCCCAGCCCTCGGCGCCGTCGTCCGCCGTCACCCGCACGAAGGCGACGAAGCGCGTCGCGAAGGTTTCCAGCCGCTTGATCTTCATCGGTCTCATCCGCCCCTTGGCATGAACTTGGCGGGGCAAGCATCCGGCGGCGCCGGCGGCGAGACAAGCGAAGCTTCCGGGGGCTGAGGCCCCCGTGGCATCGAGTCTCGCCGCCGGCGCGCCAGGCGGTTCAGCTCAGGCGGTCCAGCTCAGGCGGCCGAGATCTTGTCGACCAGGGCCTGGCGCTTCTCCAGGAACCAGGGCCGCTCGGTGCCCTGCACCCAGAGCTTGGAGATCGCATCGCCGGGATAGGCCTCGGCGAAGTTCTTCTTGAAGCTCTCGGGCACGAAGCCATCGAAGCCCTGCACCACCGAGCTGTAGCCCGAGTTCTCGGCGATGATGCCGCCGATCTCGGGCTGCATCACGAAGTCGAGGAAGGCATAGGCCTGGTCGACGTTGGCCGGCTTGGCGGTCATCGCCAGCGAATCGATCCAGGTCAGCGCGCCCTCGACCGGCGCCATATAGGCATAGGGCCGCCCCTGGTTCTTCAGCTGGAAGATCGGGCCGTCCCAGCACTCGGCGATCACCGCGCCGTCCTGCTCGAAGCCGGACTGCGTGTCGGCCGTGCCCTTCCACCAGTTCACGATGTGATCCTTGTGGGCGATCACGAACTCGGCCGCCGTGTTGTAGCCCAGGTCGAAGGCCGCCTCGTCGTCATAGGCCTTGCGCATGGTGCCCTCCGGCAGTTTGCCGGTGCGCTCCAGCCACAGGCCGGTGCAGAGCATCGAGCTGCGCTGGCGGGTCAGCATGCGGCCCTTGTACTCCTCCGCCCAGATGTCGCCGTAGGAGGCCTTGCCGTACTCCAGCGATACCTCCTCGGTGTTCCAGGCCAGCGCTTCCGTGCCCCAGTCGTAGGGCAGGGCGTACCACTTGCCGTCGCGCTGCGCGCCGAGCTGGGCCGAGGTCTCCATGAAGCTGGGGAAGATGTTGCCGAGGTTCTTCAGCCGCGCCGGGTCGAGCGCGCCAAGGTTGCCGTTGTCGACATGCGCCGCGATCCAGGCGATGGAAGGCGAGGCCAGGTCCCAGCCCGCGCCGCCGGCGGCCTTCAGCTTGTTGAGGCAGTCCTCGTTCGAGGAATAGGTGGTCACGTTGATCTTGATGCCGGTGGCCTTCTCGAAGGCAGCGACCAGCGGCGGCGAGGCATAGTCCTCCCAGGTGAACCAGCTGAGCTCGCCCGAGGACGAGAAGGCGCTGCGCGAAAAGGCCGGCGCCAGCAGTCCGGTGGCGCCCAGCGCCAGGGCACCCTTCAGCACGGCACGGCGGCTGGCCGTGGCCGCGCGCAGCGTCGCCAGCGCCGCCTTTTGAGACTTGTTCGTCGGTGTCATGGACAGGTCCTCCCTTGTGGCTCCCCGATGGGGCCGCGGGCGCGGCCTCGCGATGCAGGATCGCGGTGCCAGCTGGCCCACGGCAAACGAAGCTTCTTGGGTCCCGGGGCCAAGAACGCTTGGGCCTGCCTCGGTGCTGGCGGTTCCCCGGGCAGCTGGACTAGCCTGCCCGCAGGCCTAAGGAAACTTGGGTCTTTGGGAGAAGGCACCATGTCACGCCGCATGCCGCCGCTGAATTGGATCAAGGCTTTCGAGGCCAGCGCCCGCCACCTCAGCTTCACCGGCGCGGCGCGCGACCTGAACCTCACCTCCACCGCCGTCAGCCATCAGGTCCGCCAGCTCGAGGGCCACCTGGGTCAGCCGCTGTTCGACCGGCTGGCCAGCGCGCTGCGCCTGACCGAGCTTGGCGCCGCCTACCTGCCGGGCGTGACCCGCGCGCTCGACGACCTGGAGGCCACCACGGCAAGGCTTTTCGGCCAGGGCGGCATGACCTCGGTTACGTTGCGCGCCACCATCTCCTTCGCCTCGCTCTGGCTGGCGCCACGCCTGCCGCGCTTCCAGGCGCGCTTTCCCGGCATCGACATCCTGCTCTTCTCCACCGTCTGGGCGGCGATGGAGACCAGCCAGTCGAGCGACCTGGAGGTGCGGTTCGGCGACGGCGGCTGGCCGGGCTTCGCGGCCGACCAGCTCTGGCACGACGAGTCGGTGATCATCTGCCACCGGGACGTGGCCCGGCGCGGCAGCCCGCGCCAGCGGCTCGAAGAGCTGGCGGCGCATGGCCTGATCCACGTGGTCGGGCACGAGAACCACTGGGGCGAGGCCTTCCGCGCCCTCGATCTGCCGCCGCCGACGCCGCGGCGCAGCCTGCGCGTCGACAACTCCCTGGCGGCGGCGAACCTGGCCGCGGCGGGGGCGGGCGCCGCCATCGTGCTGCGCCGCTTCGCGCGCCGCGCCGCCGAGCTGCTGCCCCTGCGCCTGCCGCTCGACCTCGCGCTGCCGGTGCAGCAGTCACACTTCCTGCTGACGCCGCAGGAGCGCGGGCCCGCGCGTCCCGAGGCGCTGCTGCTGCGCCAGTGGCTGCTGGAAGAGGCGCGCACCGGTGCTTGACGGTTGGCCCCAAATGCAACGCGCCGCCCCGGTCTCCCGGGACGGCGCGTCGCGCTCTAGGCGATCAGGTCCGGATCAGGCGGCCGAGATCTTGTCGACCAGGGCCTGGCGCTTCTCCAGGAACCAGGGACGCTCGGTGCCCTGCAGCCACAGCTTGGCGATGGCGTCGCCCGGATAGGCTTCCTGGAAGTTCTTCTTGAAGCTGTCCGTGACGTGGTTGTCGAAGCCGCTGACGCAGGAGTTGTAGCCCGTGTTGTTCGACACGATGCCGCCGATCTCCGGCTGGTAGGCCCAGTTGATGAAGGCGTAGGCCTGTTCCTGGTTCTTCGCCGCCGCGGTCATGGCGATGGAGTCGATCCACATCAGCGCGCCCTCGACCGGCGCGATGTAGCTGTAGGGCAGGCCCTGGTCCTTGAGCTGGAACATCGGTCCGTCCCAGGTCTGGCCGATGACCGCGCCGTCCTGCGTGAAGCCGGACTGCGTGTCGGCTGTGCCCTTCCACCAGTTCACGATGTGATCCTTGTGGGCGATGACGTACTCGGCCGCCTTGCCGTAGCCCATGTCGAAGGCCGCCTCGTCGTCATAGGCCTTCTTCATGGTGCCTTCCGGCAGCTCGCCGGTGCGCTCCATCCAGCGGCCGGTGCCCAGCATGATCGAGCGCTGGCGGCAGAGCATCTTGCCCTTGTTCTCCTCGGCCCAGAGGTCGCCGAACGAGGCCTTGCCGTACTCCAGCGGACGCTCCTCGCTGTTGTAGCCCAGGGCCTCGGTACCCCAGTCATAGGGCAGGGCGAACCACTTGCCGTCGCGCTGGGCGCCGAGGCCGGCCGACTGCTCCATCATCGAGGGGAAGATGTTGGCGATGTTCGGCGCCTTCGCCGGGTCCAGCGCCCCCAGGTTGCCGCTGTCGACGTGCGCCGAGATCCAGGCGATCGAGGGCGAGGCCATGTCCCAGCCGCTGCCGCCCGAGGCCGCCTTCAGCTTGTTCAGGCAGTCCTCGTTCGACGAGAAGGTGGTGACGTTCAGCTTGATGCCGGTGTCGGCCTGGAACTTGTCGATCAGGGCCTGCGGGGCATAGTCCTCCCAGGTGAACCAGTTCACCTCGCCGGAGGAGGAAAAGGCGTTGCGCGAGAAGGCCGGGGCCAGCAGGCCGACGGCGCCCAGCGCCAACGCGCTCTTCAGCACGGCGCGGCGGCTCGACTGCGCCGCCTTGACGGTAGCCAGCGCGGAGCGCTGCGACTTGCTCAGGTCTGTCACGGGTTGAACTCCTTTGGTGAAAGCCTCTGTTGCGGGTCCAGGGATTTGCTTTGGTCTCCGCGGCGCGGTGGCGCCGTCGTGTCCTGGACTCCACGGCAGGCGCCGCGACCTGTTCCATAGCCGTATTCCGTTACAGCTTGCGGACAGTCGCGATGCCTATCGCCGCGGGTCCGATGTTGGCACGGCCGGGCTGGAACTGGCAATCGGTTGCGCTGGCGCAACGCTGGGCAATGGCGGGTCCGCTCCCACGGTCTGACTACGCCTGTCCGTCGGGCTGACGGGGCAACATAGTGGGTTGTTGTCGCCGCCAGAGTTTCCCATATTCCTATAGAGCTTTGCATTTATTGCAGCGGCCAGCACTTTGGGGGGAAGCGATGGCACGATCGCCTGGCTGGTTGGCGATTCCGCTGTCCGTGGCCGTGGTCGGCGCGGCCCTGGCGGATGACATCAGCAGCGAAATCTTCATGCCCGAGGGCGGCCGGGACATCACCACCGACTTCAACCTGCGCGGCACGGGGGACGACGAGCGGGCGAGCGGCTACCTCTTCCTGCGCACACCGCTGTGGCAGGGCGAGGAGAGCTACCTGCTGCTGCAGGGCGAAGGCAGACTGCACTATGAATCCCGCGGCGTCGGCGACGGCGTCGGCGGCGACGGTGGCTTGGGGCTGATCCTGCGGCATGCGCTGGGGCCGCGGGACGCCGTGGGGCTGAACGCCTTCGTCGACCTGGGCTCGCTCCAGGGCTTCGCCGGGCAGGCCTCGGTCGGTCTGGAGTACGAGCACCTGACCGGCGACGGCCTGACGCTTCGGGCCGGCGGCAACCTTTACCTGCCCTTCGCAGACTACACCGACGGCCGTGATCGCTCCGCCGCGCCGCGCCTGGGCGGCGACGGCTACCTCGGCCTCGGCAAGGACTTCGGCGAGCACCGCCTGGACCTCTTCGGCGGCGGCTTCTACTACACCGGGACCGATGCGGCCGAGAGCCTGCCCGGCGCGTTCGGCGAGGTGGTCTATCGCTGGGAGGGGCTGGCCGACGTCATGGGACCGGGCGCGCACCTCTTCGCCTCGCTCGGCGCCCGCTGGGACCGGTTCGACGAGGGCGTTTCGCCGACCTTTGGCTTGGGCATCTCGCTGCCGCTGGGCGCGGCGGCGGACGAAGACCGTGTCGCCGAGCTGCGGCGCCACCTGGCCTTCGGCAGTCCCTTCGTGCCGATCGACTACAAGACCGCGCCGGCCGGCGGCGGCCCAGAGGACCTCGGCTGCGGTCCCGGCCTGCCGGCGCCGGAGCAGGAGGTCGATGTCTTCCTCGACCTCTCGAACGCGCCACCGGAAAGTGCGCCGACGGTGCTCGACCTCTCCTACATCGATCTCGGCGACATCGAGGCCGTGTGCCAGGGCTTCGCCGCCTGCGCGGCCGACATCGCCGGCTTCGGGCCGGTCGACAATCAGATCGACACCGGCATCATCTGGTACAAGCCGGCCG
Source organism: Pseudomonadota bacterium (assembly GCA_029781795.1). Taxonomy (GTDB): domain Bacteria; phylum Pseudomonadota; class Alphaproteobacteria; order Kiloniellales; family JACOMY01; genus JAKOWB01. The sequence continues at coordinate 43,686 of JAKOWB010000105.1, read as the reverse complement.
ATACCTGTACGCCCATCCTGGAGTCGGCCCGAGGCTGATCGATGGCGGGCTGGCCGCGTCGGCGCCGACGTGGTCAAGTGGCGCCTGGGCAGCCGGTCGCAGGGACGCAGGCGCCCGAAACGGGAGCAAGCGTCATGAGTGCAGTGCCGGGCGGCGAGCCGCCGGTGGAGATCCGTGTCGAAGAGCGCATCGGCTACCTCACCTTCAACCGTCCGAAGCAGCTCAATGCCTTCAACCACGCGCTGATGGAGGCCGTCACGGCCGGCCTGAGGCAGCTCATCGACGACCCGGCGGTGCTGGCCATCGTGGTCTCCGGTGCCGGCCGGGCCTTCTCCGCCGGCTTCGACCTGAAGGAAGCCGACCAGGGCCCGCCGCGCGAAAGCCTGGCCGACTGGAGCCGCGTGCTGCAGTACGACTATGACTTCATCGTGCAGTTCTGGGACTGCCCCAAGCCGACCATCGCCGCGGTGCAGGGCTACTGCCTCGCCGGCGCCTTCGAGGTGATGCTGGCCTGCGACATGACCGTGGCGGCCGAGGGCAGCTTCTTCGGCGAGCCCGAGGTGCGCTTCGGCTCCGGCATCGTCTGCATGCTGCTGCCCTGGATGACCACGCCGAAGATCGCCAAGGAGATCCTGCTCACCGGCGCCGACCGCGTGACGGCAAGGCGCATGCACGAGATCGGCATCGTCAACCGCGTGGTGCCGGACGGCGAGGCGCTGAAGGCCGCGACCGAACTGGCGCGCGACCTGGCGGCGGCGGCGCCGCATTCGGTGCGCCTGACCAAGCTCGCCATCAACCGCAGCTACGAGGCGCAGGGCCTGCGCAATGCCCTGGCCCAGGCGCTCGACCAGGAGCTGCTGATCGAGTTCGGCGCCGGCCCGGAGCGCAAGGAGTTCAACCGCATCCGCCAGGAACAGGGCCTCAAGGCCGCCATCGCCTGGCGCGACGCGAAGTTCGCGCGCTAGGCGGTTGGCAGCGACACCAGCCCGCCGCTCGTCGCCGGAGCAGGGCGACTTCTACTATGGCCTGGTCGCCGCGGCCTACGATCCCTACCTGGCCGCGGTCGACTTCGGCGACGCGCCGTTCTATGAGCGGCTGATTCGGCAGCAGGGCGGCGCGGCGCTGGAACTCGCCTGCGGCACCGGCCGGCTGCTGGTGCCCTATCGCGCCGCGGGTCTGGCGGTCGAGGGCCTCGATGCCTCGGCCGAGATGCTGGACCGCTGCCGCGACAAGGCGGCGGCGGCCGGCGTCGCCGTGACGCTGCATCACGCGGCGATGGAGGCCTTCGCCCTGCCGCGCCGCTATCGCCTGCTCTACTGCGCCGTCGGCTCCTTCATGCTGGTGAGCGACCAGGCGGCGCGGGAGGCGGCGTTGGCCGCCTGCCACGCGCACCTGGAACCGGGCGGCCTGCTGGCCCTCAGCCTGGAGCGGCCCTCGGCCACGCCGCCGATGGCCGAGCCCCGCCTCCGGCGCGAGGCTAAGCGCGCCGATGGTGCCTTGCTGCGCGCCTGGGAGCAGGCGGTGGCGGGCGACACGCCGGGCGTCGAGTGCTGGCGGATGCGCAACGAGGTGCTGGTGGATGGCGCCGTCGTCGCCAGCGAGACCCACGTCATGCGTCTCCGCACAGAGGCGCCCGAGACGGCGGCCGCCCTGCTCGCGGCGCGGGGCTTCGGCGAGATCGCGCTGCTCGACGCCAAGGGCGAGCGCCCGCTGTCCGCGGACGACGAGAGCTACATCGTCCTGGCGCGGCGCCGGTGACCGGGAGCGACCAAAATCCCTCACCCGCTCGCTGGTCGCTCGCACCCTCTCCCAGGGGAGAGGGTCATTGGGCCATGACGCGGCAGTCCTCCCTCTCCCTTGGGAGAGGGCCGGGGGGAGGGAGGTTGGTCGGTTTCTGCGCTACCGCCGCGCCTTCGGATGGAACATCGCCTCGCCGTAGGGGTACCACCAGCCCTGGATCGCCGGCACGGCGTCCTGGATCACCATCTTGGGGCGGCGGAAGAACTCCAGCCCCTGGCGGCCCAGCTCGCGGCCGATGCCGCTGTGCTTCCAGCCGCCGAAGGGCAGGGCGTCGTTGTCGATCAGCGGATTGTTGACCCAGACCATGCCGCACTCCAGCGCCTCGACGGCGCGCTGCGCCTCGTCCATGCGGGTGGTGAAGATCGAGCCGCCGAGGCCGTAACGCGAGGCGTTGGCGAGGGCCAGCGCCTCCTCCAGGTCACGCACCTTCACCACCGCCGCGACCGGCCCGAAGGATTCGCCCTGGAACAGCGCCATCTCCGGCCGGCAGTCGGCCAGGATCGTGGGCTCGTAGAACCAGCCGGTGTTGTGCCCGGGCGGCACGCGCCCGCCGGTCACGACGCGGGCGCCCTGCCTCACCGCGTCCTCGACCAGCGCGGCGATCTTGTCGCGCGCCGCCTGGCTCACCAGCGGGCCGATCTCGGTGCGCTCCAGGCCGTTGCCGATGCGCAGCGCGCGGGTGCGCCGGGCGAATTCCTCCAGGAAGGCGTCGTGCACCCTCTCGTGCACGAAGAGCCGCTCGGCCGAGGTGCAGACCTGGCCCGACAGGTGGAAAGCGGCGCAGACCGCGCCGGCCGCCGCGACCTCGATCGGCGCCGAGTCCATCACGATCATGGCGTCGTTGCCGCCGGCCTCGATCAGGCAGGGCTTGAAGCGCTCGGCGCAGGCCATGTTCACCTTGCGCCCGGTCTCCACGCCGCCAGTGAAGGCGACGAGGTGCGTGCCCTCGCTCTCGATCAGCGCCTGGCCGGTCGCGCCGCCGCCGGGCAGGCAGGAGACGAGGCCCGGCGGCAGGCAGGAAAAATGCTTCATGAAGGCCAGGGTGGAGAGCGTCGTCGGCTCCGCCGGCTTGACGATCGCGGCATTGCCGGCCGCCAGCGAGGCGGCGAGGGTCCAGCACATCAGCAGGATGGGGAAGTTGAAGGGCATGATGTGGACCGAGACGCCATAGGGCTCGTAGCGGGCGTACTGGAACGAGCCGGCCTGGGTCGTGCCGGCCACCTTGCCGGCCTCGTCGCGCGCCATCTCGGCCATGTAGCGGAAGATCGGCGCCACGTTGGCGATCTCGCCCAGCGCCTCGCCCCAGGGTTTGCCCATCTCGCGGCTCATGAGCTCGGCGACGTCATGGTGATCGTCGTCGGCGATGGAGCGCGCCACCTGATGCAGCAGCTGCGCCCGGGTCTTGGCATCGGTCCGCGCCCAGTCCCGCTGCGCCGCGTTGGCGCCGGCGACGACGGCCTCGACCTCGGCGCGCCCGACCAGCGCGATGCGGCCCACCGGCTCCAGCGTCGCGGGGTCCAGCCGCTCCTGGCGGCCGGGGCTGCTGGCTGGACGCCAGGCGTTGCCCGTGAAGATCTGGCCGGCGAAGGGATCGAAGGTCATCTGCTGTCTCCCGCGTGATGGAGAGACAAGACAGGGTCCGGCCACGCCCTGTCCAGGGCCTCGGCGCGGCTACTCCCGCGCCACGATCTCCAGCGCCTGGCGCACGCTGCGGCGCATGTGCTTGCCCTTGACGCCGCCACCGAGATAGCGGGCGAGGGCGGCGGCCAGCAGCGCCGCCTGCTCTGGCTCGGCGGCCATCAGCGCCTCGCCGGCCAGCAGGGTCTTCAGGCGGTGCGCCGAAAGGATCGGCCGGTCGACGCCGTGGTCCAGCAGCGCCGCGCGCTCAGCCGCCAGGAAAGCGGGGATGTCCTCGACCGTCGTTGCCGGCGGCGCCTTGGCGCGGAAGCGGCGGTTGCGGCCGCCGAAGCAGGCCATCTGCAGCAGCCCTTCGGGCCAGAGCTCCGGGAAGCGGCGGCACTGGCGCAGCACCGCGGCGGCGAAGGTCAGGCCGTGCGTGACGTCGAGCCAGCCGGCGTTGTCCTGCACCGGGCGGTCCCAGCGCCGGTCGAAGCCCTCGTCGAAATCGCGCAGGTTCGCCGCGTTGACCCGCAGCAGTTCGGCAAAGAGCTCTTCCGGTGGAGCGCCGCCGGCCTCGGCCAGCGCCGCCAGGGCACGGCGGGTGTCGGCGGCGTCGAGGTCGGGGACGGCGCTGCCGGTCGCGGCGCGGAAGCGCGCCAGCGCCGGGGCGTAGTCGCGGAACTCCGGGATCAGGTCCTCGCGCGTCTGCTTCACCAGGCTGCGCACCAGCGCGCGCAGCAGCGGCGGCGCGCTCTCCGGGCCGAGGGCTGCGATCAGCCGGCCGCAGGCGACGACGTAGATCAGCGAATGGCCGAAGTCGGCGTAGTGCCGCAGCGCGGCGCGGGTCAGCACCGCCTCGAGGTCGCCGAAACCCAGCCCGGCCGCCAGCGCGCCGTTCAGCCGCGCCACGGCCCTGGCCTCGTCCTCCGCTTCCACCGCGACCGCGAAGGCCTCTGCGTCCCAGGGCAGCCGTTCCTCGCTGTAAGGCCAGGTCGGCTCGCGCCGCGTGTCCTCGGCGATATGGTCCAGGATCTCCACCAGCGGGATCAGGCGCTCGGTCTCGTCGGTCAGGCCGGCGCGCAGGGCCAGCCAGTCGGGCGCGGCGGCGAAGGCATGGCCGAAGCCGAACTCGAACCGCGCGTGGCGCCGCCGGATGGCATCGCTCAGCGCCGCCTCGGGTTCGCCGCCGGCGGCGAGGAAGCGTCCCAGCTCGCGCGCCATGCGGTCGTAGGCGCGGTCCTCCAGCGCCTCGTCCAGGCGCGCCAGCGCCGCGGCCTGGCGCTGGGCGGGCGGCGGCTCCTCGATGCGGACCCAGAGGTCCGGCCCGCGCTGTTCCACCGGATAGACGCGCAGCGCGTCGCCGCCGGTCAGGTTGGCGCCGCTCGCCAGGTCGAACTTCCAGTTGTGCCAGTTGCAGGTCAGGCGGCAGGCAATGCCATCGGCCGCGTCCAGCGTGCCCTCGGACAGGGGATAGCCCTCGTGCGGGCAGCGGTTGTCGCAGGCGCGCGGCCCCTCGGCGGTGATGAAGAGCGCGAGCTGCTTGCGCCCGACGCGCAGCACCGTCTTGCCCTTCGCCGCCAGTTCGGCCGCCGGCAGGGCAAAATGCCAGGGATCGCGTGGCGCCTGGTCGTCCATGCGGGAAGTCTAGGGGAGTCCGCTCTAGCCAACCACCCCCTACACGATCAGATAGACCTTCTTCACCGTCTCGTGGACGCGGCAGGTGCCTTTCCAGTCCTTGGGGAAGAGCGCGACCGTGTCGGGCGTGATCTCGATCACCTCGCCGGTCTCGCCGTGGGTATAGGTCGCCCGGCCCTCGAGGAAGTGGCAGTACTCGTGGCTGGTGACGTGGCAGGTCCAGAAGCCCGGCGTGCAGGTCCAGAAGCCGCACTCGGCGCTGCGGTCGGCCTCGCGGTGCAGCAGCAGCCCGGCGGTGCGGCTCTCGCCCTCGATCATGGTGGGGATGACGCCCCAGTCCTTGAGGTCCGGGGCCGCCTGCGGATCGCGCAGCAGCTGGTGCGCCTTGGGCGTTCCCTCCATCGGCTCGCTGGCCGAGAGGATGTAGGTGACGCGCAGGGTCTCCTCCACCGTTGCCTCGCCCTGCCAGCCGGCCGGGAACATCACCGCGTCGCGCGGTCCGACCGTCAGGCTGTCGCCGGCATCGCCCTTGTAGGTCGCGCGGCCGGACAGCACCCAGAGGAACTCGTCGCGCGGCACCGAGAGGCGCCAGCGCCCCGGCGTACAGACCCAGAGCCCGGTCTCCGGCCGCCGCACCGGCGTCTTCCAGAGCAGGCGCCCGTGCGAGTGCGACGTGGCCCCGCCCGGCGCCGGCAGGTCGCCGCCCTGGGCGCCCCAGTCCACCAGGTCGTCGTAGCGGGCGGCGCCGTGGATGTGCGGCGCAGTGGAGTTGAGGTTGGTCATCAGGCGCCCCGGGCCAGGGTATCGAGCAGCCTGGCCGCCTTCTCCGGGCCGGACTCGGCCTGCATGTGCGCCTTGGCCTTGGCCAGGTTCGCCGCCATGACCTGGTCGGTCAGCAGCGTCTCGATCGCCTTGGCCATCTGCTCGTCCGTCCAGTCGTAGCGGTGCAGCTTCAGGCCGTGCCGCGTCTCCTGCACGCGGGTCGCGTTGTCATGCCCGTCCCAGACATAGGGCAGGATGATCGCCGGCTTGCCGAAGTAGAGGCACTCGGTGAAGGAGTTGTTGCCGCCGTGGTGGATCACCGCGTCGACCTGCGGGATGACCGAGGGCTGCGGAAACCACTTCGCCAGGTGCACGTTCGCCGGCACGTCCTTGTACTGCTCGATGTAGTCGCCGACGTTCACCAGCGCGCGATAGGGCAGCCGGCCGATCAGCCCGATCAGGCGCTCCAGCAGCGCCGTGTCGCCGGACCCCAGCGAGCCGAAGGAGACGTAGAGCAGCGGCTTGTCGTTGTGCTTGGCGAAGGTCGGGACCTGGTAGTCCGCCTCCTTGCGCACGCAGCCCTCCAGGTACTGGAAGCGCCGCGGGTCCAGCGGCCGGCTGCGCTTGAACTTCACCGGCTCGGGATAGAGCAGCAGGTTGAGCCAGGGCGAGGCCTCGAAGAACTGGCCCAGCGGATAGGGCTGCTCGCCGGCTTCTTTCAGGAAGGCGTTGAAGTCGGCATGGATCGGGCCGACGACCTCGTTGAAGCGCTTGTCGAAGGCGTGGAAGCAGGCCGTGTCGTGCTCGCCGCAGCCCGAGAGGTGCGGCGGGATCGCCGGGTCGGGGATCTCGTTCTCCGAGCAGGAGATGATGCGCACCCAGGGCTTGCCGTGCCGCTGGCTGTAGCGCTTGATCGCCGGGAAGAGGATCACGTTGTCGACGCAGACCACGTCGGGCTTCACCTGCTCCAGGATGCCCGGCAGCGACTTCTCGGCCCACTTGGCGGTGGAGACGATGGCCGCCCAGCAGTCCTTCACGTAGGTGTCGATCTGCTCATAGGGGCTCTTGCGGAAGTTCGGGATGTGGCCGTTGATGAAGTCCGACCAGTACTTCGCCATCTCCTCGGCTGGCATGGGCTCGCTCATCGGCACGTGGTGCTCGGGGAAGCCGTAGCCGGCGAAGACACCGGTGAAGCCGGGATCGCAGAGGAAGACCGCCTTGTGGCCCAGCGCCTCGGTCGCCTGGGCGATGCCGACGGAGTTCAGCGCCGGCCCGAAGGCGGCCTCCGGAAAGAAGGCGATGGTCTTGCCGGTCATGGATCTCTCCCCCCTGGTTCCAAGGCGCGGCGAGGGTAGCCAGCGCCTCGCGCCAGGGTCAACGATGGCGGTGTCGACGCCGGCGGCGCGATGCTCGCGGCGCGGCCGCGTCAACCGAAGAGCTTCTGGATCTCGGCGTGCGGAATGGCGCCGGCCAGGGCGGCCGGCGTGCCGCTTGTCAGCAGCGCCTGGGCGGCACGGCGCAGTTCGCCCAGCGCGGCGCGGGCGAGGGCCCCGCCGGTGGAGAGGCGGCGCACGCCGAGCGCCGCGTAGCCGGCGAGGTCCGGCCCGCCCGGCAGGAAGAGCAGGTTGAGCGGCGCCGGGATCTCGGCCACGGCGCGGCGGATGCCAGCCTCTTCGCGCAGCAGCGGGATGAAGACGCAGTCGGCGCCGGCCTCGGCATAGGCGCGGCCGCGGCGGATCGCCTCCGCCAGCACCGCCTCGCCGTTGCCGCCGGCCCAGAAGCCGTCGGTGCGCGCGTTCAGCACGAAGGGCAGGCCGCTGGCATCGGCGGCGGCGCGCGCGGCCCTCAGCTTGGCCAGCATCAATTCCAGCGGCACCAGCGGCTCGGCCGGATCGCCCGAGCCGTCCTCCAGGTTGCAGCCGACGACCCCGGCCGCGATGGCGAGGCGGACCGTCTCGGCCACATCCTGCGGCCCGTCGGCATAGCCGGCCTCCAGGTCGGCGGTGACCGGCAGCTCCGTGGCGCCGGCGATGGCGCCGACGGCGGCCAGCATCTCGTCGCGGCTGACGTGGCCCTGGTCGGCGCGCCCCAGCGCGAAGGCGACGCCGGCCGAGGTGGTGCCGAGCGCGGCGAAGCCCAGCGGCGCCAGCAGGCGTGCCGAGCCCGCGTCCCAGACGTTGGGCAGCAGGAAGGGTTGCGGCGTCCGGTGCAGCGCCTGGAAGGCGGCGGCCCTGGTGGCTTGCGACATCCAACGACTCCCTGGTCTCGATTCCCTGATCGTCATCCCGGAAGGCGCGCAGCGCCTGTCCGGGATCCATCCGTCAACACGCGCGGCAGGATGGATCCCGGCTCTACGCTGCGCTTCGGCCGGGATGACGTTCAATGCAAAAGGGGATTGCGACGAAAAAGGCCCGGCGTCGCCGCCGGGCCTTTGCATGGTCAGCAATGGGCGATCAGGCGGCCGCGCCGACGCCCGGGCCGGCCTTCGCGGCATTGCCGCGCGGCGTCTTCGAGGTGCGGCGCAGGTCCTTGCGGACGTGCTTCTGGCTGTAGCCGTTGAACAGCGTGCCCAGCAGTCCGCGGTCCAGGTCCGAGGTGCCGAACAGCCAGTCGCTGATGGGGAAGGTCAGGTTCATGTTCCGCTCCATCATGATCGACTGCTGGTGATGGGCGGTGTGGTGCCGGCGATTGGTGTTGATCAGCGGCATCCAGCGCACAAAGGCGTTCTCGTCGACGTGGCAGCAGAAGTGCATGAACTCGTAGATCAGGTACATCGAGGTGGTGGTGCACATCACCAGCCAGCCGACGTTGGGCGAGATGGCCCAGCCGAGGAACAGCGCCCCCGGGATCGACATCAGGATGAAGACCACCAGCGCGTAGGGCGGGAAGAAGGTGACGCGCCAGTCCTTGTGGTCGGCGAAGCGCATCTCGGTCTCGGTGAAGAACTGGTGGTGCATCAGCGTGTGGCGCGTGTAGATCGCGCGCAGCGCCTTCCACGGCAGCGGGCGGTGCATCACCCGCGCGTGCAGGAACCATTCGAAGAAGTTGCACAGCAGAAAGACCACCGGGACGGTGATCCATTCCCACCAGGCCACGGCGTGGATGTTGGTGACGTAGAGATAGAGCGCCGTGAGGCCGATGGCGTAGATCACGGCGACATGCAGGAAGCCGTTGTACCAGCCGACGATGCGGCCGCGGTAGGTCGCGCGGTAGTCGTGCTGGCGCTGGCTCATGGGCGATTGGGTCAGTTCCATGGCGCTCTCCTCGGGGCGGTCCACAGCCGCATTCTATCACGGCTCTGATATATTACAGATACATCACACCCTCTGCCCTGTAAAGGGCAGGCGGGCATGGGGGCTACATCATGGCGCCGCCGCCCATCGCGGCCGCGCCCTGCTGGTACTCGAAGATCGAGGTATAGCCGCCCGACCAGTCCGGCGGCACCGGCATGGGGCGCGGGTCATGGTGCGCCAGACGCGCCGGCTCGCCGCGGATGCACTGCTGGTAGTAGCGGGTCTTCAGCGGATTGTAGGTATAGGGGAAGGCGTCGGCCGCCGACATGACGTTGAGCAGCAGCGGCCGGCCGAGGTCGCTGCGGTTCGGCTCCGAGCCGTGCACCGTGCGGTAGTTGTGCAGCGTCAGCGAGCCGGCCGGCCCGCAGAGGTACTCGGCCTTGTCGATCGCCACGCGCGGCAGGTCGGCCTTCTGGATGAAGCCGGCCCACTTGCCGTCGGGACCGTAGTGGTCGAAGACCTCGCGCTCGTGGCTGCCGGGGACGCAGCCCAGCGGCCCCTGGTCCATGCCGCAGTCGTTCATGTAGAGCCCGACGGTCAGCACGGCGGCGTTGGTGTGCGGGAAGAAGGGCGCATCCTGGTGCCACTTCACCTCGGTGCCGCCCTTGGCCCATTTGAAGTTCAGCTTCGACTGGTGGAACTTCACCGCCGGCCCCAGCAGGTCCTGCAGCAGGTCGCCCAGCGGCGAGCGGCTGGCGAAGTCCCAGAAGGCCGGGTCCTCGTCGTTCGGGCTGGAGACCCGGCGCAGGCGCGGGTTCTCCGCCGTGTGGCCGGGCTCCAGGTCGAAGACCGCGCCGGACTTGGTCTCCGCGCGCGAGCGCTCGATCAGACGGGCGACGCCGGCGCGCAGCTTCTCCAGCCAGGCCGCGTCGACGAAGCGCTCGACCAGGATGTAGCCCTTCTCGAAATAGTCCTCGCGCTGGCGCTGGCTCAGCACCTTCGGACGATGCGACAGGATGTCTTCGGGGGTCATGGCACTCGATTCCTTCGCTACTTGAAGCCCAGCACCTGGGCCGGCAGCCACGTCGCCATTTCCGGGATCGCCATGATCAGCCCGGCGACGAAGAGCTGGATCACGATGAAGGGGATGACGCCGCGGTACATGTGGCCGAGCGTGATCTCCGGCGGCGAGATGCCGCGCAGGTAGAAGATCGCCGGCGCCATCGGCGGCGTCAGGTAGCTGGTCTGGATCATCAGCAGCACCAGCATGCAGAACCACAGCGGATCGAAGCCGAAGGCCTTCACCAGCGGCAGGAAGATCGGCACGAAGATCAGGATGATCGAGATCCACTCCAGGAAGAAGCCGGCGGCGAAGATCACGCCCAGCGCCAGGGCGATGACGCCCCAGGCGCCCATGTCGGCGCCGGCGATCAGCTCGCGGATGAGGCCCATGCCGCCCAGCGCGACGAAGGTGCCGGTATAGAGGCTGCCGCCCAGCAGGATCAGCATGATCATGCAGGTGACGGTAAGCGTCTTCAGCAGCGCCTGGCGGAAGGTCAGCCAGGTGAAGCGGCGATAGCAGAGCACCAGAAGGACCGAGGTCGCGGCGCCGATGGCGGCCGCCTCGGTCGGTGCCGCCCAGCCGAAGAAGATCGACCCCAGCACGGCGAAGATCATCAGCAGAGGCGGCACCATGGCCTTCATGGTGACGGCCAGCTTCTCGCGGAAGGTCGGATCGTCCGGCGAGGGCGGGATGCGCGGCCCGCGCTCCGGCTTCAGGATGCAGAGGCCGGTGATATAGGCGATGTAGCCCAGCGACAGCACCAGGCCGGGAATCACCATGCCGACCAGCAGGTCGCCGATCGAGACGTCGGCCACCGGGCCCAGCACCACGACCACGACCGAGGGCGGGATGATGGTGCCGAGCGAGCCGCCGGCGCAGATCGTGCCGCAGACCATCGACTTGTCGTAGCCGTAGCGCAGCATCGGCGGGATGGCGAGCAGACCCACCACCGCCTCGGTGGCGCCGATCACACCGGTCGAGGCGGCGAAGATGATGCACATGATGACCGTGCCGACGGCCAGGCCGCCGGGCAGCCGGCGGGTCCAGATGTGCACGGCCTCGAACAGCTTCTCGGCGATGCCGCTGCGCTCCAGCATCGAGCCCATGAAGACGAAGAGCGGCACGGCCGCCAGCACGAAGTTCGAGGCGACGCTGTCGACCTTCTGGGTGAACTGGAACAGCAGCGCCTGGAACTTGAAGCCCATCAGGCCGAAGGCGAAGCCCACGCTCATCAGGCTGAGCGCCACCGGGAAGCCCAGGAACATGAGCACGAACAGCGCTGGGAACATCAGCAGCGCGAGGGTCTGGCTGTCCATGTCCTGTCAGCTCCGCGCGTAGCTGCCGAGCGGCCGTCCGGCCAGGGTGAAGGCGCACTTGATCGCCTCGGCCAGGGCCTGCAGGCCGAGCGATGCGAAGCCCAGGAAGAAGACCAGTCGGAAGGGCCAGATCACCGGGTTCCAGGCCGACTGGCCGGAGCCCTCGCCGGTCTGGATGGCGTGCGTCATGTACTCCCACAGCCGGATGCCGAGGAAGACGGTGAAGGGGATGAAGAAGCAGAGGTAGCAGACGATGTCGACCAGCGCCTTGCGCCGCACCGAAAGGCGCGCATAGACGAGGTCGATGCGGATGTGCTCGCCGCGCTGCAGGGTCAGCGCCGCGCCGAGCAGGAAGTAGGCACCGGTCAGCATGTAGCCCAGCTCGAAGGCCCAGATCGTCGGCGCCGTGAAGAGATAGCGCGAGAAGACCTCGTAGCAGGTGGCGACGGTGAGCGGCAGGATCAGCAGCGCGGCGAACCAGCCGAGGCCGAGGTTGAAGCGCTCGATGACGCCGATCAGCAGCCGCATCGACAGAACTCCGGGCGGGAAAGCAAAGGCGGCGGGGCCGGCGCGCTGCCGGCCCCGCCGCCGGGGGGACCTTACTGGCCCTTCACCTTGACGTTGCGATAGTGGTTGGCCTCGGCCCAGAGCGTCGCGAAGTCGCGCTGGCTCTGCAGCACCTTGGCGAACCAGGCGTTGTTCGCCGCCACGCCGTCGGCCCACTTGTCGGCGATATCCTTCACCGCGTACTGCACCTCGGGGTCGAGCTCGATGATCTCGTTGCCCTGGGCACGGTAGAAGTCCAGCGCCTTGGCGTCCTCCTGGCCGATGGTCAGCCAGGAATCGAAGGTGGTGAGCCGCGCCGCCGTCTCGATCAGCTGCTTGTCGGCGTCCGACAGGCCGTTCCAGACGTCGTTGTTGACCTGCAGCTCGAAGGGCGCGGTCGGCTGGTGCACGCCGGGGATGATCAGGTACTTGGCGACCTTGTAGAAGCCAGGGGAGATGTTCTCCCACAGCGTGCCCCACTCGGTGGCGTCGATCGTGCCGCGCTCCAGCGCGGTGTAGATCTCGCCGCCGGGCGTGGTCACCGGCGCGGCGCCGAGCTGCTTGGACATCTCCAGCCAGGCGCCGGCGGTGCGCAGCTTCAGGCCCTGCAGGTCGGCCAGCGTGCGGACCGGCTTGATCGAATGCAGGAAGACCTCGGCGGTGCGGATGAACAGCGGCATCGAGACGATGCCGAACTTCTCCTGGCGGAACTCGCGCTGCATCTCGACGCCGCCGCCACGGTAGAGCCAGTGCAGCATGCGCTCGGTGTCGAAGGAGCCGGCATAGCCGCCGAACAGCACGACGGTCGGATCGACGCCCCAGTCGTAGCCCATCCAGGTGTGGCCCATGTCGGCGACGCCGTTCGACACGGTCTCGGTCACCTTCAGCGCCTCGCCCAGCGTGCCGGCCGGGAAGACCTCGATCTCGATGCGGCCGTTCGACATCTCCTTGACGCGGTCGGCGAAGGCCTTGGCGCCGATCTCCATCAGCGGGCCGCCGGCCCACGAGGTGGCCATCTTGAAGTTCATCTCGGCGGCCTGGGCCGGCGAGCCGGCGATGAGGGCAGCCGCGGTTGCGGCAGCGCCCAGCGCCTTGATGCGCGACATGAATGACATTGTTCTAGGTCTCCTCCCTTGCGTTTCCTTACGTCCCCACAGCGCCGGCCCCTGCTCCGGCCGGTCGTCTGTCCTGCCTAGCGGCCGAGCGTGGCGAGCACCGCGTCGATGTCGGCCGAGGTCATTTCCCATTCGTTGTCGAAGTTGGCGACGGCCGCCTTCATGAAGCCGTCGCTCAGCGCGATCGCCTTGGCCGTATCGCCCAGATGCTCGACCAGGATGGCGAGCGCGAGCTGGCGCGGGCCGGCGCCTTCATAGCTCCACTCGAAGCCGGTGGTGTTGAAGCGCTTGATCTCTTCGTGGGTGCCGAGCGGCTGGCCGTCGACGCTCACCTTGAGGCCGTCGATGGTGCGATCGCCGCGAAAGGTCTTCATGGCCGCCGTCTCTCCCGCCCGCGCCGCTTCTTGTCCCCGGGGCCCGGCCCGGGTGGCGACGTCATCTATCAGTGATATATCTATTACATTCCAGCGCTGCCGAGGGCAAGCGACTGGCGCCTGCCGACCGGCCGCGCCGGGCCGGCCTCAGTGCTGCCGGCGCTTCTCCACCAGGTCCAGGAACTTCTCGTACTCGGCCTGGTTGACGCCATAGCTGTGGTCGTCGTCGGGGAAGGCGCCGTCCTTCACTTCCTTGACGTACTGCTTCAGGCCGGTGACCGCGACCTCGGTCAGGTTGGCATAGCGCTTGGTGAACTTCGGCTTGAAGTCGGTGAAGACACCCAGCAGGTCATAGGACAGCAGGATCTGTCCGTCGGTGCCGGCACCGGCGCCGATGCCGATGGTCGGGATCTCCAGCTGCTGCGAGATCACCTTGGCGATGGGGGCCGGCACGGCCTCGAACTCCAGCATGAAGCAGCCGGCGTCCTGGATGGCGAAGGCGTCCTCCAGGATCTTCATCGCCGCCTCGGCCGTGCGGCCCTGGATCTTGAAGCCGCCGAACATGGCGATGGTGTGGGGCGTGAGGCCGATGTGCGAGGCCGTGGGGATGCCGCTGTCGACCAGCGCCTTCAGGATGTGCGCCTGGCTCTTGCCGCCCTGCGGCTTGACCGCGTCGCAGGCGGCCTCCTGCATGAAGCGCGTGGCATTCACCAGGGCGCGGTCGACGGTGTTGTAGGACTGGTAGGGCATGCAGCCGAGCGTGAAGGTGTTGGGCGCGCCGCGGCGGACCGCCAGCGCGTGCATCACCATCATGTCCATGCTGGCCGGTATGGTGGAAGGGTGGCCGTGCGCTACCATGGCCAGGCTGTCGCCGACCACGCAGACGTCGACGCCGGCGGCCTCGGCCCAGCGCGCCGAGGTGTAGTCCGGCACCGAGGTATAGACCATCTTCTCGCCGGTCTGCTTCGACTCGCGGATCTCGGTGATGGTGCGCTTTTTCTTCTCGCCCTCGGCCATGGTCCCCTCCGGTTTCTGCTTCTGGTCGTCGCCCTTGGCTTCCAGCGACAACTGATATATTAGTGATATGCTTTAACGGCCTCTCCTGGGCCGGTCAAGCGGCCTCGCCAACGGGGCCGCGAGTGCCCGGGGCGGACAGTCCCTGCCGATGCGGGGCGCCGCGGCCGACGGGGATGGGACGAGAGGAGCGTGGGCGACCAGATCCTGCCGGGCTTGGCTTTCCTGGGGCTGCTTCTGCTCTTCGCCACCGGTGGGGTGCAGGCCAGCGGCTACTTGCCGCTCGCCGGGCGCCCGGCGGCGCTGCGGGGCGGCGCCGGCCTGCTGCTGGTCGGCCTGCTGCTGCTGGCGCTGCTGGCGCTGCTGGCGGCGGCCGTGTGGCTGGCCAGCCAGCGGCTTTCCTGGCCGGTGGCGGTGGTGGCCGGCGGCCTCGGCCTGCTGGGTGGGCCGCTGGCCTGGCAGCTCCTGCCACGCGCCGGCCTGGACCGGCCGATCGGCGTCGGTGCCATGACTCTGGCCGCGGCGGGGCTGGCGGCGCTGGCCGCGGCCTCCGCCGCCGGACAGCTCTAGACGGAAACGGATCTCAAGTCAGGGAACGCAAAATCATGCCCAATCATGTGAAAGCCATCCTCTCGCTGCTGGTGGCTGCCGTCGCGGCCGGCATGTTCTGGTACCAGGACGACGTCGGCCTGAAAGGCAATGCCTGGGTCGCCGCCGGCCTTGCCG
Organism: Pseudomonadota bacterium; assembly: GCA_029781795.1. Classification (GTDB taxonomy): domain Bacteria; phylum Pseudomonadota; class Alphaproteobacteria; order Kiloniellales; family JACOMY01; genus JAKOWB01. The sequence goes on along the minus strand of JAKOWB010000105.1, from coordinate 28,482 downwards.
CCTTCATGATCGCCGCCGTCTGGCTCTTCCCCGAGGCCAAGGGGCAGAAGCAGAAGGGCGAGGATTGGCGGAAGTAGCGGCCGGCGGGTGGACGGCCTTGACAGGCGCCGACCCGAGACCGCAACGCTTGGCGGCAGGAACGGCCGGCGTCTCGCGCGCCGCCGTCCGCAGCCGGGGCTGAACAGGCGCGGGGACTGAACAGGGCATGGCCGCACGCAAGACCAGGGCGAAGACCGGCGGCGCCGCGGTCGAAGATCCCTTCATCGAGCAGGCGCCGCGCAGCCTGACGGATCGTGCCTACCGCGCGCTGGAGGAACTGATCGTCACGCTGCAGCTCTCCCCGGGCGAGGTGCTGTCCGAGGCCGCGCTCTCCAAGCAGCTCGGCATCGGCCGCACGCCGATCCGCGAGGCATTGCAGCGCCTGGCCCGCGAAGGCCTGGTGCAGGTCCTGCCGCGCCGCGGCATCCTGGTCTCCGACATCAACGTCAAGAGCCAGCTCGAGCTGCTGCGCGTGCGGCGCGAGCTGGAGCGCCTGATGGCGCGTTTCGCCGCGCTGCGCACCAGCCATGCCGAGCGGCAAGCCTTCCTCGCCCTGGCCGACGGCATGGACCGCTCGGCCGCGACCGAGGACGACGTGGAGTTCATGCGCCAGGACCGCAGCCTCAACCTGATGATGGCCAAGGCCTGCCGCAACGAGTACGCGCAGAAGTCCATGGGCCTGATGCACGGGCTGTCGCGCCGCTTCTGGTACATGCACTACAAGGAGGTGCTGGACCTGCCGCTCTGCGCCCGCCTGCACGCGGGCCTGGCGCGTGCCATCGGCGAGGGCGACCCGGAGAAGGCGGCGGCCGCCAGCGACCGGCTGATCGACTACACCGAGTCCTTCACCCGCGCGACGCTGGAAGCGACCCTCAAGGGCTGAGCGGCGTTCGCAGCTTGACGCACGTCAAAGGCGGCGATCCGCCGCCGCACTAGGCTCCCACCCGGTCTCAACGACATCCGGGAGAAGCCGCATGCGTCGGTCCGGTCTTGCCCTGTCGCTTTGCCTTGCCCTGCTGGCACCGCTGCCGGCGCTCGCTGTCGGCGCCGAGGACATCGTGCGTCCCTGGCAGGACGACATCGCCATGACGAAGCGCGCCATCGACGAGCTGGCGCGCCAGGGCGCGCAGCGGCTGTCGGAACTCGGCGCGACCAAGGCCCTGCACGCCGCGATGACCCAGGCGATTGCCGACAACATCGCCGCCCTCGACCTGCTGCAGCAGCGCGACCAGGCCAACGAGGAGCGCTTCGTCTCCGCCGCCGGCGCGCTGAAGGTCAGCGGTGGCGAGCAGTCCTGGGTGCCGCATATCGGCTGGGGCATCTTCGGCTTCTTCGAGAAGCACCGCGACGACACCAACAAGGCGATCGCCGAGGTCGACGCCCAGATCGCCGCGGGCGACGCGCAGTTCTTCATCCTCGGCCTGGGCTGGCATAGCGGCAAGTCGCTGGCCGCGCTGGTGGCGGCCGACCAGAAGGCCATGGACGACCTGCAGGCCGCGCTCGGCGCTGGTACCTGGCAGATCTTCTATCCCGGCATCGGCTGGGCCGATCGCAATGGGCTGGAGGCGCGGATCGCCGGCGACCAGAAGCAGATCGACGAGACCCTGGCGGTGATCGCCAAGGGCGAGTACCAGGTCTTCGTCCCGCATCTCGGCTGGGTCACGCGCAACGCGGTGAACCAGCAGATCGAGAACGCCAAGGCCGAGCTGGCCGCCGCCGAAGCACTGTTCCAGGCCGGCGACGCGCAGATCTGGCGCGCGATCGGCGGCTGGATCACCACCAAGTCGGTGCAGGGGGCGATGGATGACCTGGCAAGGCAGCAGGAGGCGCTGGAGGCGGCGGCCCAGCAGGGCAGCTTCGTCCACTACCTGCCGCTGCTCGGCTGGATCGACGGTCACGGCATCGACGCCACGATCAAGTCGCGCCAGGACGAAATGGCGAAGGTGCAGGACAGCGCCGCCGCCGGCACCTATGTCGTGCCCAGCGGCTGCTGCGGCTGGCTGGACGGCAACAACATCCAGCGCCTGCTGGCGCTGCCCGACTGCGTGCCGAACGGTCCCTCGCCCTGCCTCAACCCCGCCGACCGGCCGCATGTGCAGGACGCGCAGCGCCGCCTCGGTCCCAGCATCGCGGTCGACATCGCCGTGCGCGAGGCCGAGATCGCACTCTTCAAGGCCTGGCGCGCGGCGCTCGTCGGCTTCATCGAACCGCAGGTCAAGATCTATCAGGAAGGTGCCGCGCAGTGGGCCCGGACCCAGGCGGAATTCGACATCGAACTCGCCGCCATACGGCAGCGCATCGAGGACCGCATCGCCTTCCTCCAGGCCGTGCTCGACCGGCAGATCCCCTGAGGTTCGCCGGCAGTGGCGGGTGGCGGTGCCGCCGGGTAAACAGGGGCGATGGACCAGCCGCAGCTGCTCTCCCTCGGCCTGATCGTGGTCGCCCTGGCGCTCTTCGCCTGGGGGCGGCTACGTCACGACCTGGTGGCGGTGCTGGCGCTGCTGCTGGCGGTCTATGGCGGGCTGGTGCCGGCCGAGCAGGCCTTCCTCGGCTTCGGTCATCCGGCGGTGATCACCGTGGCCTGCGTGCTGGTGCTGAGCCAGGCGCTGACCGCCAGCGGCGCGGTCGAGCTGCTGGCCCATCGCCTGCTGCCGGCCGATGCATCGGTCACCTGGCAGATCCTGGTGCTGGGGGGCCTGGGGGCGCTGGTCTCGGCGGTGATGAACAATGTCGGCGCACTGGCGCTCATCATGCCGGTCGCCATCGCCGCGGCGCGGCGCGGTGGCCACTCGCCCAGCCTGGTGCTGATGCCGCTGGCGCTGATGACCATGCTGGGCGGCTTGCTGACGCTGATCGGCACGCCCTCCAACCTGGTGGTCTCCGACTTCCGCCGCCGCGCGCTGGGCGAGCCCTTCCAGCTCTTCGACATCACCCTGATCGGCCTGATGGTCACGCTGCTGGGGCTGCTCTACGCCGCCTTCCTCGGCTGGCGCCTGCTGCCGGCGCGCAAGCCGCCGCAGGCGGAGGAGCTCTTCGGCATCGCCAGCTACATCACCGAGGCGCGGGTGGGCACGGCCTCGCCGGCCCTCGGCAAGTCCTTCGCCGAGATCGAGGCGGCGATGCTGGAACCCGAGACGCGGCTCTTCGGTCTGGTGCGCGGCAGCCATCGCATCCCCTCCACCGCCTGGTGGGAGCGCGCCCAGGCCGGCGACGTCCTGGTGTTCGAGGCGGCGCCGCAGGTCTTCCCGCGCATCCTCGAGCGGCTGAAACTGGAATCCCTCGCCAACCCCGAGCTGGCGCAGGAGGCCATCGCCGGCGAGGGCCGCACCCTGGTCGAGGCCGTGGTGCAGCCGCGCGCGCTGATCGCCGGCCTTACCGCGGAGGAGATGCGCCTGCGCTCGCGCTACGGCGTCACCCTGGTCGCCATGTCGCGCCAGGGCGAGGGCAGCGGCGGGCGCCTCAAGGACCTGCGCTTCGAGATCGGCGACGTGCTGCTGCTGCAGGGCGCGCCGGCGCCGCTGGCCGCCGCCATGGCGGCGCTGGGCCTGCTGCCGCTGGCCGAGCGCGACCTGCCGATGAAGCGGCGGCACTGGCTGCCGGCGGTCGGCTTCTTCGCCCTGGCCATCGGGGCCATCGCCGCGGGCCTGGCGGCGCCGGCCGTGGCGCTGGCGACGGCGGTGGCCGGCCTGTTGGTCACCCGCACCATGAAGCTGAGCGAGGCCTACAACGCCGTCGACTGGCCCGTCGTCGTGCTGCTGGGGGCCATGCTGCCGGTCGGCGGCACGCTGGAAAGCACCGGCGCGACCCAGGTGATCGCCGGCTGGCTGCTCGACGTCGGCCGCGCGGTGCAGCCCTGGATGGTGCTGGTGCTGGTGCTCGGCGTCGCCATGCTGATCTCCAACGTGGTGAACAACGCCGCCACCGCGGTCATGATGTCGCCCATCGCCGTGGCGCTGGCCAAGGGCCTGAAGGTCTCGCCCGATCCCTTCCTCATGGCGGTCGCGGTCGGCGTCACCATGGCGCTGATGACGCCGATCGGGCACCAGAACAACACCCTGGTCATGGGTCCCGGCGGCTACCGCTTCGGCGACTACTGGCGCTTCGGCCTGCTGCTGCAGGTCGCGGTGCTGCTGCTGGGCGCGCCGATGATCCTGCTGGCCTTTCCCTTCTAGGGCGCCACTAGTCGCCGTCTCCGCCACCCGGCGGCAGCAGGCGCAGCACCAGCGGCGTCGCGCCCGAGTAGTACTGGTCGAACTGCGCCGGATTGTAGGGGCTGCCGGGGTAGTCGCTGCTGTGGCCGAAGACCCAGAAAGGGTACATCGCGGTGACGATGTCGAAGCCGTCGAAGGCCTCCAGCGTCATGCTCGCGCCGGGCGCCAGCAGTGCCGTGTCGCTCGGCCGCTTGCGGCTCACGTCCATCACGCGGCAGGCGGGGTCGGCCGGCAGGTAGCCGTCGGGCAGGGCCGCCGCCCGCTCCTGGCAGGTGAGGAAGCTCGGCTCCATCAGCACCAGCACGTCCTGTTCGCCGCGGCGATAGGTCTGGATCCAGTTGGTCAGCGCGAAGATCTCGCTGCGCCGGCGGGTGACCTTGTCCGGCCCCTCGGCCAGCTTCACCGACAGCAGCAGGAAGTCGAAGCGCCCGTCAGTCGTGCGCAGCGGCAGCGCGAAGGGCACGTAGTCGAAGTCCACGTTGGCGCTGCGGTCCGGCAGGATGTAGCCGCTGGGCTTGCTGCCGTCGACCTGCAGCAGCTGCGGCTTGTAGAAGACCGCCGGCCAGGCGGTGACGCCGCTGGTCAGCTTGATCTTGTTGCCGGGGCCGGTGTCCTCCGGCCCGATGGCGTAGGCGAAGCCCTGCGCCCGCATGGCGTCGAAGAAGCCGGCCGCCGCCGGGTCGGGACGATAGGCCTCGCCGTCGGCGAAGCTGCCGGCATAGGGCGGCACCGCAAGGTCGTGGATCGCCACCAGGTCGAAGGTGCCGAGCATGCAGGCCAGGGCCTGGTTGTCGCGGCTGGAATAGACCCCCAGGTTGTCGACCGTGAAACTGGCGACCTTGAGGCCAGGGCCGTTCATCGCCTCGGGCGGCGGCACCGGGCATTCCGGCGGCTTCGGTTCCTCCGGCAGCGCGGTGGTGATGGCGGGCGGCTGCCCCGGATCGTCGGCGCAGGCGCCGAGCAGCAGCAGGAGCGGCAGCGCCAGGGCGGCGAGCAGTCCCATGCCGCGTCGGTCGGTCGTCTCTCGGCTTTCGGCCATCCTGCGCTCCCTCCGCATCGCGTCCAGGCGACCGAGGTTAGGCAAGGCCCGCCGTCGCCGCCAGCCCTGGTGGCAACCCGCCGAAGCACCGGAAGGTTCCCGGCCCGATCAGGCCGCCGCGGTGCGGCCGGCCGCGGCGGCGATCTCCGGCGCCAGGGCACGGATGGCGTCGAATTGCGAGAGGAAGACCTGGCCGGTCAGTTCGGCCAGCAGGTGCGAGCGGGCCAGGCGGTCCATCACCGGCCCCTTCACCTCGGAGAGATGCAGGGTGACGCCGGCGTCCTTCAGGCGCTGGTTGATGATCTCCAGGCTCTCCAGCGCGCTCATGTCGACATGGTTGACCGCCGGACACATGAGGACGAGGTGCTTCAGCGCCGGGTTGCCGGCCACCAGCGCCAGCACGCGATCCTCCAGCATGCGGGCGTTGGGGAAGTAGAGGCTCTCGTCGACGCGCAGCGTGGCGACCGACGGCGTGGTCAGCACCTTGTGGCGCAGCACGTTGCGGAAGTGCTCGCTGCCCGGCACCAGGCCGACGATCGCCATGTGCGGCCGGCTGGTGCGGTAGAGGTGCAGCAGGATCGACAGGCCGACGCCGCAGAGGATGCCGATCTCCACGCCGACGCCCAGCGTCGCCAGCACCGTGGCCAGCATGGCGAGGAAGTCCGCCTTGGAATAGCGCCAGGCCCGTGCCAGGCCGCCGAGGTCGACCAGCGAAAGCACGGCGACGATGATGGTGGCCGCCAGCGTCGCCTGCGGCAGGAAAGCCAGCAGCGGCGTCAGCGCCAGGGTGGCGATGAGGATGCCGATGGCGGTGTAGGCGCCGGCCGCCGGGGTGGCCGCGCCGGCGTCGAAGTTCACCACCGAGCGGGCGAAGCCGCCGGTGACGGAATAGCCGCCGGTGACCGCGGCGGCGAGGTTGGCCGCGCCCAGGCCGATCAGCTCCTGGTCCGGGCGGATGCGCTGGCGTCGCTTGGCCGCCAGGGTCTGCGCGACCGAGACCGATTCGACGAAGCCGACCAGCGCCATCAGCGCCGCCGGCCAGGCGAGGTCGCTCCACAGGCCGAGGTCGAAGGGCGGCAGGGTCAGCGGCGGCAGGCCCTGCGGCACGGCGCCGACCACCGGCACGCCCTGCGCCGTCAGCTGGAAGCCCCACACGGCCAGTGTGGTGACGGCGACGGCCAGTACCGGGCCGGTCTTGGCCAGCAGCGAGGCGCTGCGCGGCGAGAGGCCCAGTCGCCGCAGCAGTGGCGCCAGTCCGCGCCGCACCCAGAAGAGAAAGACCGTGGCGCCGGCGCCGATCGCCAGCACGATGAGGTTGGTGTCGCCGAGGCCGCGCACCAGCGCCGGCGCCAGCTCGACCAGTGTCTGCCCGCCGGCCTTGATGCCCAGGATGTGCTTGAGCTGGCTGGCGGCGATCAGGATGCCCGAGGCCGAGATGAAGCCGGAGATGACCGGATGGCTGAGGAAGTTGGCGATGAAGCCGAGCCTGAGCAGGCCGAGCGCCAGCAGGAAAAGACCCGACAGCAAAGCCAGCAGGATGCTGGCGGCGACGAAGTCGGCGCTGCCGGCGGCGGCGACCTGGCCCGCCGCCGCCGCCGACATCAGCGAGACCACGGCGACCGGCCCGACCGCCAGCGTGCGGCTGGTGCCGAAGACCGCGTAGGCCAGCAGCGGCAGCATGGAGGCATAGAGCCCCATCTCCACCGGCAAGCCGGCCAGCAGGGCATAGGCCAGGCTCTGCGGGATCAGCATGATGGTGACGATCACCGCCGCCAGCAGGTCGTTGCCGAGGTCCGCCCGGCCATAGCCGGGCAGCCACTCGAGGATCGGCAGGTGTCGGCGCCAGCCGCCCTCGGGCCGACCGGACGCGGCGGCGGGCGTCACGCCGCCGTCTTGGGTCCCGCGAACCATTCCCGTCCCTTCAGCATGGCGCGCCAGTAGACCGGCGGCAGTATGCGCTCCTTGAGCCACCAGGCGGCGCGCGAGGGCCTGGTGCCGTCGATGAAGAACCTGGGGAAGGTCGGCGCCACCTTGCCGCCATAGAGGAACTCGGCCAGCACGATCTTGCCGCGCTCGACGGTGAGCGGACAGGAGCCGTAGCCGTCGTAGCTGACGTGCGCCGGCACGAAGCCGAGGTCGGCCAGCAGGTTCTGCGCCACCACCGGCGCCTGCTTGCGCGCCGCCGCGGCGGTCTTGGCATTGGGCGTCGAGGTGACGTCGCCCAGGCCGTAGATCTTCTCGAAGCGCTTGTGGCGCAGGGTCGCCTGGTCGACCTCCAGCCAGCCGGCGGCATCGGCCAGCGGACTGGCACGCACGAAGTCAGGCGCGGTCTGCGGCGGGCAGACATGGATCATGTCGAAGCGCGTCTCGACCGTGTCCTTGCTGCCGTCGGCGGCGGTGCGGGTGAACCAGGCGGTCTTCGACGGACCGTCGATGCGCGCCAGGTTGTGGCCGAAGTTGAGCGTCGCGTGATAGCGCTCGACGTACTCCATCAGCGCCGGGACATAGGCGGCGACGCCGAACAGCACCGCGCCGGCGTTGTAGAAGGCGACCTCGATGTCCTTCAGCCGCCCATTGCGCAGCCAGTGGTCGGCCGAGAGGTAGAGCGCCTTCTGCGGCGCGCCGGCGCACTTGATCGGCATGGGCGGCTGGGTGAAGAGCGCGCGGCCCGACGTCAGCTCCTGCACCAGCTTCCAGGTGTAAGGCGCGAGGTCGTAGCGGTAGTTCGAGGTGACGCCGTTCTTGCCCAGCGTCTCCACCAGTCCGGGCACGGCGCGCCAGTCGAGCTTGAGGCCCGGGCAGACGATGAGGCGGCCGTACTTCACCACGCGGCAGCCATCCAGGATCACCGCGTCCTTCTCGGGCTCGAAGGCGGCGACCGCCGCCTTGATCCAGGTGACGCCGCGCGGCAGCACCGAGGCCATGGTGCGCACCGTGGTCTCGGGCGAGAACACACCGGCGCCGACCAGCGTCCAGCCCGGCTGGTAGTAGTGCGCCTCGGCCGGTTCGATCACCGCGATGTCGAGGTTCGGCTTGCGCGCCAGCAGACTGGCGGCGACCGAGATGCCGGCGGCGCCGCCGCCGACGATGACGATCTGGTGCGAGGCATCGGCCACGTCGGTCGGCGTGCGCCCGCCGTTGGCGATGCGCCGTGCCACACCGGACATGTCGTAGCCGGCCGCCTTGCTGCTGGCCAGGATCTCCGGCAGCGGGCGCCCCTCCGCCTCGGCCAGCGACCAGAGCGTGATCGAGCGCGTGCCCGAGCGGCAGAAAGCCAGCAGCGGCTTCGGCAGTTCGTCCAGCAGGCCGCGGAAGGCGGCCACGGTCTCGTCACCGACCTTGCCGGTCTCGACCGGCAGGTAGCGCGCCTCCAGGCCGGCGGCCTTGGCCGCGGCGGCAATCTCGGCGAAGAGCGGCTGGTCGGGCCCCTCGCCGTCCGGCCGATTGCAGATCACGGCGCGGAAGCCGGCCGTGGCCAGCGCCGTCAGGTCGCCCGGCGCAACCTGGGGCGACACCGCGAAGTCCTTGGTAACGCGCTTGATCTCCATGGGTCTGTCTTCCTCGGGGTTGGGGGCTCAGAACAGGTCGAGAGGCACCTTCAGAAAGCGCTTGCCGCTGGGCGCGGGGGCCGGCAGCCGGCCGGCCTTCATGTTCACCTGGATCGAAGGGATGATCAGGCGCGGCATGCCCAGGGTCTTGTCGCGGGCACTGCGCATGGCGACGAAAGCCTCCTCGTCGATGCCGTCGCGCACGTGGATGTTCTGCGCCCGCTCCTCGGCCACCGTGGTCTCCCAGCGGAACTCGCGGCCGCCCGGCGCATAGTCGTGGCACATGAAGAGCCGCGTCTCGGGCGGCAGGCTGAGCAGCTTGTGGATCGAGCGATAGAGCACCCGTGCGTCGCCGCCGGGGAAGTCCGCGCGCGCCGTGCCGCCGTCCGGCATGAAGATCGTGTCGCCGACGAAGGCGGCGTCGCCGATCAGGTGGGTCATGCAGGCCGGCGTGTGGCCGGGCGTCGCCATGGCCAGGCCCGTCAGGCCGCCAATGGCATAGCGCTCGCCGTCCTTGAAGAGGTGGTCGAACTGGCTGCCGTCGCGCTTGAACTCCGCGCCTTCGTCGAAGACCTGGCCGAAGACCGTCTGCACCGCGGTGATCTGCTCGCCGATGCCGATCTTCCCGCCCAGCCGCTGCTTGATGTAGGGCGCGGCCGAGAGGTGGTCGGCGTGGGCGTGGGTCTCGATCTGCCAGACCAGCTCCAGCCCCTCGCGCTCCACGTCGGCGATGATGGCGTCGGCCGAGCGGTGGCTGGTCCGCCCCGCCGCGTAGTCGAGGTCAAGCACCGAGTCGACGATGGCGCAGGCCTTGGAGCCCGGATCGCGCACCAGGTAGCTGATGGTGTTGGTGTCGGGATCGAAATAGCCCTTCACGATGGGCTTCAAGGCGGGGGTCGTCATGGCAGGTCTCCCTTGGCTGTCTTGCCGTGGCTAGCGCGCCGGCCGCGGCAGCGCGCCGCGACCGGGCAGGGTGGGGACGAAGCGGGCGGCGACCGTGCCGGCGACCAGGCCGGCGAGGAAGACCAGCGTGCCTTGCGACAGGCCCCCGGCGGCGGCCAGCGCCGGCCCGGGGCAATAGCCGCCGAGGCCCCAGCCGAGGCCGAAGAGCGCGGCGCCGGCCAGCAGGCGGGCGTCGACGCGGCTCGCCGTCGGCAGGTGGAACCTGCTGTCGTAGAGCGGCTGCGGCCGGCCCAGGGCCAGGCGGTAGCCGGCGAAGGTGACGGCCAGCGCGCCGGCCATGACCAGCGCCAGGCTGGGATCCCAGGCGCCGGCGATATCGAGGAAGCCCAGCACCTTGGCCGGCTGGATCATGCCGCTGATGGCGAGCCCGGCGCCGAACAGCAGGCCGGAGAGGAGTCCGATGAGGCTGCGCATGGCCTAGCCCTCCAGCAGGTGGCGGCGCACGAAGACCGTGGCCACGGCGACCGCCATGAAGGTCAGGGTGGCGGCGAGCGAACGAGGCGAGAGGCGCGCCAGGCCGCAGACGCCGTGGCCGCTGGTGCAGCCCGATCCCAGGGTGGTGCCGACGCCGACCAGCAGGCCGGCGACCGCCATCAGCAGGCTGCCGCCGGGCAGCCATGCCGCCGGCCAGTCCCAGGCCCCGGCCGCCTGCAACAGCAGCGGCGCGGCGATCAGGCCGGCGAGGAAGGTCAGGCGCGGCATCCAGTCGCGGTCGCCGCCGGCGGTCCAGGGCGGCAGCAGCCGCCCCAGGATGCCGCTGATGCCGGCGATGCGGCCGTTGCCCAGCATCAGCAGGCTGGCGGCGAGGCCGATCAGCGCGCCGCCGGCGAGCGCGGACCAGGGGGTGAAGTCGGTTGGCATGGGCGGTTGCCTTTCCCTTTCGACGATTGGCTCAGCGGCGGGCGCAGGTGTTGATGCCGATGAGCCGGTAGGCCGGGCAGAAGCCGGCGAAGGCGGTCAGCAGCGGCACCAGCCCGACCAGGCCCCACAGCGTCTTGGGACCGATGAAGACGAGGCTGATGAGGCCGAGGCCGACGACGATCCGCAGGATCCGGTCGATCGATCCGATGTTGCTGGACATGGCGTTTCGCTCCCGAAGGCTGTTGCTTCGGACAGCAGAGCAGGCCGGTGGCGCCGCTGTCGGTAACTAAGTCACAGAGCCGGCTTCTGCTGCCAGGTGCGCCAGCGCGTCGCGGTCGGTCAGCGCGACGTCGCCGCGCGCCACCTCGACCCAGCCGCGGCGCTGGAATTCCTGCAGCTGGCGGCTCACCACCTCGCGCGCGGTGCCGAGCTCAGAGGCCAGCTGCTGGTGCGTCTGCGCCACGTGGCCGCCGGGGCCGGCCAGCTTCAGCAGGCGCTGTGCCAGGCGGATGTCGATGCGGCTGAAGGCAACCTCGTCGATGATGCGGAAGAGGTCGGTGACACGCCGGCTGAAGGTGCTGAAGACGAAGCGGCGGAAGACCGGCGACTGCGCGATGGCCTCGTCGAAGGCAGCGCGGGGGATGGCGACGGCCGAGACGTCGGTCTCGGCCACGGCCTCGGCAAGATAGTCGTCGTAGGCCATGAGGCAGGCCGTGGTCAGCACGCAGCTCTCGCCGGCGCTGACCCGGTAGAGCACGATCTCGCGGCCGCTTTCCGAGACCTGCTGCACCCTGACCGAGCCGTCCAGCAGCAGCACCAGGCTTTCGGGCGCCTGCCCGGGGCCGAAGATCCGGCTGCCCGCCGGCATGCGCACGATGCGCGCCTCGCGCAGCAGACGCTGCGCCACCGCCGGCTCGAGGCCCGCCAGGCCGGGAAAGCGCTTGATCCAATCCTGCCCGTTGCCAGTCACGTCGTTGGTGCCCCTGAAAAGGTGCCCCTGAAAAAACCATGCTAGCGCCTGGGCGACGGGGGTGCCTTGACCCAGATCAGCGGCCGGCTCTCGGGGCCCTGAAATGCAAAAACCCCCTGGTTTCCCAGGGGGTTCTTGACTTGGTGGAGCTGGACGGAATCGAACCGACGACCTCTACAATGCCATTGTAGCGCTCTCCCAACTGAGCTACAGCCCCGAAACTCTGGTCCGGCCGGCGGTTGGGCCCCGGCGGAAGCGGCAGGAACCTAAGAACGCGGCCCCGCCTTTGCAAGAGGAAACTCGGAAGGGGCGAACCCTCAGCGCTCCTCCTCGTCGTCGGACTCGACGATGTCTTCGACATCCTCGTCGTCCTCGCCGAGTTCGGAGGCGTCTTCGAGAAGATCGTCGTCCTCGTCCTCGGCCGCCTCATCCTCTTCGACCGCCTCGTCGTCACCCTCCGGAACGTCCTCGTCCTCGGTCGCCTCGTCTTCGACGACGGCCTCCTCCTCGGTCTCGTCCTCGGCGGCCTCCTCGGGCGCCTCCTCCTCGGGCTCGTCGCCCGGCACCGGCACCACGCGGTCCTTCTTCGGCTGTGCCTGCGGACGCGGACGACGCGCCTTCAGGATCGCCTCGGGATCGAAGGTCGCGCCGCAGGACGGGCAGACGATCGGCGTCTTGCCGAAGTCGTAGTACTTAGCGCCGCACGACTGGCACTGGCGTTTCGTGCCCCATTCGGGCTTGGCCACAGCTTGTCTCCGTCCAGGGGTGAGGCAGGCGGGTATGGGATAGGGCGCGGCAATTGCCACGCCCGCGCCCGCCTGTCAAACGCTTTAGATGGCGCTTCCCCTCGGCCGTGCAAGCCGGCGGCGCGTTGGCTCAGCGATGCGGATCGAAGAGGCCGCGCACGGCGCCATCGATGGCACCACGACTGATGCCGAGGTCGGCCAGGCGCGCGTCGTCCAGCCGCTCCAGGTCGTGGATGTCGCGCCGCAGCAGCAGCTCGTAGCGCAGACGCTGCCACAGCCAGCGCAGCAGGCCGACGCCGCGGCGCGCCGAGGCGGGGCTGTGCTGGGCCGGACTGCGCAGAGGACGGGCGACGAGCATGCGGCTGTTGGTCATGGCGGCCTCCTTGGGCTTCGGTGGCGGCAGGGGACCACGGCGCTGTGGATAAGAGAAATCGATTGTAGCGATCTTATCCATAAGCAATGCTTTGGTATGCGCCCGCTGAACCTCGACCAGCTCGCCAGCCTCGTGGCGATCGCCGACCTCGGCGGCTTCACCGCCGCGGCGCGCGCCCGCAACCTCAGCCAGCCGGCCATCAGCCAGCAGATCCGCGACCTGGAGGAGCGGCATGGCGTCGCCCTGGTCGAGCGCCTGGGCCGCCGCGTGCAGCCGACCCTGGCGGGCCGCGAACTGATCGCCCACGCCCGCCGCCTGCTGGCCGAGGGCGAGGCCGCGCTCGCCACCTTGAAGCGGCACCGCGACGGCGGCCTCGGCCGGGTGCGCATCGGCACCGGCACGGCGGCGCTGACCTACCTCCTGCCGCCGATCCTGACCCGCCTCCGGCGCGAGCAGCCGGGGATCGAGCTCGCGGTCTCCACCGGACCGACCGAGGAGATGCTGGAGCGGCTGCGTGCCGGCACGCTGGACCTCGGCCTCGTCACCCTGCCGGCGGACACCGAGGGCTTCCAGGTGCGCCGCCTGCGCAGCGACCCCATCGTCGCCCTGCTGCCGGCGGGCGATGCCGCGCTGGCCGCCGCCGTGGGGCCGCGGCCGACGGCGCCGGCACTGGCCAGGCAGACCCTGATCCTGGAGGGCAACCGCGGCAGCCATGCGCGCCTGATCCGCGAGTGGTTCGCCGCCGCCGGGCTGGAGATGCGCGCCGCCATGTGGCTCTCGTCGATCGAGGCGGTGCGCCACACGGTGATCGCCGGCCTCGGCTGCGCCATCCTGCCGAGCGAAGTGGTGGCGGGCGAGAACGGCCGCGGCCTCACGGTCCTGCAGCTCGAGCCGCCGGTCAACCGCACCCTCGCCCTGGTGCACCGGCGCGAGAAGCTGGAGGACCCGGCCTTCCGGCAGGTGCGCCGCGCGCTGCTGGCGCAGCTCTCCTGACGCCGGACTCCTGCCGCTGGCGCGGGCTGGTCGCTCCTGCTAGAGACGCGGGCGTCCGGACGGGAGAGCCCATGTCGCACGCCGATCGCAAGATGCCGCTGACCGCCAGGCCCACCGAGGCGCTGGCCGGCGAGGCCCGCGTGCCGGGCGACAAGTCGCAGAGTCATCGCGCGCTCATGCTGGGCCTGCTGGCGGTCGGCGAGACCCGCATCGAGGGCCTGCTGGAAGGCGACGACGTGCTGCGCACCGCCGCCGCCTGCCGCGCCCTCGGCGCCGAGGTGGAGAACCTGGGCGAAGGGCGCTGGCGCGTCTTCGGCCGCGGCATCGGCGGCCTGACCGAGCCGGCCGACGTGCTGGACATGGGCAACAGCGGCACGGCGGCGCGCCTGCTGCTCGGCATCCTCGCCAGCCATCCGCTCTACGCCGTGCTGACCGGCGATGCCTCGCTGCGCAAGCGGCCGATGGGCCGGGTCAGCGAGCCGCTGCAGCTCATGGGTGCGCGCTTCCACGGCCGCCAGGGCGGGCGCCTGCCGCTGACCGTGCTGGGCTCCAGCCGGCCGTTGCCCATCACCTACCGCCTGCCGGTCGCCTCGGCCCAGGTGAAGAGCGCCATCCTGCTGGCCGGCCTCAACACCGCCGGCGAGACCACGGTGATCGAGCCCGAGCCGACGCGCGACCACTCCGAGCGCATGCTGCGCTACCTCGGCGCCGAGATCGCCGTGGCCGACCGGGAGGACGGCCGCCACGTCACCCTGACCGGCCAGCCGGAACTGACGGCGCGGCCCTTCAGCGTCACCGCCGATCCCTCCTCGGCCGCCTTCCCGGCGGTGGCGGCGGCGCTGCTCCAGGGCTCCGGCGTCCGCCTGCCCTCGGTCGGCACCAACCCGCTGCGCACGGGGCTATACCAGACCCTGGCCGAGATGGGCGCCGGCATCGCCTACGAGAATCCGCGCGAGGTCGGCGGCGAGCCGGTGGCCGACCTGGCGATCACCGGCGGCCCGCTGAGGGGCGTGACCGTGCCGCCCGAGCGCGCACCCTCGATGATCGACGAGTACCCCATCCTGGCGGTCGCCGCCGCCCTGGCGGACGGCACCACCGTCATGCAGGGCCTGGCCGAGCTGAGGGTCAAGGAGAGCGACCGCCTGGCCGCCGTCGCGCGCGGCCTGGAGGCGAACGGCGTGCGCGTCGAAGAGGGGCCGGACAGCCTGGTGGTGCACGGCAGCGGCGGGCGCCGCGTGCCCGGTGGCGCTGTGGTCCAGACCCACATGGACCACCGCATCGCCATGGCCTTCCTGGTGCTGGGCCTGGCCTCGGAGCAGGGCGTCACGGTCGACGACGGCGCCTTCATCGACACCTCCTTCCCCGGCTTCGTACCGCTGATGCAGGGGCTTGGCGCCAAGGTCGGGCCGGCCTGATGGCCCAGGTGGTGGCGATCGACGGTCCCACGGCCGCCGGCAAGGGCACGCTGGCCCGGCGCCTGGCGGCCGAACTGGGCTTCGCCTATCTCGACACCGGCCTGATCTACCGCGCCGTCGCCGCGCTGGCGCTGGCGCTGGCCGACCCGCCGGGCGAGGCCGAGATGCTGGCCGCCGCGGCGGCGCTGACCGCCGCCGACCTCGCCCGGCCGGGCCTGCGCACCGAAAAGATCGCCCAGTGGTCGTCCAGGGTCGCCGCCGTGCCGGCGGTACGCGCGGCGGTCAAGGACTTTCAGCTCCGCTTCATCGCCGCCCCGCCCGACGGCAAGCCGGGCGCCGTGCTCGATGGCCGCGACATCGGCACGGTCATCTGCCCGGATGCGCCGGCCAAGCTCTTCGTCACCGCCTCGGCCGAGGCGCGGGCGGAACGGCGATTCCGGGAGTTGCAGGGACGCGGCGAGCCCGCTATATACGCCGCCGTCCTTGACGACCTCAGGGACCGGGACCGGCGCGACAGCGATCGCGCGGTTTCGCCGCTCAAGCCGGCGGCAGACGCCGTGGTGCTCGACACCACGGAGCTGGACGCGGAGCAGGCCTTCCAGAAGGCCCTCTCCATCGTTCGCGGGCGTCTCGCCGCCAATCCCAAGGCCTGAGCGAGAAAGGACGGCTTAGGACCGGTTACCTCATTCGGCGCGACTGCCTTCGGCGGGGCCAGCCTTGCGGCTGCCTCTCGCCGTGCGTTTCGCCGTCATCCACCAGACCCATCAACCCCAACCCACGTTCCACGTACCGAAAGGACCCCAAGGCAACCACATGGCTACGCAGACCTCCACTTCGCAGAAAGAATCCTTCGCCGCGCTGCTCGACGAGTCGCTCGGCACCGGCAAGGGCCTGGAAGGCGCCGTGCTCAAGGGCACCATCGTCGCCCTCGATGGCGACGCCGTCGTCGTCGACGTCGGCCTCAAGGCCGAGGGCCGCGTGCCGCTGCGCGAGTTCGAGAAGGCGGGCGAGCAGGACGGCCTGGAGGTCGGCGGCTCGGTCGAGGTCTACCTCGAGCGCATGGAGAACAAGAACGGCGAGGTCGTGCTGTCGCGCGACAAGGCGCGCCGCGAGGAGGCCTGGACCCAGCTCGAGAAGCTGTTCGAGAAGAACGAGCGCGTCACCGGCCAGATCTTCGGCCGCGTGAAGGGCGGCTTCACCGTCGACCTCTCCGGCGCCGTGGCCTTCCTGCCCGGCAGCCAGGTCGACATCCGCCCGATCCGCGACGTGACCCCGCTGATGCACACGCCGCAGCCCTTCCAGATCCTCAAGATGGACCGCTCGCGCGGCAACATCGTGGTTTCGCGCCGCGCCGTGCTGGAAGAGACCCGCGCCGAGCAGCGCTCGGAGCTGGTCGCCAACCTGCAGGAAGGCCAGGTGCTGCAGGGCGTGGTGAAGAACATCACCGACTACGGCGCCTTCGTGGACCTGGGCGGCGTCGACGGCCTGCTGCACGTCACCGACATCTCCTGGAAGCGCATCAACCACCCGAGCGAGGCGCTGCATGTCGGCCAGCAGCTCAAGGTGCAGGTGATCCGCTTCAACCCCGAGACGCAGCGCATCTCGCTGGGCATGAAGCAGCTCGAGGCCGATCCCTGGGAGGGCGTGGCCGCCAAGTACCCGGTGGGCGCCAAGTTCACCGGCCGCGTGACCAACATCACCGACTACGGCGCCTTCGTGGAGCTGGAGCCGGGCATCGAGGGCCTGGTGCACGTCTCCGAGATGTCCTGGACCAAGAAGAACGTCCACCCCGGCAAGATCGTCTCCACCTCGCAGGAGGTTGAGGTGATGGTGCTGGACGTCGATCCGGTGAAGCGCCGCGTCTCGCTGGGCCTGAAGCAGTGCCTGGCCAACCCGTGGGAGACCTTCGCCGCCAAGTACCCGGCCGGCACCGAGCTCTCGGGCGAGGTGAAGAACATCACCGAGTTCGGCCTCTTCGTCGGCCTGCCCGGCGACATCGACGGCATGGTCCACCTCTCCGACCTCGACTGGGGCCGTTCCGGCGAGGACGCGGTGAAGGACTACGCCAAGGGCCAGACCGTGAACGTCAAGGTGCTGGACGTCGACGTCGAGAAGGAGCGCATCTCGCTCGGCATCAAGCAGCTCTCCGAGGATCCCTTCGCGGGCGCCGTGGAGAACGTGAAGAAGGGCGAGGTGGTGACCGTCACCGTCTCCTCGGTCCAGGAGGCCGGCATCGAGGTCAAGCTGGCCGACGGCGCCATCGGCTTCATCCGCAAGTCCGACCTGTCGCGCGAGCGCAGCGAGCAGCGCCCCGATCGTTATGCCGTCGGCGAGAAGGTGGACGCCAAGATCACCAACCTCGACAAGAAGACGCGGCGCATCACCCTGTCCGTCAAGGCCAAGGAGATGGACGAGGAGAAGCAGGCGGTGGCCGAGTTCGGCTCCGCCGAGTCGGGCGCCTCGCTCGGCGACATCCTCGGCCGGGCCCTGGCCGAGCGCGACGCCAAGGCGGCCAAGCGCAAGAAGGCCAAGGAAGAGCGCGAGGACGAGGACGAGGAGTAATCGGCTCCCCTTCCCTGATCGCAGATCAAACGGGGCGGTCCACCAATGGTGGGCCGCCCCGGCTTTTTGCGCCACCGGCCGACAAATTTGCCATAGTCGATAAAAAACGTGCCGCTTCCGCGAGTTAGCTTGACCCCGCCAGGTGGCTCTGGCACCATTTTCCGTAACGACGCTATCGACGCCGCACGCCGGCCGCGACGGGGCGGAGGCGGGTCAGGGCAAGACGGTGGCTGTCGCGCGGTCCGGGGGGACGCATGACCAAGTCGGAACTGATCCAGCGTATCGCAGAGCTCAATCCGCATCTCTATCACCGCGACGTCGAGAAGATCGTCTCGACCATCTTCGACGAGATCACCCAGGCCCTCGCGGTGGGCAGCCGGGTCGAGCTGCGTGGCTTCGGCGCCTTCTCGGTGCGCAAGCGCGGCGCGCGGACCGGACGCAACCCCCGCACCGGGGATGCCGTGCAGGTGGACGAGAAGGCCATTCCGTTCTTCAAGTCCGGCAAGCAGTTGCGCGAGCGCCTGAACCAGGCCTGACTTCACCCGGCGTGACCTAACCGGGCCCGACCCCCGGCCCGCCGTCGTCCCGCGGCAATCTCCAGCCTTCCCTTGGCGCAGCGCGTGACGCCGCACTACCCTGGCGTAGTATCTATGCCCAAGGAATGCCGCGAGGGACGCCATGCGCCGCCTGACCCTGATCCTCACCCTGCCGTTGCTGGTCCTCGCCGTGGCCTTCGCCGTGACCAACCGGCATGACGTGCCGCTTCGCCTCTGGCCCTTCCAATTGGAGCTTCAGGCGCCGCTCTTCCTCATGGTCCTGGGCGCCCTGGCGCTGGGCCTGGGGGTCGGCGTGCTGGCCGGCTGGCTGGGGGCCGGCGGCGCCCGCCGCCGCCTGCGCGCCGAGCGCGAGCGCGCGCAGCGCCTCGAGGCCGAGGTGGCGCGCCTGAAGCGCGACCAGGGCCTGGTCCAGGCGACGCTGCCGCCGGCGGCGCCGAGCCGCCCGCCGCTGCGCCTCGCCGGCGGCCGCGGCTGAGGCCGCCGTTGCGCTGGCAGAACGCAGCCGGGCCTGCTAACAGGGGGGAATTCCGACAGCCAGCCGATTGGAGGGGACCCGATGTCCGCGACCCTGACCGCCACGCGCGCGGCCGCCACGCACGCGACCGCCACGCGCCAGCGCATTGCGCGTCCCGCCGACCGCGTGCTGGTGGCCCTGGATACCACCGACCTTGCCCTGGCCCGGCGCCTGGTGGAGCAGCTCCGCCCGCATGTCGGCGGCTTCAAGATCGGCAAGGAGTTCTTCACCCGCCTGGGCCCACAGGGGGTGGAGGCGGCGCTGCAGGGCGCCCCCTTCTTCCTCGACCTCAAGTTCCACGACATCCCCAACACCGTGGCCGGCGCCCTGCGTTCGGCCGCGGCCATGAAGCCCTTCCTGGTCAACGTCCACGCCTCGGGCGGTCCGGCGATGCTGAGGGCCGCCGCCGCCGCGGTGGGCGAGGCCGATCCTCGCCCGCTGCTGATCGCCGTCACGGTGCTGACCAGCCTGGACGACGATGACCTCGCCGCCGTCGGCCAGCAGGGACCGGCCGAGGCCCAGGTGCTGCGCCTCGCCCGTCTTGCCCAGGCCAACGGGTGCGACGGCGTGGTGGCCAGCCCGCGCGAGATCGCCGCGCTGCGCGCCGCCTGCGGCCCCGACTTCACCCTGGTGATCCCCGGCGTGCGCCCGGCCTGGTCCGCCGCCGGCGACCAGAAGCGCGTCATGACCCCGGCCGAGGCGCTGCGGGCCGGCGCCGACTACCTGGTGATCGGCCGCCCCATCACCGGCGATGCCGACCCCGTCGCCGCCGCCCGCCGGGTGGCGGACGAGCTGGCCGCCGCCTAGGGCGGCCGCTCGGCGCCGGGGCAAGGAATCCCTCCGGTTTTGCGGGTCTTTGCTGGCTATTCGCGCCGGCGCGGCTAAAACCGGGGTGCTGTGAAAAGCGATGAGGAAGCGAAGGTCATGAGCGACAGCACCACCCCCGCGTCCGGGCTGGAGCCCTGCCCCACCACCGACGAGGACTATGCCCTGGGCGTGCTGGTGGCCAGCGGCTACCGCGGCATCTTCGGCCACTTCGGCAGCTTCCTGGCGGCGGCGGCGCTGCCCTGGCTGCTGGTGCTGGTGGTGGAGATCCTGCTGACCCGCGATCTCGCGGCGACGCTGCAGGACGCCATCGCCAGCGGCCAGGTGAACAGCTACGCCTTCCTGCGCGGCTTCCAGAGCAACGTGCAGACCGTGTTCTGGCTGGAGTTCGTCGCCGGCTTCGTCACCTCCATCGTCTTCGCCGTCGCCTGGCACCGCTTCATGCTGGGCCACGGCCGTCCGCGCCTGCTGCCGGCGATCGGCGGGCGTCACCTGGCCTTCCTCGGCTATTCCCTGTTGCTCGCCCTGCCGCTGGTGATCGGCGGCTTCCTGGGCGGCCTGATCAGCAGCGCCATGGCGACCCGCAGTGTCTTCGTCGCCCTGCTGCCGTTGTTCGTCGGCGTGCTGGTCGGTGCCTATTTCTCGCTGCGCATGAGCCTCTGCCTGCCGGCGGCCGCGGTGGGCGAAAGCGCGGTCGGCCCCGGCTATTCCTGGGAAGCCATGCGCGGCCGCGTCCTGGTGCTTTTCTTCGCCAGCCTCTTCGCCGCCCTGCCGATGGCGTTGGTCATGTGGCTGCTGCAGTCGCTGCAGCAGGACTGGATGACCGAGTATTTCCTGAAGAACACCGGCTTCATGCGGGTGGCGATCATGCAGGGGATCACCGGGCTCGTCGCCCTGGCGCTGGCCGGGCTCGGCATCGGCGTGCTGTCCCAGGCGCTGCGCAGCCTGATCCCCAACCCCTAGCGCCAGGCGCGACGGCCGGGCAGAGTGACGGCGTCCAGCCGGGGAGGGCCAGCATGAGCACGCTCGATCGCGACGCGCCGCGGCGCAGCCTGCCGATCCTCGAGATCGTCAGCCAGGCCTACCGTGTCCTGCTGTCCCAGCCGGGCGCCTGGCTGACCGCCGCCCTGGTGCCGCTGGCCATCGAGATGGCGGTGCAGGTCGGCTACCTCTCGCTCTACGGGCCGGACCTGGTGCGCGCCATGATGCAGCAGGGCTCGTTGCCGGCCGGCATGCAGATCCGCGGCCTCGGCGTCCAGGTCTGCGTGCTGATCGCCTATGCGCTCTTCGCCGTGTCCTGGCACCGCTTCAACCTGCTGGGCCCGGAGGAGAGGCCGCGCCTGCTGCCGCCGATCCTCGGCCGCCACATGCGCTTCTTCGGCATGACGCTCGGGCTCTCGCTGCTGATCGGCCTGGCGGTCGCCGGCCCGCTGGTCCTGCTGATGGTCGCGCAGATCAATTCCGTCATCGCCATCATCGGCGTGGCGGTGCTGGCCGTGGCGCTCTTCGTCCGCTGGCAGCTGATCTTCCCGGCGATCGCGCTGGACCAGCGCCTCAGCCTGGGGCAGAGCTGGATCGTCACCCGAGGCTTCGGCCTCAAGCTCTTCTGGGGCCTGGTACTGGCGGCGCTGCCCTGGGTGCTGGTCTCGGCCCTGCTCGACAGCCTGACCCAGGCACCGCAGGCACAGTTCCTGATGACCGGCGAGGTCAACCTGGTGGCCTTCCTGGCGCTGCTGGTCGGCGGGCTGCTCGGCTATGGCATCGTCGGCGTGGTCGTCGGCACCGTGTCCGGTGCCTATCGCCACCTGGTGCTGGAGGCCGGCGAGCCGGCATGAGCCCGCAGCCGGGTGCCGCGTTGCCCGCCTTGCGGCGCGTCCCCGGCCTGACCCTCGCGACCTACTGCCTGCTGTGGCGTGGCCGCCGCGGCTTGCTGCGGGCCGCGGCGCTGCCGCTGCTGGTGCTGCTGGTGGTGAACTTCGGCCTGGCCAAGGCCTACGGCCCACGCTGGGTGCTGGAACAGGCCCTGGCAGCGGACGAGGGCCGGCCGGCCGACGGCTGGCGCCTGCTCGGTGTCGCGCTCTGCCACCTCTTCGCCCACAGCCTCTTCGCGGTGGCCTGGTTCCGCGCCCTGCTCAGCGCCGGCGCCAGCGAGCCGGCGCTGCTGCCGACGCCGGCCGGCGTGCACCTGCGCTTCCAGGGCATGGCGCTGCTGGTGGGCCTCTGCATGGCGGTGCTGGTGGCGCTGTCGGTCATCGTCGGCGGTGTGGCCGCCTCCTACGACCTTATGGCCATCCTGGGGTTCGTCAGCTGCTCCTACCTGGCGGCGCGCTGGCAGCTGCTCTGGCCGGGGATCGTCGTCAACGATCCGGAGGGTCTGAAGGGTTCCTGGAACCGGCTGAAAGGCGAGATGCCGACGCTTTGGCCACTGCTGGTGCTGGTCCTGGTGCCCCCGGCGCTGCTGGCGTTCGTCGGCGACGCGCTCTTCCACGATGCCCGGCTGCGCTTTCTGGCCAGCGGCGACTGGAACCCCGGCGCCTTCCTCGACAGCCTGCTGGCGGCGGTCGCCGCGCTGCTGGCCTTCGCCGCGGCGGCCGTGCCCGCGGCCGATGCCTACCGCCGCCTGGACCAGGGCCTGCCGGCGCTGCTCTGAGCGCGGCTTGCCAGGGCCGGCCCCAGCGCCTAGAACGGCCGCCCCGACCTCAAGGACCCTTCGGCATGGCGCTGGAAGCGAAGATCTGCGGGCTCTCGACGCCGGAAACCCTCGACGTGGCGGTGGCCGAGGGCGCCGCCCTGGTCGGCTTCGTCTTCTTCCCGCGCAGCCCGCGCAACGTGACGCTGGAACAGGCCGCCGCCCTGGCGCGCCGCGTGCCCGAGCGGGTGCGCCGGACCGCCCTGACCGTCGACGCCGACGACGCCTTCCTGCGCCAGCTCGTTCGCCAGGTGCCGCTGGAGCTGCTGCAGCTGCACGGGTCGGAGACGCCGGCGCGCGTCGCGGCAATCCGCGAACTGACGGGCAAGCCGGTGATGAAGGTGATCCATCTGGCCGAGGCCGCCGACCTCGACTTGGTCGCACCCTACCTGCCGGTGGCCGACCGCCTGATGTTCGAGGCCAAGCCGCCGGCCGCGATGAAGAACGCCCTGCCGGGCGGCAATGCCCTGGCCTTCGACTGGACCCTCCTGTCCGGCCGTCGCTTTCCCCGCCCCTGGATGCTGGCCGGCGCCCTGAAGGCGGAGAACCTGAAGGAGGCCGTCACGGTCACCGGCGCCCGCGCGGTCGATGTCTCCTCGGGCGTCGAAAGCGCCCCGGGCGTGAAGGACCCGGCCAGGATCCGCGCCTTCCTCCAGGCGGCGCGAGAGCTCTAGCGTCGGATGGCCCGCCCCGTTGCCCCTCGGGGCCGCTTGGGGCAATCTCCGGCCGCATTCGAGGAGCCGTGATGAACGCACCCAACAGCTACCGTACCGGCCCGGACGAGCGCGGCCACTTCGGCATCTATGGCGGCCGCTTCGTCGCCGAGACGCTGATGCCGCTGATCCTGGCGGTGGAGAAGGCCTACAACGAGGCCAAGGATGACCCCGCCTTCCATCAGGAACTGGCGTGGCTCGCCACCCACTACGTCGGCCGGCCGAGCCCGCTCTACTTCGCCGAGCGCCTGACCGACCACCTCGGCGGCGCGAAGATCTACTTCAAGCGCGACGAGCTCAACCACACCGGCAGCCACAAGATCAACAACTGCCTGGGCCAGATCCTGCTGGCCAAGCGCATGGGCAAGACCCGCATCATCGCCGAGACCGGCGCCGGCCAGCATGGCGTCGCGGTGGCCACGGTCTGCGCCCGCTTCAACCTGCCCTGCGTGGTCTACATGGGCGCCACCGACGTCGAACGGCAGGCGCCCAACGTCTTCCGCATGAAGCTGCTGGGGGCCGAGGTCAGGCCCGTCACCAGCGGCACCGGCACCTTGAAGGATGCGATGAACGACGCGCTGCGCGACTGGGTCGCCAACGTCGAGAGCACCTTCTACATCATCGGCACGGTGGCCGGCCCGCACCCCTATCCGGCCATGGTGCGCGACTTCCAGGCCATCATCGGCAAGGAGGTGCGCGAGCAGATGCAGGCGGCGGAGGGCCGGCTGCCCGACACGCTGGTCGCCTGCATCGGCGGCGGCTCGAACGCCATGGGCCTGTTCCACCCCTTCCTCGACGACAAGGACGTGCGCATCGTCGGCGTCGAGGCCGGCGGCCACGGCATCGAGACGGGCGAGCACGCGGCCTCGCTGAACGGCGGGCGGCCCGGCGTGCTGCACGGCAACCGCACCTACCTGCTGCAGGACGGCGACGGGCAGATCAAGGACGCCTATTCCATCTCCGCCGGCCTGGACTATCCCGGCATCGGGCCGGAGCACGCCTGGCTGAACGACAGCGGCCGCGTCGAATATGTCTCGGTGACGGACAAGGAGGCGCTGGCCGCCTTCCAGCTCTGCTCGCAGAAGGAAGGCATCATCCCGGCGCTGGAGCCGGCGCACGCCCTGGCGCACGTCGCCAAGCTGGCGCCGACCCTGCCCAGGGACAACCTGCTGGTCATGAACCTCTGCGGCCGCGGCGACAAGGACGTCTTCTCGGTCGCCAAGCACTTCGGGGTGGAGCTCTGATGGCGTCCCGTCTGGAACAGCGCTTCGCCAAGCTGAAGGCCGAGGGCCGCGGCGGCCTGGTCACCTTCGTCACCGCCGGCGACCCCGACCTCGAGACCTCGTGGCAGATCCTCAAGGGCCTGCCGGCCGCCGGCGCCGACGTGATCGAGCTGGGCATGCCCTTCTCCGATCCCATGGCGGACGGCCCGGCGATCCAGGCCTCCAGCCTGCGCGCGCTGAAGGCCGGCATGACGCTGGCCAAGACGCTGGAGCTGGTGCGCCGCTTCCGCGAGGTGGAGCAGGCGACGCCGGTCATCCTGATGGGCTACTACAACCCCATCTACTCGATGGGCGTGGAGACGTTCCTCGCCGCGGCCAGCGCCGCCGGCGTCGACGGCCTCATCATCGTCGACCTGCCGCCCGAGGAGGACGACGAGCTCTGCCAGCCGGCGATCGACAAGGGCCTGCACTGGATCCGCCTGGCGACGCCGACCAGTGACGACGCGCGCCTGCCGGTGGTGCTGAACCGCACCTCGGGCTTCGTCTACTACGTCTCGATCATGGGCATCACCGGAACGGCCTCGGCCTCGGCCGAGGAGATCGCCCGCGCGGTCGGCCGCCTCAAGCGCTTCACGCCGCTGCCGATCGCGGTCGGCTTCGGCATCAAGACGGCGGACAACGTCGGCACCGTCACGGCCGCGGCCGAGGCGGCGGTGGTCGGCTCGGCCCTGGTCGAGCGCGTGAGGGCGAACCTGGACGCGGCCGGCAAGGCCAAGCCGGGCCTCGCCGAGGACCTGCTGGCCTTCGTCGCCAGCCTGGCCAAGGGCGTTGCGCGACGGGCGGCCTGAGCCCATTTTGTTGCTGTCATCCTCGGGCTTGTCCCGAGGATCCATGGCTGCCAGGAGCGTCGGCGGACATATGGATGCACGGGACGAGCCCGAGCATGACGGATGTCTCGAGGCAGGACCCGATGAACTGGATCAACAACTTCGTCCGCCCGAAGATCCGCGCGCTGGTCGAGCGCAAGCCCGAGGTGCCGGACAACCTCTGGGAAAAGTGCCCGCACTGCGCCGCGATGGTCTTCCACCGCGAGCTCGACGCCAACATGCGGGTCTGCCCGCACTGCGGCCACCACCTGCGCCTGAAGGTGCAGGAGCGCCTGAAGCTGCTGTTCGACGGCGGCGAGTTCACCACCGTCGAGCTGCCCGACACCATCGCCGACCCGCTGCGCTTCCGCGACCAGAAGCGCTACACCGACCGCCTGCGCGACAGCCAGGCCAAGACCGGCGAGAAGGACGCCATCGTGGTGGCGCACGGCCGCATCGGCGGCCTGCCGCTGGTGGTCGCGGCCTTCAACTTCTCCTTCATGGGCGGCTCCATGGGCATCGCCGTGGGCGAGGGCATCCTGACCGCCGCCAAGCTGGCTGTGCTGCAGGAGGCGCCGCTGCTGCTGATCCCCGCCTCCGGCGGCGCGCGCATGCAGGAGGGCATCCTTTCGCTGATGCAGATGCCGCGCACCACCATCGCGGTCGAGATGGTGAAGGAGAAGGGACTGCCCTACCTGGTGCTGCTGACCGATCCCACCACCGGCGGCGTCTCGGCCTCCTTCGCCATGCTGGGCGACATCACCCTGGCCGAGCCCGGCGCCGTCATCGGCTTCGCCGGCCAGCGGGTGATCGAGGAGACCATCCGCGAGAAGCTGCCCGAGGGCTTCCAGCGCGCCGAGTACCTGCTGGACCACGGCATGGTCGACATCGTCGTGCACCGCAAGGAGCTGCGCGACACCATCACCCGGGTGCTGCGCCTGCTGCTGGAGAAGCAGCCGGCGGCCGAGATCGTGACCCTGCCGGTTCCCGCCAAGACCTGAGGTGCCCGCCATGACCAGCCAGGGCGCGCGGCCAGCGGCCGGCAGCGACCTGGTCCTCGAGCGCCTGATGCGGCTGCATCCCAAGGTCATCGACCTGACCCTGGACCGCGTCTGGCGCCTCCTGGACCTGATGGGCAACCCGCAGCAGCGGCTGCCGCCGGTGGTGCATGTCGCCGGCACCAACGGCAAGGGCTCCGTCGTCGCCTACCTGCGCGCCATGCTGGAAGCGGCCGGCAAGCGCGTGCACGTCTATACCTCGCCGCACCTCGTGCGCTTCCACGAGCGCATCCGCCTCGCCGGCACCCTGATCGACGAGGCCGCGCTGACCGGACTGCTGGAGGAGTGCGAAGCGGTCAACGGCCCCGATCCCATCACCTTCTTCGAGATCACCACCGTCGCCGCGCTGGTCGCCTTCGCCCGTGTGCCGGCCGACGTGGTGCTGCTCGAAGTGGGCCTTGGCGGGCGCCTCGACGCCACCAACGTGATCGACCGCCCGGCCGCCACTGTGATCACCTCGATCTCCATGGACCACATGCAGTACCTGGGCGACACGCTGGAGGCCATCGCCTTCGAGAAGGCCGGCATCCTGAAGCCCGGCGTGCCGACCGCCGTGGCGCCGCAGGATCCGCGCGCCGGCGCCGTCATCGCGCGCCAGGCAGCGGAGGTGGGCGCCATCCTCTACCGCGCCGGCTTCGAGTGGTCCTTCGAGCCGGCGGGCGAGAGCCTGCTGTTCAACGCCCGCCGCTTCCCGCGTCCGCGCCTGCTGGGTCCGCACCAGTACGGCAACGCGGCGACCGCGCTGGCCGCCGCCGCGCTGCTGGAGCGCGCGCGCCTCGGCCTCGGCCTGGACGACAGCGTGATGGCCAGCGGCCTGCTCAAGGCCGAGTGGCCGGCGCGGCTGCAGCGCCTGACGCGGGGTCCGCTGGTGGACGCCCTGCCGTCCGGCTGGGAGCTGTTTCTCGATGGCGGCCACAACGAGGACGCCGGCAAGGTCATCGCCCAGCAGCTCGATCTCTGGCGGGCCGCCGACGGCCGGCCGCTGCATGTGATCTTCGGCATGCTGAACACCAAGGCGGCGCAGGCCTTCCTGGCGCCGCTGCTGCCGCGCGCCGCCAGCGTCCAGGCCGTGGCGATCCCTGGCGAGGTGAATTCCCTCACCGCCGAGGAAGCGGCGGCGAAGGCCCCCGGCATCGTGCCGCGCGCCTCGCTGGCCGAGGCCGTCGCCGCCCTGCCGCGCGCGGGCCAGGGCCGCCTGCTGATCTGCGGCTCGCTCTACCTCGCCGGCCGCGTGCTGGCGGAGAACGGGTAGCGGCGCCCCTCAAGGCAAAAGGCCCCGCCGGGCGGCGGGGCCTTTCGATACCCAGGTAGGTCAGGCGGGCAAGTCAGGCGGCGGTCAGATGACCGACTCGACCCACTGCTGGAGCTGGCTCTTCTGCAGCGCGCCCAGCTTGGTCGCCACCACCTGGCCGTCCTTGAAGACCATCAGCGTGGGGATGGCGCGCACGCCGTACTCCGACGGCGTGCGGGGGTTCTCGTCGATGTTGACCTTGGCCACCTTGATGCGGCCGTTCATCTCGCCGGCGATCTCCTCGAGGGCCGGGGCGATGGCACGGCAGGGGCCGCACCACTCGGCCCAGAAGTCCACCAGGACCGGGCCGTCCGCCTTCAAGACGTCGTTCTCGAAGGAGGTGTCGGTGACTTTGCTGCTGCTCATCGGCGGTCTTGTCTCCATGGGTGCCCTGGGCGGGAGGCCCGGGGGCGGGATGTTGCTCCGGAATCTAGGGAGCGGGGGGAAGCAGCGTCAAGGTGCCCAGGGGGCCAGCCGCTCGGCGCTGATCCGCATCAGGCGCGGCCCGTCGGTCCAGAGTAGGAAGCTGTTGATTTGCTTGCTTTTATATATATCGGACAGCAGCGCGCCATAGCTCGCGAGCTGGCGCAGGTATTGTGCCGGCACGGCATCCTCGGCGAGCGGCGGCGGCCGGTTCGTCTTGTAGTCGCAGAGCCAGACCGCCTCGGCCGTGACGGCGATCCGGTCCAGGCGCCCGCTTACCCGCGTACTTCCGACCAGGCCGGCGACCGGCACTTCGGCGCGGCTGTCCGGGCCGAAGAGGGCGGCGGCGTCGGGCAGCGCCAGCACCGCCATGATCTCCGCCGTCCAGGCCGTCACCGTCGCCTGGTCCAGCCCCTGCGCCGGCTGGGCCAGGAAGCGCCGCGCCGCCGCCTCCCGCCGCTCCGGCGGCAGGTCGGGCAGGGTCTGCAGCAGGCGGTGCAGCAGGCGGCCGCGCTGCCAGCGCCCCTGGTCGCCGGCCAGCGGGGACAGGCTGGGCGGGTCCTCCTCGGCCGGGCGCGAGGGCGCCAGCGGGCGTGGCGGGTC
>JAKOWB010000080.1 GCA_029781795.1 Pseudomonadota bacterium | reverse complement strand
CTCGGCGCGCCGCCTCCTGGATGAACCCGCCCTGGCCGACTCGGCCGGGGCGGCCGATCTGCGCGCCCAAGCGGCCGACTTGATCGCGACAGTCTGGCCGCTGGGTCAGATGGGGCTGCGCTCCGCCGCGGCAGAAGCGGATCACCCGGTCGCCCACGCCTTGGATTGACAAGCTTTTGCCGCCACACCATCATCCGGGCGCCATGCCCGACGCCGCCGACGCTCCCGACACCCCGTTCGCTCCGATCCCTGCCGACGCCTCCGGCGCTCCCGGCGCTCGCGGCGGAAGAAGCCCTGAAGTCGCAGCTGCCCTCGGCGCCGATCGCGGCGCGACGGACCTGCCGCCATTGCCGGTCCTGCTGCTCTCCCGGGCGCTGCGCGTGGGGGCCTACCAGCGCAAGGCCGAGCTCATGGCCGAGGATCCGCGGCTGGATCTGACCGTCGTCGTCCCGGACCATTGGTGGGAAGGCGGCCGGGAGCGCCCCCTCGAGCGCAGCCATCTGCAGGGCTACCGCTTTGCCGTCAGCCGGCTGGCCCTGCCCTGGAGCTTCCACCTCCACGCCTATGCCGACCTGCCTAGGCTCCTCGACCGGCTGCAGCCGGCCCTCCTGCACATCGACGAGGAACCCTACAACCTGGCCACCTTCATGGCCCTGCACGCGGCGCGGCATCGCGGCATCGGCACCCTCTTCTTCAGCTGGCAGAACCTGCTACGCCGCTACCCCCCGCCCTTCTCTTGGATCGAGCGCAGCGTCCGGCGCCATGCCGACGGCGCCATCGCCGGCAGCCGCGGCGCCGCGGCGGTGCTGCGCGCCAAGGGCTATGC
Organism: Pseudomonadota bacterium; assembly: GCA_029781795.1. Lineage (GTDB taxonomy): Bacteria > Pseudomonadota > Alphaproteobacteria > Kiloniellales > JACOMY01 > JAKOWB01. The sequence continues at coordinate 485 of JAKOWB010000080.1, read as the reverse complement.
CGGGCCGCTGTGGATCCTGCCGCAGTTCGGGGTGGACGAAGAGGCCTTCCAGCCGCCCGCGCCGGGAACGGACAGGCGTCTGGCCGGCGCCCGCCAGGAGCCCTTGGTCATCGGCTACGCCGGGCGTCTGGTGAAGGCCAAGGGCGTGGACCTGCTGCTGCGCGCCGTGGCCGCCGCCGGCCGGCCCTGGCGGGTGGACATCGTCGGCGAGGGCGACGCAGAGGGCGACCTGCGCCGCCTGGCCACCGAACTGGACCTGGGCGATCGCGTCACCCTGCAGCCCTGGCTGCCGTCCACGGCCATGCCCGAATTCTACCGCCGCATCGACGTGCTGGTGCTACCCAGCCGCAGCACGCCCTCCTGGAAGGAGCAGTTCGGGCGCGTGCTCATCGAGGCCATGGCCTCGGGCGCCGTCTGCGTGGGGTCGCATTCAGGCGAGATCGCGGAGGTCATCGGCGACGCCGGTCTGGTCTTCGCGGAGGACG
>JAKOWB010000083.1 GCA_029781795.1 Pseudomonadota bacterium | reverse complement strand
TGCCCAGCACCAGCCAGGCGTAGAGCGCGAGGCCCAGCACCGCCAGGCTGGCGTTCTCCTTGGTCGCCAGCAGCAGAACGAGGAGGAGGGCCAGCAGCACCGGTCGCCCGCGATGCAGGGCCAAGACCGCGCCCGCCAGCAGCGGCACGCCCAGCGTCGAGGGATGGAACTCGAAGTGGATGGCGGCGGTGAGCGGCGTGTAGGTGAAGGCAAGGACCGCCATGAGTGGCGTCAGCAGGCGATGGATCCAGGGCGCGTCGTCGTCGGTGATCCGGCGCGCGATGGCAAAGGTCACCAGGCAGGCCGCGCCGCCGGCCAGGCCTTGCGCCGCCAGCAGCCAGACCGTGCTCGGCACCAGCGCGAAGAGCGGCACGAAGAGCGCCATGATGGGCGAGAAGTGCTCGCCGAGGTGGCTGCGCTGCAGCACATCGGAATGGAAGCTGCCGTGCGCCAGCAGGTTCTGCACCAGATTGGCGTAGATGCCGGTATCGAGGGTGTGGACGGCGAAGCGCAGGTAGCTGAGGACCTTGTAGGCGACCTCGGCGAGGACCATGACCGCCAGCAGGGTCCAGAGCAGCGGCCAGGCGAGCAGCGCGAGAGGCCGCGCCGGACGCTCGCCGTCGAGCAGGCTGTGCAGCCCCTTCAGCATGATCCCCGACGATCTCCTTCCCCGCCTGCATAGCATCTAACCGACCGGGCGTGGCTCCAATCTTGGTGCAGTTCGATCTGCCATTCCTGGTGCTGTTTTCTGCACCATGAGTCCTGGAGACTGGGTGGCGGACTGACGGAGGCACCATGCTCGATCTCTACTTCAGCGACACGCCCAACGGCCTGAAACTGCGGCTTTTCATGGAGGAGAGCGGATTGCCGCATCGCCTCGTCCGGGTCAGCCTGGGCCGCGGCGAGCAGCACCGGCCGGAGTTCCTGGCCATCTCGCCCAACAACAAGATCCCGGCGCTGGTCGATCACACGCCGGCCGATGGCGGGCCGCCGCTCGCGCTGTTCGAATCCGGCGCACTGCTCACCTACCTGGCCGACAAGTCCGGCCGCTTCCTGCCGGTCGAGCCGCGCGGCCGGGCCGAGGTGCTGCAATGGCTCTTCTGGCAGGTCGGCGGCCTCGGGCCCATGGCGGGGCAGGTGGGGCACTTCCTGGTCTACGCGCCGGAGCCGGTACCCTATGCCGTCAAGCGCTACGGGCAGGAACTGGCGCGCCTCTATGGCGTGCTGGAGCGGCGCCTGGCGGGACGGGACTTCATCGTCGGCGACTACTCAATCGCCGACATGGCCTGCTATCCCTGGATCGTGCCGCATCGCGGGCACGGCATGGACCTGGCTGACCACCCCAACATCCGCCGCTGGTTCGAGGCCATCGCTGCGCGCCCGGCGACCCGCCGCGCCTACGATGGCGTGGAGGACAGCTATGCCAACGCCCGGCCCTTGAGCGAGCCGGAGCGCGAAGCGCTGTTCGGCCGGCGATAGGGCCCCTCTCGCCTTGTGCGGGCACCGAGGGCGCCGCTAGTGTCCGCCGCATGTCGGCCCCCTATGCCTGCCTGCCGGAAAGGAGCCGCGGCCGCCTGGTCGCCGAGCAGGGCTCGGCCATGCGCTCGGACTTCCAGCGCGACCGCGACCGCATCATCCACTCCAGCGCCTTCCGCCGGCTGCAGTACAAGACCCAGGTCTTC
>JAKOWB010000037.1 GCA_029781795.1 Pseudomonadota bacterium | reverse complement strand
GCTCTCGTAAAAGGGCATGAGCCCGCTCTCCTTATGGCTTTCACGGACCGGTGCCCGGGGATCGGCGATCCCGCTGGGAAGGCTGGCCGGCCCTAGCCGCCTGGACTCGCCGGGCGGCAAGGAGCTATGGACGTTCCGCGATCTGCCTTCGCAGGCGCAAAACGGCCGCGCACTATAGCGGCCGGCGCCGCGGATGCAAGGGGGAGGGGTCCTCCGCCGGGCGCCTTGCCGCCCCGGGCTTGACCCTCTAGCGTTTCGCGCCAATAAACCCGCCCCTTCAAGGGTTGCGCCAAGGGAGGATTCGTCTGCATGGCCAAGGCTTTCGTGTTCCCTGGACAGGGCAGCCAGGCGGTCGGCATGGGGGTCGAGCTGAAGGCCGGCTTCGCCGCCGCCCGCGAGGTCTTCGAGGAGGTCGACGAGGCGCTGGGCCAGAACCTCTCGCGCCTGATGGCCGAGGGGCCGATCGAGACCCTGACCCTGACCGAGAACGCCCAGCCGGCGCTCATGGCCGTATCCCTTGCCACCCTCCGGGTGCTGGAGAAAGAAGGCGGCCTCGCGCTGCCGGCCAAGGTCGCCTTCGTCGCCGGCCATTCGCTGGGCGAGTATTCGGCCCTGGCCGCCGCCGGCACCTTCACCATCGCCGAGACCGCGCGCCTGCTGCGCCTGCGCGGCCAGGCCATGCAGTCGGCGGTGCCGGTCGGGGTCGGCGCCATGGCCGCCATGCTGGGCCTCGACCTCGCGGTGGCCGAGGAAGTGGCGGCCGAAGCGGCCCAGGGGGAGGTCTGCTCTCCCGCCAACGACAACGCGCCGGGCCAGGTCGTGCTCTCCGGCCACAAGACCGCGATCGAGCGCGCCATCGAGATCGCCAAGGGCAAGGGCGGCCGCCGCTCGGTCCTGCTGCCGGTCTCGGCTCCCTTCCACTGCGCGCTGATGCAGCCGGCCGCCGAGGCCATGGCCTCGGCACTGGAAAAGGCTACGTTGCGGCCGCCGGCGGTGCCGCTGGTGGCCAACGTCACGGCCCAGCCGACCGCCGAGCCCACGGTCATCCGCCGGCAGCTGGTCGAGCAGGTCACCGGCCGGGTGCGCTGGCGCGAGTGCGTGCTGACGATGAAGGAACACGATGTCGACACGCTGGTCGAGCTGGGCGCCGGCAAGGTGCTCTCCGGCCTCGCCCGCCGCATCGACCCGGCGGTCAACGGCGTCGCCTGCGGCACCCCGGCCGAGGTCGAGGCCGTGCTGAAGCTGTTGTAGAACCGACCGAACGCCCTCACCCCGGCCCTTTCCCGCCGACAGCGGGAGAGGGGGGAGAAAGGGCACCGCAACGCGCCCACGCTCCTCTCTCTCCCGCTGTCGGCGGGAGAGGGTAGGGTGAGGGCCCTTGGTTAGAGAGGGAAATCCCCATGTTCGATCTCACCGGCCAGTTCGCCCTCGTCACCGGCGCCTCGGGCGGCATCGGCGGCGCCATCGCCAAGGCGCTGCACGCCGCCGGCGCCACGGTCGCCCTGTCGGGTACCCGGCGCGAGGCGCTGGAGGCCCTGGCAAGTGAACTCGGCGAGCGCGTCAAGGTCACGCCCTGCGACCTGGCCGACGTCGCCGCCACCGAGGCCCTGGCCGGCCAGGCGGAGGAGGCGCTGGGCGGCCTGGACATTCTGGTCAACAACGCCGGCCTCACCCGCGACAACCTGCTGGCGCGGATGAAGAACGAGGAGTGGGACCAGGTCCTGGCGGTGAACCTCTCCGCCGGCTTCCGCATCGCCCGGGCGGCGCTGCGCGGCATGATGAAGCGCCGCCACGGCCGCATCGTCGGCATCACCTCCATCGTCGGCGTCACCGGCAACCCGGGGCAGGCGAACTATGCCGCCTCCAAGGCCGGCATGATCGGCTTCTCCAAGGCCCTGGCGGGCGAGGTCGCCTCGCGCGGGATCACGGTCAACTGCGTCGCCCCCGGCTTCATCGCCACGCCGATGACCGACGCGCTGAACGACAAGCAGAAGGAAAAGCTGCTGGGCGCCATCCCGACCGGCCGCCTGGGCACGCCCGAGGACATCGCCGCCGCGGTGGTCTACCTGGCCAGCCGCGAGGCTGCCTATGTCACCGGCCAGACCTTGCATGTGAACGGTGGCATGGCCATGATATGAGCGACGCCGGGCGTGCCGAGGCTTCCATTCAGCGAAGTTTTGGACGCCCGCGTCTTGTATGGAGGGGGGTCGAGGCTTTGCCCGACATCCTGTGCCGGGACATTGGACAGGCCGGTGAATCGTGATAAGAGGCGGCGTTTCGCTGCCTGGCCGGGCTGAACGACATCCAGGACGCGACGAACGAACACTGGAACCGAGCTTGAGGATCAAGGCATGAGCGACATCGCCGACCGCGTTAAGAAGATCGTCGTTGAGCACCTGGGCGTCGACGAGGCCAAGGTGACCGATACCGCCAGCTTCATCGACGATCTGGGCGCCGACAGCCTGGATACCGTCGAGCTGGTCATGGCCTTCGAGGAGGAGTTCGGCTGCGAGATCCCCGACGACGCGGCCGAGAAGATCGTGACCGTCAAGGACGCGATCTCGTTCATCCAGGAGCATGCCTGATCCCAACGGCGTTCGCAGCGCCCCGCGCCCCGGCAGCCTGACGGCTGCGGGCGCGGTGCGGCGCACTACGCTCCGGCGATCAGCCCTTTTTCCCCCGTCAGACAGGAAGTCCTGAGCATGCGGCGCGTGGTCGTCACAGGCCTGGGTCTCTGCACGCCGCTGGCCAGCGGCGTCGAGCCGACCTGGGAGCGTCTGGTCGCCGGCAAGTCCGGCATCCGGACCGTCACCTCCTTCGACGTCAGCGACCTGCCGTCGAAGATCGCCGGGCAGGTGCCGCCGGGCGACGGGACGGACGGGACCTTCAACGCCGATGACTGGCTGGCCCCCAAGGACCAGCGCAAGGTCGGGACCTTCATCCTCTACGGCATCGCCGCCGCCACCCAGGCGGTGAAGGACGCCGGCTGGGAGCCGACCGACGAGCGCGAGCTGGAGCGGACCGGCGTGCTGATCGGCTCGGGCATCGGCGGACTGGAGACGATCTACGACACCTCCATCACGCTGTTCGAGAAGGGGCCGCGCCGCGTCTCGCCCTTCTTCATTCCCGCCGCGCTGATCAACCTCGCCTCGGGCCAGGTCTCGATCCGCTTCGGCTTCCGCGGACCCAATCATTCCGTCGTCACCGCCTGTTCGACCGGCGCGCACGCGATCGGCGATGCCGCCCGCCTGATCCAGCACGGCGACGCCGACGTCATGGTGGCGGGCGGCGCCGAGGCCGCGATCTGCCGCCTGGGCATCGCCGGCTTCTCCGCCAGCCGCGCCCTCTCGACCGGCTTCAACGACACGCCCGAGAAGGCCTCGCGCCCCTGGGACCAGGGCCGCGACGGTTTCGTCATGGGCGAGGGCGCCGGCATCCTGGTGCTGGAGGAGCTGGAGCACGCCAAGGCGCGCGGCGCCAAGATCTATGGCGAGGTGCTGGGCTACGGCCTCTCCGGCGACGCATATCACATCACGGCGCCGGCCGAGGACGGCAACGGCGGCTTCCGCGCCATGCAGGGCGCGCTGCGCAGCGCCGGCCTGACGCCGGACGACATCGACTACGTCAACGCGCACGGCACCTCGACGCCGCTGGGCGACGAGATCGAGTTCGGCGCGGTGAAGCGCCTCTTCGGCAACGCCGCCGCCAAGATCTCGATGAGCTCGACCAAGTCGGCCATCGGCCACCTGCTGGGCGCCGCCGGCGCGGTCGAGGCGATCTTCTGCCTGCTCGCCATCCGCGACCAGGTGGCGCCGCCGACGCTCAACCTCGACAATCCCTCGCCTTCCTGCGAGGGGATTGACCTGGTGCCGCACCAGGCCCGCCAGCGCAAGATCGACGTGGCGCTGTCGAACTCCTTCGGCTTTGGCGGGACGAACGCGAGCCTTGTCCTCCGCCGCTACACCTGACGCGCCGCCGCCGGCCGAGACCCGGCCGCCGCGCCGCAGGCGCTGGGGCTTCATCAAGCTCCTGCTGATCCTGATTCTGCTGGGCGCCATCGCCGCCGGCGGCGCCGGCTACTGGGGCTGGCAGAAGTTCAAGGAGCCTGGCCCGCTGGCCGAGGACACCACCGTCGTCATTCCCAAGGGCGCCGGCCTCGCGCGCATCGCCGGGGTGCTGGCCGATGCCGGGGTCATCGAATACGACTGGCTGTTCAAGATCGTGGTGAAGATCCTGAAGCAGGATCAGGCGCTGAAGGCGGGCGAGTTCGCCATCCCGGCGCATGTCTCCATGCAGGGTGCGATGGAGATCCTGATCGCCGGCGTCACGGTCTCGCACAAGGTGACGGTGCCCGAGGGCCTGACCTCGTGGGAGATCGTGCAGCTCCTCAACGCCGTCGAAGACCTCGAGGGCGATGCCATCACCGAGATCCCGCCCGAAGGCACCCTGTTGCCCGAGACCTACTTCTTCGAGCGCGGCGATACGCGCGAAGTCTTGCTCGGCCGGATGAAGGCGGCGCACGGCGCGGCCCTGGCCAAGCTGTGGGAGGGGCGGGACCAGAACCTGCCCTTCGACGACCAGCAGGAGTGGGTGACGCTCGCCTCCATCGTCGAGAAGGAGACCGGCCTCGCGTCGGAGCGGCCGCTGGTCGCCAGCGTCTATGTCAACCGCCTGCGCAAGGGCATGCTGCTGCAGTCCGACCCGACGGTCATCTATGGCATCACCGGCGGCAAGGGGCCGCTGGGTCACGGCCTGACCCGCAAGGAGCTGGACACTCCGACGCCCTACAACACCTACACCAACCCCGGCCTGCCGGCGGGCCCGATCGCCAACCCCGGCTTCGCCTCGCTGGAGGCCGTGGTGCACCCGGCCGAGAGCAAGTACCTCTACTTCGTCGCCGACGGCAGCGGCGGCCACGCCTTCGCCGAGACCCTGGCCGAGCACAACAAGAACGTCCAGAAGTGGCGCGAGATCGAGAAGCAGAAGAAGCAGGGGAACTGATCGCCGCCCCGGTCGGCTGGTCCTCTCCCGGTGGAGCGGGCCCAACTGCTTGACAACCCGCCGCCGGCCCTGTTGTGTCGCGGCGCCTTCCAGGACCAGGACACGATGCATCCCTATCGCACCCACACCTGCGGCGCGCTGCGCCGCGCCGACGTCGGCCAGACCGTCCGCCTGTCCGGCTGGATCCACCGCAAGCGCGACCACGGGCAGTTGCTCTTCGTCGACCTGCGCGACCACTACGGCGTGACCCAGGTGGTGGCCGACGGCGCCACGCTGAAGCTGCTGGAGAGCCTCAGGGTCGAGAGCGTCATCACCGTCACCGGCAAGGTGGTCGCCCGCAGCGCGGAGACCGTCAATCCCAAGCTCGCCACCGGCGAGATCGAGGTGCAGGCGGCGGAGATCCAGGTGCAGTCGGCGGCCGAGCAGGTGCCGCTGCAGGTCAACAGCGACGAGGACGCCGGCGAGGAGATGCGCCTGCGCTATCGCTTCCTCGACCTCAGGCGCGAGCGCATCCACAAGAACATCGTCATGCGCTCGAAGATCATCGCCTCGATCCGCCGGCGCATGATCGAGCAGGGCTTCACCGAGTTCCAGACGCCGATCCTGACGGCCGACAGCCCCGAGGGCGCGCGCGCCTATGTCGTGCCGAGCCGCGTGCACCCGGGCAAGTTCTACGCCCTGCCGCAGGCGCCGCAGATGTTCAAGCAGCTCCTCATGGTCGCCGGCTTCGACCGCTACTTCCAGATCGCGCCCTGCTTCCGCGACGAGGACGGCCGCGCCGACCGCTCGCCGGGCGAGTTCTACCAGCTCGACTTCGAGATGAGCTACGTCACCCAGGACGACGTCTTCGACACCATCGCCCCGGTGCTGGCCGGCGTGTTCGAGGAGTTCGCCGAGGGCCGCAAGGTCACGCCCGCGCCCTTCCCGCGCATCCCCTATGACGAGGCGCTGCTGAAGTACGGCTCGGACAAGCCGGACCTGCGCAACCCCATCGTCATCGCCGACGTGTCCGAGGTCTTCCTCGGGTCGAACTTCAAGGTCTTCTCCAACCTGGTGGCGGGCGGCGCCGTGGTGCGTGCCGTGCCGGCCCCGGGCGCCGCGGCCAGCCCGCGCTCGTTCTTCGACAAGCTGAACTCCTGGGCGCAGTCCGAGGGCAAGGCCGGCCTCGGCTGGATCGCCTTCGCCGGCGAGGAGGCCAAGGGTCCGATCGCCAAGAACCTCGACGCCGAGCGCCTGGCGAAGCTGCGCGCGCTTGCCGGCCTGAAGGACGGCGATGCCGTCTTCTTCGTCTGCGACAAGCCCAAGGCGGCGGCGGCCTTCGCCGGCACGGTGCGCACCCGCGTCGGCGGCGAGCTGGGCCTCATCGAGCAGGGCATCTTCAAGTTCTGCTGGATCGTCGACTTCCCGATGTTCGAGCTGAACGAGGATACCAACCAGATCGAGTTCAGCCACAACCCCTTCTCCATGCCGCAGGGCGGCCTCCAGGCGCTGCGGGAGCAGGACCCGCTGACCATCAAGGCCTTCCAGTACGACATCGTCTGCAACGGCGTGGAGCTCTCGTCCGGCGCCATCCGGAACCACCTGCCGGAAGTGATGCTCAAGGCCTTCGAGATCGCCGGCTACCCGGCGGAGAAGGTGGAGCAGGACTTCAGCGGCATGCTCTCGGCCTTCCGCCTGGGCGCGCCGCCGCACGGCGGCTCGGCCCCCGGCATCGACCGCATCGTCATGCTGCTGACCGACGAGCCCAACATCCGCGAGGTCATCGCCTTCCCGATGAACCAGCGGGCCGAGGACCTGCTCATGGGCGCTCCCAGCACGCTGGCCGACAAGCGGCTGAAGGAGCTGCACATCCGTCTGGACCTGCCGGCGAAATAGGGCGAGTGCGGGCTTACTCGCTGATTCGCAAGCGCGAATCGGCGATCCCCCTGGACAGGACTCCGGCGATGGGTCCAGAGTTATCCACATACTCCGGTCCGAGGGCGGTCCGGGACGTTCCGGGGGGAACGAGGCCATGCAGGCGAACAAGGGTCTGATCGCGCGTCTCGCGGCGCTCGGCGCCGCTCTGGCTCTGCTGGGCGGCTGCGCGCTGCCGCCCGCGGTGGCGATCGCCAGCTACGTGATCGACGTCGGCTCCTTCGTCGCCACCGGCAAGACCGCGACCGACCACGGCATCTCCGCCCTGGCCCAGGAGGACTGCGCGCTGATGCGGGTCTTCGAAGGGCAGATCTGCCGCGAGGATCCGGACTACCAGCTGGCGGACAGCGGCGTCCTGCAACCGTTGGAGCCGGCCGGCCCGCAGGCCATCCTGCCGCCCGCCATGCAGGTCCAGCCGCAGCCGCAGCAGGCCTCGCGCGGCAGCGCGCTGCAGGTCGCCAGCCTCGCACCCGTCACCAGCTTCGCGCCCCCCACCAGCTATGGCGCGCCGACGCCGATCACTCCGCTGGCCCAGGGCGGCGATCCCAGCCTGCTGCCCAAGGTCCAGCTGCTGCCCGATGCCCGCTTCCTCAGCGACGAGGTATGGCTGGCCGGGCGCACCGTCACGCGCGACGGGCTGCTGGATGGCGCCGACTACCTGGCGGACGGGCTTGATCCCGCGGCCCTTGGCAACGGCGGCTGATATCCCTAGCTGCTTGACGTAATTGCATAATTCGCAGAACCGCCCAGCGCGCGCCCGGCTTGCCGCGGGGCGCCGTCGGCGTTAGAACCGCCGCCGGTCCTGCCCGGCGGACGACGCAAGATTGCCAAGCGGCTGCCGGGTTCCCTAGAGTCACTGCCACGCCCAACAGACGGGAGCGCTGCGACCTTGTCCACGCCCGCCGCCGACGGTTTCTTCATGCCACCGGAGTGGGCGCCGCATACGCGCTGCTGGATGGCCTGGCCCTGCCGTAAGGACCTGTGGGGGGCCGGCCTGGACGCCGCCTGCGATGCCTATGCCGAAGTGGCCGACGCCATTTCGCAGTTCGAGCCGGTGACGATGATCGCCCGGGGCGACGAGGTGGCCTCGGTCTCCATGCGCACCACGGCCAAGGTGGCGACCCTGCCGCTGGGCCACGACGATTCCTGGATCCGCGACAACGGCCCCAGTTTCCTGGTCGACCGCCAGGGCAGCCTGGCCGCCGTCGACTGGGTCTTCAACTCCTGGGGCGAGAAGTACAAGCCCTACGACCTCGACGCCGCGGTGGCCGAGGTGCTGTTGGACCGCATCAAGGTCAGGCGCTACGCGGCGCCCCTGGTGCTGGAAGGGGGAGCCTTCCACGTCGACGGCGAGGGCACGCTGATCGCCACCGAGCAGTGCCTGCTGAACCCCAACCGCAATCCCGGCAAGTCGCGCGAGGAGATCGAGCAGGTCCTGCGCGATTATCTGGGCATCGAGAAGGTCATCTGGCTGGCGCGCGGCCTGGTCGACGACGAGACCGACGGCCACGTCGACAATCTCGTGACCTTCGTGAAGCCCGGCGTGGTGCTGGCGCTGAGCAGCGGCGATGCCGACGACGCCAACCACCCGATTCTGCAGGACGCGCTGGCGCGCCTGCGCGCCGCCACCGACGCCAGGGGCCGGTCGCTCGAGGTGATCGAGGTGGAGCAGCCCAAGGCTCGCTACGACGAGAAGGGCGGGCGTCTCGCCCTGTCCTACGTCAACCTCTACATCGCCAACGGCGGCGTGGTCATGCCGGTTTTCGAGGATCCGCAGGACCAGAAGGCCATGGACATCGTCGGCAAGGCCTTCGCCGGCCGCAAGGTGGTGGGGGTGCCGGCGCTCGACATCGTCGCCGGCGGCGGCGGCATCCACTGCATCACCCAGCAGCAGCCGAGCGGCAAGGCGGAGTAGGGGCCTCCGGCTCGCCGGCCCCGGACTAGTCTTCGGAACGGCCGCCGTGGTCGCGATCGCGCTGGTAGCGGTGCTTCAGCGGGAAGGGCGGCAGCCAGGATTCACGCCGGACGATCCAGCTTTCATAGGTCGGCGCAAACTGGTCGGGCGCATCCAGCGCGCCGAGGTTCACCTCGATCTCGTCCGCCGTACGCGCGAACACCGAGGAGCCGCAGCGCGGGCAGAAGTGCCGGCCCCGGTAGTCGCGGGTCTCGCCCTCGATCGTCACCGCATCCTGCGGGAAGATCGCCGAGGCGTGGAACAGCGCGCCGTGATGCTTGCGGCAGTCCAGACAGTGGCAAAGGCCCACGCGGTAGGGCCGCCCGGTGGCGACGAGCCGCACGCTGCCGCAGAGGCAGCCGCCGGTGAAGCGCTCCATGTCGCGTCTCCTTCACAGCAGGCGGTCGGACGAACCGGCGAAGGCCGTCGTCGCCGGGGACCATGCGATCCCGCCTCGCCGTCTCCCTGTCGCCCGGCGGGGCGGCAAGCGGGTCACTGCATCGACTTGGGACCCTCGATGTCGACCGGGCCGGCCTCGGGCAGCACGCCGAGACGGCGGGCGACCTCCTGATAGGCCTCCTCGACCTTGCCCAGGTCGCGGCGGAAGCGGTCCTTGTCCATCTTCTCGTTGGTCTTGATGTCCCAGAGGCGGCAGCAGTCGGGGCTGATCTCGTCGGCCAGGACGATCTTCATCTCCTCGTTCTCCCACAGGCGGCCGAATTCCAGCTTGAAGTCGACCAGCTTCAGGCCGACGCCGCGGAACAGCCCCTGCAGGAAGTCGTTGATGCGCAGCGACAGGTGGACCATGTCGTCCAGGTCCTGCGTCGTCGCCCAGCCGAAGGCGGTGATGTGCTCCTCGCTCACCTGCGGGTCGCCCAGCGCGTCGTTCTTGTAGGCGTACTCGACGATGGTGCGCGGCAGGGGCGTGCCTTCCTCGATGTTGAAGCGCTTGGTCAGCGTGCCTGCGGCGACGTTGCGGATCATCACTTCGACCGGGATGATCTCGACCTCCTTCACCAGCTGCTCGCGCATGTTCAGGCGGCGCACGAAGTGCGTCGGGATGCCGATCTCGGCCAGGCGCTCCATCAGGAACTCCGAGATGCGGTTGTTCAGCACGCCCTTGCCGGTGATGGTGCCTTTCTTCTGGTTGTTGAAGGCGGTGGCGTCGTCCTTGAAATACTGCACCAGCGTGCCCGGCTCCGGACCCTCGAACAGGATCTTGGCCTTGCCCTCGTAGATGCGACGGCGGCGGGAGCGGCTCATGGGGAGACCTCGCTGGTACGGGGTGCTGAACGCGGAAACGCCGAAGGCCCCGCCGGGCGGGGCCAGGGCACCAGCTATAGCAAGCCGGGTCGGGTGAAACAATGACAGGGGGGCGGGCGGGCGCGGCGGGCCGGGCCCCTATTGCACTGTCACCAGGATGACGGCCCAGACTAGGCCGCTGTCACTGTCGCCCTTGAGCCCCGGCACCGTGCCGGGCGGAAAGACCACCCAGGTCGGTCCGAAGCCGCCCACCGGCAGCAGCTCGCCGTCCATGCGCGTGGCCAGCAGCATCCCGCTCTCCTGCACGACATCCAGGCCGAAGTCGGCGTAGTAGCCGTCCACCGCCATGACCGAGACCTTGGTGCCGGTGGCGCCGGCCTTGTCCAGCACCGCCGCCAGCGTCGGGCCGGTGAAGCTGTGCGGTTGACCGTCCCAGTTGCCGTAGCTCAGCGTCAGGCTGCCCTGCGGCAGGGCGTCGAGCGACGCCTGGTCGAAGGCATGGGCCTTGTCGAAGCCCTCCACGTACTTGCCCAGCAGGGCATCGCGGAACTTGTCGAATGGCGGCCGGTTGGCCTCGGTGATGGCGCCGGTCACGGTCATCAGCACCCGCCCCTGGTCGGCCAGCGCCGGCGCTGCCCAGGCGAGGACGACGGCGAGCGAAAGCAGGATGCGGCGCATGACAGGATCCTCCCGGCTGTAGCGCCGGATCATCTAGCCGAGGTCGAGCCGCGTCCAGGGGGTCTGGTCCGGCCGGCCGTCGGCATAGAGCCACAGCGGCCGGCGCGGCGCCTCGTCCAGCCGCTGCGGGCGGCGGGGCAGGGCCAGCAGGCTGGAAGAGACCGTGGCGAAGCCGTACTCGGTCTGGATGCAGAGGCCGTGCTGCGGCTCCGCCTGGTCCCGGGTGGCCAGCAAGACCTGCCAGCCGCTCCAGTCCTCGGCCGCCGGGTCGGGAGCCGGCGCCTGGCGCAGCAGCGGCAGGAAGCGGGCGATGCGCGGCGCCGCGAGGTCGTTGAGGTCGTGCGCCGTCAGCAGCGACAGGCCGGCCGGCACCGGCAGCACCTCGACCGCCGGTGTGCCCTCGCCCCTGTTGCGCAGCCAGAAGGCCTGGTCCTCGTCGGCGATCACCAGGTTGAAGCTGCGCCAGGCGGTGGCGTCCAGTGCCGCCAGGGCAGCCGCGGCGTCGCCGGCCGTGGCGTGGTCCAGCGCCTCCAGCACCAGTTCGCCACGCGAACGCTTGCCGGGGGCCGGGCCCAGGGAGCCGACGCGGTTCAGCACGCAGGCGACGACGCCGGCGTCGTTCACCCCCATCCAGCTGCCGCCGGACAGACTGTCGAGGCCGGCGACGACGTCCGGCCGGTCGGCCCAGTGGCGGGCCGGTGCCAGGCTGGGCCGCGTGACCATCTCGTCGCGGTTGGCGCCCAGGAGGAGGGGCCAGGGCTCGCCCGGCCGGCGGAGGATGACGACGCTGCACATGCCACGTCTTGTAGCCTCCCGGCGGCATCCGGGAAACCGGCGCGACATCGGCCGGACTTGCGCCTGTCGCCGCCTTCTGCCACCTAAGACAAGGGACAAATTCCAGCGCAGCAGGGAGCGTTTTGATGACCGGCTTCGACGATCGCGAAAAGGCTTTCGAGGACAAGTTCAAGCACGATCAGGAGCTGCAGTTCCGCGTGACCAACCGGCGCAACAAGCTGCTTGGCCTCTGGGCCGCCGCGCAGCTCGGCAAGGCCGGCGAGGACGCCGACAGCTATGCCAAGGACGTGGTGATGAGCGATTTCCAGGCGCCGGGCGATGACGACGTGATCCAGAAGATCATGGCCGACTTCAAGGCTGCGGGCGTGGACCAGAGCGAGCACCGCATCCGCCGCCACATGGAGGAGCTGCAGCTCACCGCCAAGGAGCAGGTGATGAGGGAGTAGCCGGCGTGGCACCTTCCTTTACTCTGCTCGACGGCGGCATGGGGCGCGAGCTTGCCCGCATGGGCGCGCCCTTCCGCCAGCCCGAGTGGTCGGCGCTGGCGCTGATCGAAGGGCCGGATTATGTGCGCAGGGCGCATGATTCCTTCGTCGCCGCCGGGGCGGAGGTGATCACCACCAACTCCTACGCCGTGGTGCCCTTCCACCTGGGCGAGGCGCGCTTCTGGAGCATGGGACTGCTGCTGGCCGACCGCGCCGGCCGCCTGGCGCGCGAGGCGGCCGATGCCGCCGGCCGCAAGGTGCTGGTGGCCGGCTCGCTGCCGCCGCTGTTCGGCTCCTACCGGCCGGATCTTTTCGACGCCGCGCGGGCGCCGGCCATGCTGCAGGTGCTGGTGCGCGGCCTGGGGCCGCATGTCGACCTCTGGCTGGCCGAGACGCAGAGCTCCATCGCCGAGGCAAGGGCCAGCGCCGCCGCCGTCGCCGGCGACAGCCGCGACCTGTGGATCTCCTTCACCCTGAAGGACGAGGACGCCGATCCGGCCAGGCCCTGTCTGCGCTCGGGCGAAAGCGTCGGCGATGCCGTCGCCGCCGCGCTGTCGCTCGGCGCCAAGGCGCTGCTGTTCAACTGCAGCCAGCCGGAGATCATGGCCCCGGCCCTCACCGCGGCGCGCGCCGCCCTGCGGGCGGCCGGCGCGACGCTGCCGCTGGGCGTCTACGCCAACGCCTTTCCGCCGCAGCGCAAGGACGCCTCGGCGAACTCCACCCTGCTGCCGATCCGCGAGGACCTGACACCCGAAGGATACCGGGCCTTTGCCGAGGCCTGGGCCGCGGCCGGTGCCACGCTGATCGGCGGCTGCTGCGGCATCGGGCCGGAGCATATCGGCTGTCTGCACGGGCCCGGACACTAGGCTTTCCGCCGCCGCGGGGACGCCGCATCATGCGGCCATGACGCCCGCCCTCCCCAGCGTCCAGTGGTTCCGCCAGCGCGCGCCGAACGAGGCCTGGGACTTGGCCGTGGCGCCGCCGCCGCCCGACCTCGCGGATCTGGTGCTGCGCTTCGCCGGCTTCGAGGAATTCCTGCCTTCGCCCGCGCTTCGACGCGAGCTGCCCCGCCCCATGGCGGTGGTGGTCATCTCCTTCGGCGCACCCTTCGATCTCACCTATGAGCATCCACAGGACCGCTATGCCGTGCGGCGGGGCTCCTTCGTCGCCGGGCTGCACGAGCGCACGGCGACGAACCGCTCTACCGGCCGCTCGCACTGTCTGCAGTTCGACCTGACCCCGCTGGGCGCGCGCCTGCTGTTCGGTGTGCCGATGGCCGAACTCGGCAACCGCATCGTCGCGCTGGACGAGGTGCTGGGCGCCGCGGCGCGACGGCTGGAGGAGCAGCTCTACGATCTGCCGGACTGGCCGGCCCGCTTCGCCCTGGTCGCCGGCATGGTGCGCCGACGCCTGACGGCGTGCGGCGGCCCGGCGGCCGACATGCTCTGGGCCTGGCGCCAGCTTCAGGCCCGCGGCGGTACCCTGCCGGTCGCTGCGCTGAGCCAGGGCCTGTCGGTCAGCCGGCGCCACCTGGTGCAGCGCTTTCGCGACCAGATCGGCCTGCCACCCAAGATCCTGTCCCGGATGCTGCGCTTCAACCGCGCGCTCGACGCGCTGCAGGCCGGGCAGCGCGACCTGGCCGGCGTGGCGCTGGCGGCCGGGTACTACGACCAGGCGCACTTCAACCGCGACTTCCGCGCCTTCGCCGGGGAAAGTCCCGGCCGCTGGCTTGCCGGCCGGTAACATCCATCCAAGACCCCGCCGCGTTGAACCTGCTAGCCAGGGGGAGAAACCGACCCGGAGGACGCGCCATGACCAAGCCCACCTTCTACCCCGCATTCAACTACCGGGATGCGCCGGCCGCCATCGACTGGCTCGCGCGCGCCTTCGGCTTCGAGCCGATGCTGCGCGTCGCGGACGGCAAGGGCGGCATCGCCCACGCCGAGATGGCCTACGGGGACGGCGTGGTGATGCTGGGCAGCATCAACGAGACCATGGGCCCCTTCGCCGTGCAGCACACCTACGTCGCGGTGAGCGATCCCGATGCGCACCACGATCGGGCCAAGGCGGCAGGCGCGAAGATCGTCATGGCGCTGCACGATACCCCCTACGGCTCGCGCGACTATGCTTGCGAGGACCTGGAGGGGCACCGCTGGTACTTCGGCACCTACCGGCCCGGCCCGCAGGATCGGCCGGGCGAGGTTCAGGCGTAGCCGGGCGGCGGCACGAAGCCGCCGAACTCCTGCTCGACCAGGCGGGCGAACTCGATCGTGGTGCGGTCGCCGTAGAGCGGGCCGATGATCTGCACGCCGAGCGGCAGGCCCGACGAGTGCAGCGGCAGCGGCGCCACGGTCGAGGGCAGGAAGACCATGCCGGAGTAGCCGGCCCAGAAGAGCTGGTGGCAGGTGTTCTCGGCCACGCCATTCACCTGGATTACGCGGTCGACCCGCTCCCCCTTCTGGTCGTGCGGGAAGGCCGGGCCGGCGGCGGCGGGGCAGAGCAGAACGTCCCAGTCCTGGAAGAAGGCCTGCCACAGCCAGCGCAGCTTGTGGCGCTGTTCGTTCGCCGTCAGCCAGTCGCGGTAGGTCAGGCCGGCGGCGCGGGCAACCATGGCCTTGTAGCTCCAGTCGTCGGGGGCGAGGCCGGCGGCATGGTCCTTCCAGCGCTGCACCTCGGCGGCGCTGGTGCGCCAGAAGGTGAAGGAGCGCAACAGCTCGACATAGAGGCGGAAGGCCATGACCGTGTCGAAGGCCGGCCTGGCGGTGAAGGAGACCTTGGCCCCCAGCTTCGCCAGGCTCTCGCCCAGCGCCAGGATCTTCTGCTGGTACTCGCTGTCGACCCGGCTGTTGGGGTCCTC
>JAKOWB010000002.1 GCA_029781795.1 Pseudomonadota bacterium | reverse complement strand
TGCCCTGCCGCGGCTGGGTCCAGGCATAGCCTGACATCAGGCCGAGCGGCACCTGGTCGAGGCCCGGTCCGGCCCCGGCGCCGATCGCCACGCGCCCGCGCAGGTCGGGGAGGGCGAAGGTCGTGCGACCGTCCCCGCCATAGGTCGTGCCGAGAACGGAAAAGAGCGCCTGGTACTGGTTGATGGGCAGCAGCGCGCCGTTGGCCATCATGTAGTCGCTCGGCGCGTAGTTGCCGGCGAACATCCGTACCTCGCCGATGAAGCAGTCCTGGGCCTTGGCAGCCTGCGCCGCCGATAGCGCGGCAAGGGCGACGGCGACGGCCGCCAATCTGCGTGCGAGGGTCATGTGTCCGCTCCTTCCCTGGTCGGTCGCGGGTCTCCGCGTCATCGCGGCTTTGCGACGGGCAAGCCTAACGCGATCTCCTTGCCGTGGTGTCTGACGATTCATTCCACGGCAGGCGGCGCGCCATCCGCGAGGACGACGCGCCGCTGCCAGGCGAGGGCAGGATGGGGGCCGGCTACTCGGCGGGCGGGGCGTAGCGGTCGAGCAGCCCCTGGATGATGAGCAGGCCCTTCTCGGTGTCGCTGAGCTGGCGGGTCTGCTCCCTGCCGGCATCGGCGAGCTGCAGCCGGTGCAGCAGCTGCTCGTCGAGCCGGCCGGTCACCGCCAGGCCCTCGTTCCTCTGGTAGGCGCGCGCCGCGGCGTAGGTCTTGGCATCGGCCTTGGTGTCGAGCTGGCCGACGTCATAGCCGCGCGCCTTCAGCCGCGCCTCGAGCTCCCAGGTCTGGTGCGGCGACAGCAGGTTGACGTCCTGCTGGCCGCTGTCGCCGGCGCTGTCGCCGTCGACGTCCTGCAGGCTGGCCAGCAGGCGCTGGCTCGCCTTGCCGTTGACCTTGAGGCCGGCCTCCTTCTGGAAGGCCTCGATGCCGCTGCGGGTCTCGGCGTCGAGCGTGCCGTCGACCGGGCCATGGACGTAGCCCTTGTCGTCGAGTTCGCCCTCGATCTGCCAGACCAGCTGCGACAGCACCTCGCTGTCGTTCCGCAGCGTGGTCTGGCGCAGGCTGTCGAGCAGCGCCTGGCTCGGCTGGCCGGTGATGCTGAGGCCGGCGTCGCGCTGGTACAGCGCGATGGCATCGCGTGCCTGGGTGTCCACGACGCCGTCGATGCGACCGGCGGCGTAGTTGTGCTTGATCAGCTCGCCCTCGATCGAGGCGATGACCGTGGCCGAGCTGCCGCCGGCCGAGGCCGTGTCGCTGCCGCCGCTGCCGGCGATCTGCAGGCTCGCCAGCAGTTCGTCGTCGATCTGGCCGGTGACCGACAGGCCCTCGGCCGCCTGGTAGCCGCGAATCGCCGCGCGGGTGCGCGGGCCCAGGGCACCGTCGGTCGGGCCGGCATCGAAGCCGTGCGCGTTCAGCGCGGTCTGCACCGCCTTGACCTGGGCGCGATAGTCCGCCGCCGGGTCGCTGCGGCCGCTGCGCAGCTGCGCCAGCAGCGTGTCGGTGACCTGGCCGTCGACCGACAGGCTGGCGTCGGCCTGGTAGCGCTTGATCGCCGCGATGGTCGCCGCGTCGAGCTGGCCGGTGACCGAGGGGATGGCATAGCCGCGCAGCCGCAGCTCGGACTGCACCTCGGCGATCAGCGAGGCGCTGGGGCCGCTCGGGGTCGGCGCCGGCTGCGCGCTGCCGGCGCGCTCGGCCAAAGTCTTCTGCACGTGGTCATAGAGCGCCAGGCTCGGCTCGCTCGACACCGGCAGGCCGGAGTCGATCTGGTAGGCGCGGATGGCGCCGCGGGTCTTCGGCCCGATCAGGCCGTCGGCCGGGCCGGCGGAGTAGCCCAGCTTGTTCAGCGCCACCTGCAGGTTGTAGAGCGAGTAGGGCGCGTAGCTAGCGGGCGTCGGTGACACGCCGCTGTCGGGATTGGACGGCGCGGGCGCGGCCGCGGCGGCCCAGCGGTCGGCCAGGTTCAGCGCGGTCTGCAATTGGTAGCTGGAAAGCTGCGGCGCGATGGCCGTGCGGGCGCTGGCGGCCTGCGGATAGCCGTTGCGCGCCGAGACGTCGTACCAGGCATAGGCCTGGACGATGTCGCGGTCGACGCCGCGGCCCTCCTCGAACAGGCGGCCCAGCATGTACTGCGCCGGGGCGTTGCCGCCCTCCGCCGAGGACTTGAACTCCAGATAGGCCGAGGTGTAGCGGCCCTCCTGATACGCGATGTAGCCTTGCTGGTAGTTGGCCAGGGCCGGGCTCGCGAGAGCGGCCAGCATGGCGCTCGCCAGCAGAGTCTTCCTGAACATGGCAATCCTCCGGATGAGGTGTGACCGGCAATCCGGCGTGGCATCCGCGGGGCGGGGCGGGGCCGGATTGCATATGGAAACGGCGGGCGCCGCCGTTGGTGCCGAATTTTTCTTCATCAAAATCCGCACGCTGCGCGGGGATGCGCTGCAACCTCTTTGCGAAGGCGCCGTTATGGATCGGATGGCGCCGGCGGAGGGGATACCGTCGTCGCCGGTGCTGTGCGCGGCGGTCGCCGGCCTAGCCTTGCCGGCCATGACCGACGCGCCCAGCCTCTATCCGCACCTCTTCCAGCCGCTGGAAATCCGCGGCCGGCAACTGCGTAATCGCATCGTCTTCGGCGCCCACACGGCGAACATGTCGGACGAGGGGCTGCCTGGCCCGCGCCACCTGGGCTACTACCGCGAGCGCGCGCGCGGCGGCGCCGGCATGATCGTGGTGGAACCGATCCCGGTGCATGCCACCGGCATCCTGACGCGCGGCAACTTCCGCCACTCCAGCGACGCGGTGATCCCCGGCTTCCGCGCCATCACCGAGGCCTGCCATGCCGAGGGCGCGGTGATGGTCCACCAGCTCTATCACGTCGGCCAGCATGGCGATGCCGACAACTCGTTCCAGCCCAACTGGTCGCCTTCGGGCCTGCCGTCCTATCTCGACAGCGACGGCAGCCACGCCATGAGCGAGGCCGAGATCGAGACGGTGATCGAGGGCTTCGCCCAGGCGGCGCGGCGCGCGCGCGAGAGCGGCTTCGACGGGGTGGAGATCTATGCCGCCTACCATGCGCTGCTCGACCAGTTCTGGACGCCCTGGTCGAACCGCCGCGACGATCGCTGGGGCGGCAGCTTCGAGAACCGCATGCGCCTGTCGGCCACCGTGCTGGAGCGCGTGCGGGCCATCGCCGGCCAGGACTTCATCGTCGGCCTGGCGATCAACTTGCACCCCGAGGTCAGTGTCTCGCTGTCGGTCGAGGCGATGCAGGAGATCATCGCCTGGCACGATGCGCGCGGCCTGATCGACTACGTCACCTGCGGCACCGGCAGCTACTTCGATTCCACGAAGCTGATCCCGACCTCGCCCTTCGAGGCCAACCTCGGCCAGCCCTATGCCCGCGCCCTGAAGGCCGTGGTGCGCCATGCCAGGGTGCAGTGCGAGAGCCACATCCGCACGCCGGCCAATGCCGAGGCGATCCTGGCCGCGGGCGACGCCGACCTCTGCTCGCTGGTGCGCGCGCAGATCGCCGACCCGCATCTGGCGCGCAAGGCCGAAGCCGGGCGGCCGGAAGAGATCCGCCCCTGCATCTCCTGCAACCAGCTCTGCATCGCGCGGCGCAAGCGCGACTACTGGATCTCCTGCCTGGTCAATCCCTCGGCCGGCCGCGAGTTCGAGTGGGGCGGCGAGCTGCCGGCGCCGGCATCCCGGCCGCAGCGCGTGCTGGTCGTCGGCGGTGGGCCCGCGGGCCTGGAGGCCGCGCGGGTCGCGGCGCTGCGCGGCCACCGCGTGACCCTGGCCGAGCGTGGGCCGCGCCTGGGCGGGCAGTGGGCGATCGCGGCGCTGCAGCCGACGCGCCATCAGGTGGCCGAGCATCTCGCGTGGTACGAGGACCAGCTTCGCCTGTTGCAGGTCGAGCTGCGGCTCAACACCGCGATGGATGCGGCCGCCGTCGCGGCCGGCGGCTGGGACCAGGTCGTCGTCGCCACCGGCGCCAGCGCCGACCGCAGCGGCTTCCAGCGCGCCCTGCCGGCCCAGGACAGCCTGCCGGGCGCCGAGCTGCCCAGCGTCACCACGGCGCGCGCCGTCCTGGCCGGCGAGGCCGCGGTGGGCCAGCGCGTGCTGGTGCTGGACGACGTGCAGGGCTGGCCGGGCCTCGGCACGGCGCTCTGGCTGGCCGAGCGCGGCCACGCCGTGACCCTGATGACCGCCGCCGGCGAGGTGATGAAGGCGCTGGAGGCGACGCGCGTGGTCAAGCCGCTGCGCCGCCGCTTCGCCGCCGCCGGCGGGCGGGAACTGACGGAGACCGCGCTGGAGTCCTGGGCGGCGGGCGAAGGCGCGGCGGTGGCGCGATTCCGCTCGCTGCTCGACGGGCGCCAGCACGACGCGGTCTTCGACAGCCTGGTGCTGGCGACCACGGGCCGGTCCGACTCGGCGCTGTCGGCGGCGCTCTCGGCCTCCGGCGTCGCCCACAGCGCAATCGGCGACTGTGTCGCGCCGCGCCGGGCCAGCCTCGCCTTCTACGAGGGGCGTCGCCTCGGCCTTTCGCTCTGACATCGCCAGAGCGT
This sequence comes from Pseudomonadota bacterium, assembly GCA_029781795.1. GTDB lineage: Bacteria > Pseudomonadota > Alphaproteobacteria > Kiloniellales > JACOMY01 > JAKOWB01. Next base: position 27,052 of record JAKOWB010000002.1, on the reverse strand, counting down.
GACTGGCCCGCCGCGCCGGACGCGCTAGAATCAGGCCATGGCAAGACAGCGCTCACCGCTGCGGCAGCTGGCCCGCGCCGCCGCCCTCCTCGCCCCGATGGTTCTCGTCCCCATCGTTGTCATCCTGGCGGCGCCGCCGCTTCGCGCCGACCAGAACGACCCCCGCCTGCCCGGGCTGTTCGATCAGCTCCTCCTGGCGGCCTCGCCCGAGGCGGCTGCGCCGATCGAGCAGGCCATCTGGCAGGCCTGGACGCAGCACAGCGACCCGGTGATCGAGCAGCTCATGGACAAGGCGGCGCTTGGCATGCAGATCGGCGACGCCGGAATGGCGCAGCGCGCCCTGGACCAGGTGGTCGCGCTGGCGCCGGACTATGCCGAAGGTTGGAACCGACGCGCGACCTTCAACTATATGGTCGGCCGCTACCAGGACTCCCTGGACGACATCGAGCAGGTGCTCTCGCTGGAGCCTCGGCACTTCGGCGCCCTCTCCGGCAAAGGCCTCGTCCTGGTCGCGCTGGAGCGGTGGGAGGACGCCGCCGCCGCCTTCCAGGCCGCCCTGGCCGTCGATCCGCAGATGCAGGGCGCGCAGGAAAATCTGAAGGCAGTTCAGGAGATTATGGGCCGGGACATATAGTTGCCCGATCTGTGGCGGTTTTGCCACAGTCTCTACAGACGCACTCAAGCTTCCTCCCATTTCCTTGCGCAAAGCAGCATGGAAGCACTAGAAACTTAGCCAGTTGCTCGAAGCGGCTAGCGGCAACGTGGCTGTCAGCGCGACACAGGATTTCGATTAGGGGCAAGGAGGTCAGGGATCATGAGGGGTAAGCTTCTTACGGCGTGCGCTGCGACGGCTCTTCTGTTCGTCGCTCAGGGCGCTCAGGCCGAGGGGTTCTATGTCGGCCTCAAGGGCGGCATGAACCTGACGAACAACTCCAGCGGCACGCTGTCTCCGGACCTGTCTCCGGTCATTCCGCCGCCGCCGTCGGTTGACATCGACCTCAACACCACGATCGAGCGCAACCTGGGCGGCGCCTTCATCGCCGCCGTCGGTTACGGCTTCGAGAGCGGCCTCAGGGTCGAAGGCGAAGTCGGCTATCGCCTGAACGGCCTCGACCGCTTCACGGTCGACTCGGTGGACATCTCGATCAACCCGCCGGGCATCAGCGGCTCGCTGCCGATCGGCCTCGGCGCGCAGATGAACGGTCACACGAACGTCCTGAGCTTCATGGCGAACGTGGCCTATGACTTCCACAACGACTCGGGCTTCACCCCCTACATCGGCGCCGGCGCCGGTGTGGCCCTGCTGTTCACCGATGCCTCGCTGACCATCCCGATCATCGGCGACGTCAGCCTGATCGACGACACGGCGGTGGCCTTCGCCTACCAGGCGATGGCGGGCGTCGACTACGCGATCGACAGCAACTGGTCGGTGAACCTGGAGTACCGCTTCTTCGGTACCCTGTCGCCCGACTACAACGACAGCTTCACCTCGGACGACATCGGCAACGTGCCGCCGGGCCTCTTCCCGGCCGTGCCGCTGGACTACGAGTCGCACTACTACGCCCACAGCATCCTGGTGGGTGTGACCTACAGCTTCTGATCGGTTAAAGATCGGGGTGACATTGGGGCGCGGTGCTTAGGTACCGCGCCCCTCTGCTTTTGAGCCGACGCGCCGCGAACGGTGTCCTCGGCTGGCATAGCACTCATGCCGGGGCCGGGCGCTGCCACGCGCGCAAGCCGTGTTAAGGTCGCCGCCCTTTCGCCAGGCCGGAATCGCCCGTCTCATGCCGCAGTCGTCGTGGCGCAGCGTCCCGCTGATCATCGTGTCGGCGGGCATCATCCTTGGGCTCTCGATGGGCCTCAGGCAGTCCTTCGGACTGTTCCTGTCTCCCATGACCCAGGCGCTGCACATCGGGCGTGGCGACTTCGCCTTGACCGTCGCCATCCAGAACCTGCTGTGGGGCGTGACCACGCCCTTCATCGGCGCGCTGGCCGATCGCTACGGCACCGGCCGCTTCCTGGTGGCCGGCGGCGTGATCTATTCCGCCGGCCTCTTCGTCATGGCCTATGGCGATTCGCTCTTCTGGCTGCACGTCGGCAGCGGCGTCCTGGTCGGGCTCGGCGTGTCCGCCGCCGGCTTCTCGCTGACCCTGGCCGCCGTCGCCCGCTCGGTGCCGCCCGAGAAGCGCAGCGTGATGCTCGGCCTTGCCTCCGCCGGCGGCTCGGCCGGCCAGTTCCTGCTGCTGCCCGGCAGCCAGGGGCTGATCGACGCCTTCGGCTGGCAGAACGCGCTGATCGTGCTTGGCCTGCTGGCACTCCTCATCGTGCCGCTCTCGGCTGTGCTGGTCGGCAAGCCGCACGCGATGGCCGGCCACCAGCAGAGCCTCGGCCAGGCCCTGCGCGAGGCCTTCGGCCACTCCGGCTTCCGCTTGCTGACGCTGGGCTTCTTCGTCTGCGGCTTCCACGTCGCCTTCGTTGCCACGCACCTGCCGGGCTACATCGTCACCTGCAACCTCGACCCGCTGGTGGGCGCCACGGCGCTGGGCATCATCGGTTTCTTCAACATCATCGGCGGACTGCTGGCCGGCTGGCTCGGCGGGCGCTATCCGAAGAAGTACCTGCTGTCCTCGATCTACCTCGGCCGCGCCATCATCATCGCGCTCTTCATCCTCGGGCCCAAGACCGAGTGGACCGTGTGGATCTTCTCCGCCGTTTTCGGCTTCCTCTGGCTCTCTACCGTGCCGCTGACCTCGGGCCTGGTGGCGCAGATCTTCGGACCGCGCTACATGGCGACCCTGGTCTCCATCGTCATGCTGAGCCACCAGATCGGCGCCTTCTTCGGCGCCTGGCTGGGCGGCGCGACCTATGACGCGACCGGCAGCTACGACCTGGTCTGGTACATCGCGATCGGCCTCGGCGTCTTTGCCGCCCTCGTGCACCTGCCGATTCGCGACCGATCGCTGCGCGCGCCCGCGGCCGCATAGGAGCCACCTTCCATCATGCGGGGCCTGTCGGTACGGTCGCAGGGCGTGCTCTTTGCCATCGGCGCCTTCGGCGCCTGGGGCTTCTTTCCGCTCTACTTCCGCCAGCTCGCCGGCGTCTCGCCGCTGGAGATCCTGCTGCAGCGCTCGCTCTGGTCGGTGCCCTTCCTGCTGCTGGTGGTGGCGCTGGGCGGCGGACGACTCGGCGCATTGCGTGCCGCCTTCGCGCGCCGCCGCGACCTGCTGCTGCTGCTGCTGAGCGCCGCGCTGCTGGCCGGCAACTGGCTGCTCTTCATCTGGGCGGTGCAGGTCGGGCGCGTGCTGGAGTGCGCGCTCGGCTACTACATCAATCCGCTGCTCAGCGTGGCGCTGGGCGTGCTGGTCCTGGGCGAACGCCTGACCCGCCTGCAATTCTTCGCCATCCTGCTCGCCATCCTGGGCGTGCTGGTGCTGGCCTGGCGCGGCGAGACCTTTCCCTGGATCGCGCTGACGCTGGCCAGCTCCTTCGCGCTCTACGGCCTACTGCGCAAGACCATGACGCTCGGCGCCGCCGAGGGTCTGCTGGCCGAGACCCTGCTGCTGCTGCCCTTCGCGCTGGCCGGCACCCTCTGGCAGCAGGCGGCGGGCGAGGGCAGCTTCCTGCGCCAGGGCCTGGTGAACGACCTGCTGCTGGTTTCCACCGGCGTGGTCACGGCGACGGCGCTGGTGTTCTTCGCCGCCGCGGCGCGGCGCCTGCCGCTCTCCGCGATCGGGATGTTCCAGTACTCCTCGCCGACCCTGCAGTTCCTGATGGCGGTCTTCCTGTTCGGCGAGCACTTCAGCACCGCCTACGCCGTCACCTTCGCGCTGATCTGGAGCGCCGTCGCCCTCTTCGTGCTGGAGACCTGGCGCCGCGCCCGCCGGGCGCGGCCGCCGGTCATGGCACTCGCTCGATCCTGAGCACGTTGGTCGAGCCGGGCGTGCCAAAGGGCACGCCGGCGGTGATGACGATCTTGTCGCCGCTCTTCGCCAGGCCCTCGGCCAGGGCGATGTGGCCGGCCTTCTCGGCCATCTCGCGGAAGGACTGGATGTCCTCGGAGATGACGCAGTGCGCGCCCCAGAGGATGGCTAGCCGCCGCGCCGTCGCCTGCACCGCGGTCAGCACCAGGATCGGCGCATCCGGCCGCTCGCGCGCGGCGCGCAGCGCGGTCGAGCCCGAGGTGGTGTAGCTGATGATCAGCGCCGCCTTGATCGTCGCCGCGACCTGCGCGGCGGCGCCGCTGATGGCGTCCGGCGCGGTCGACTCCAGCGGCGGGCGCAGGGCATGCACGACCACGGGATAGAGCGGGTCGCGCTCGGTCGCGGCGATGATGCGGCTCATGGTGGTGACCGCCTCGACCGGATACCTGCCGGCCGCCGACTCGGCCGAGAGCATGACGGCGTCGGCGCCGTCGTAGATCGCGGTGGCGACGTCCGAGACCTCGGCGCGGGTCGGCGCTGGCGAGCCGATCATCGACTCCAGCATCTGCGTCGCCACCACCACGGGCTTGCCGGCCAGGCGGCAGGCGCGCACCAGCTCCTTCTGCCAGCGCGGCACCGTCTCCAGCGGCATCTCTACGCCCAGGTCGCCGCGCGCAACCATGATGCCGTCGCTGAGGTCGACCAGCTCGGCCAGGTGCTCGATCGCCGCCGGCTTCTCGATCTTCGACAGCAGCGCGGCGCGCCCGCCGATCAGGCGGCGCGCCTCGGCCACGTCCTCGGGCCGCTGCACGAAGGAGAGTGCGACCCAGTCCACGCCGAGGCCGAGGCCATAGGCCAGATCCGAGCGGTCCTTCTCGGTCAGCGGCGAGATCGGCAGCACGGCGCCGGGCACGTTGACGCCCTTGCGGTCGCTGAGTCGCCCGCCGACCAGCACCACGCAATCGGCCGACTCCGGTGTCGCGCGCTCGACCCTCAGGCGCAGCTTGCCGTCGTCGATCAGCAGCTCGTCGCCCGACTTGATGGCGGCGAAGATCTCCTTGTGCGGCAGCGGCGCGCGCGTGGCGTCGCCCGCCGCCTGGTCGAGGTCGAGGCGGAAGAACTGTCCCGCCGTCAGCTCGACCGCGCCGCCCTCGATGCGGCCGACCCGCAGCTTGGGGCCCTGCAGGTCCATCAGGATGCCGAAGGGGCGGCCGAGCTCGCGTTCCAGCGCGCGGATCGCTTCGACCAGTGGCTTCTTGTCCTCCTGGAGCCCGTGGGAAAAGTTCAGGCGGAAGACGTCGGCGCCGGCCAGCGCGAGCTGGCGGATCTTCTCCGGCGTCGAGGAGGCGGGGCCGAGCGTGGCGAGGATCTTGGCTTTGCGGTCGCGTCGCATGGGGGGAGTGTAGCCGCTTTGCAGTGACGATGCGGTGGCTAGAAGTTGAAAAGACCGACCGCCCTCACCCTACCCTCTCCCGCCAGAAGCGGGAGAGGGGGTGCTCTTGGCTGGATCTTGAGGCCTTCTGCCCCCTCTCCCGCTTTGGGCGGGAGAGGGAGGAGGTGAGGGGTTCGGTGGGTTCACAGCACCAGCACCGCGCGGAAGTCGTTGACGTTGGTCAGGGTCGGGCCGGTGACCAGCAGGTCGCCGATGGCCTGGAAGAAGCCGTAGGCGTCGTTGTCGGCGAGGTCGGCGGCGCCGCTGCGCCCGGCGGCGTGGGCCCGCGCCAGGCTGTCGGGCGTCAGCAGGGCACCGGCGTTGTCTTCGCTGCCGTCGATGCCGTCGGTATCGGCGGCGAGGCCCCAGATGCCGGGCGCGCCGTGGAGGGCGACGCCGAGGGCCAGCAGGAACTCGGCATTGCGTCCGCCGCGCCCCTTGCCCTTCAGCGTCACCGTGGTCTCGCCGCCCGACAGCAGCACGCAGGGCGCGGCGGCCGGCTGGCCGTGGCGGCGCACCTGCAGGGCGATGCCGGCCATGACCTTGGCGACCTCGCGCGCCTCGCCCTCGATGGCGTCGCCCAGGATGACCGGGGTGACCCCGGCGGCCCTGGCGGCGGCCGCGGCGGCTTCCAGCGAAGCCTGCGGGCGGGCGATCAGGTGGACCTGGCTGCCGGCGAGGCGCGGGTCGCCCGGTTTCGGCGTCTCGTCGTGGCCGCTCTCCAGGTAGCGCGCCACGGCGGCCGGCGGGGTGATGCCATAGCGGGCGATGACGCGGCGCGCGTCCTCCACCGTCGTCGGGTCCGGCACCGTCGGGCCGGAGGCGATGATGGCCGGATCGTCCCCCGGCACGTCGCTGATCACCAGGGTCACCACCTGCGCCGGGTGCGCGGCGGCGGCGAGGCGCCCGCCCTTGATGGCCGAGAGGTGCTTGCGCAGGCAGTTCATCTCGTCGATGGCCGCACCACAGGCCAGCAGCGCCTTGTTCACCGCCTGCTTGTCCTCCAGCGTCAGGCCCGCGGCCGGCAGGGTCAGCAGCGCCGAGCCGCCGCCGGAGACGAGGCAGAGCACCAGGTCGTCGGCCCGGGCGCCCTTGGCGATTTCCAGCATGCGGCGGGCAGCGTCGCGCCCGGCGGCGTCCGGCACGGGATGCGCCGCCTCGACGATCTCGATCCGCCGGCAGGGCACGCCATGGCCGTAGCGCGTGACCACCAGGCCCTCCAGCGGGCCGCTCCAGGCCGCCTCCACCGCCGCCGCCATGGCGGCCGAGGCCTTGCCGGCGCCCAGCACGATCAGGCGCCCCCGCGGTGGGGCCTTGGGCAGGAAGTGCGGCACGACCTTGGCCGGCTGGGCGACGGCGAGCGCGGCGTCGAACAGCTGGCGCAGCAGGTGGCGGGGATCGGCAGGGCGGCTCATGGCCCACTTGTCGCCGGGCGCGGTTCCTTGAGCAAGAGGCTCAAGAGCAGCGCCAGCACCAGGAATCCGATCAGGCAGGAGAAGGCCCACCCGAAGGTGGCGGGGCTGTAGAGCCGCGCCCCCTGGTCCGCCGCGCCGTCCCAGCCGAGGTCGAGCAGGAAGCCGATGAAGGGCTGGAAGATCGCCCCCGTGGCGGTCACCGCGCCATTGACCAGGCCGAGCGCCGCGCCGGTCTCCTCCATCGGGTTGTAGAAGCGCGCCATGGCGAAGCCCACCACCATGGTCCCGGCACCCGCGCCGGTCAGGAAGAAGAGCACCGCCAGCAGCCAGTCGGGCAGAGCGAGATAGAGCAGCGGGATCATCGTCGCCAGGGTCACCAGGCAGCCGCCCTGCAGCACCGCCTTGCGCCGCCCCAGGCGGTCGGAGAGCCAGCCCCCGCCGGGCGAGCCCAGCGCCCAGCCGAGCAGCAGCAGCGAGGTCATGGTGCCGGCCTGCGGCCGGGTGAAGCCGTGCGTCTGCATCAGCCAGGCGACGCCCCAGAAGCCGGCGAAGGCCAGCATGGGCGCCGACATGGCGGCGCCGATGAAGCAGACGACCAGGTTCTGCCGACGGCCGGCCACGCGCTTCAGCGCCTGCCACAGGGCACGCGCGCCGCCGGCCGCCGGCGCGTGCCCCGCCAGGCCGGGCGGGCGGTCGCGCACCAGCAGCCAGACCGCGGCGGCCAGCGCCAGCCCTGGCAGGGCCGAGGCGACCAGGCTCTCGCGCCAGCCGAAGGCGTCGACCGCGGCGCCCAGCGGTCCCTGCGCCACGGCGCCGCCGGCCATGCCGGCCATCATGGTCAGGCCCACCACCTGGGCGAAGCGGCGCGGGCTGAACCAGCGCGCCGCCAGGGTCATGCCCGAGACGAAGGCGAAGCCGGCGCCGAAACCGACCAGCAGCCGGCAGGCATAGGCGAGCGGGACCTCGTGCACCGTGGCGAAGCCGACCGTGGCGGCGGCGCAGATCAGGATGCCCAGGGTCATCAGCCGCCGCGGGCCGAAGCGGTCCACCAGCAGCCCGATGGGAATCTGCATGGCGGCATAGGTGTAGAAGTAGCTGGCCGAGAGATTGCCGACCGAGAGCCCGTCGAGCCCCAGCTCTCGCTGCAGCTGGTCGCCCATGACGCTGGGCGCGAAGCGCTGGAAGAAGCCGTAGAAGAAGCAGAGCGCCCCCAGGGCCCACATGAGCCAGGGACGCCAGGTCGGGATGGCCGGGGCGGCGGGCGCGGCGACGCTCATCTTGCCCCCAGTCAGTCAGGGCCCTTTGGCTGGGTCAAGCCCGCGCCGCCATGCCGCCGGGGCAGCCCGGCCCCGGCGCGGCTGTGCATGGCATCGGACCGCCGGACCGTGTTACCGCACGAGGCCGAAGGGAGATGCCCCGATGAGTGCCGTGGCCGCCAGGCCGGGATTGGATCCGCTGCGCCTCAAGGGCGTGCTGCTGGTGCTGCTGGCCGCCACGGTCTGGTCGAGCGGCGGCCCGCTGATGCGCGCCATCGAGCAGGCGACGCCCTGGCAGATTCTCTTCTGGCGCTCCGGCGCGATGCTGCTGGTGATCCTGCTCTACGGCCTCGCGGTGCAGCGTGTCGATCTCAGGCGCGCGCTGGCCGGCTTCGGCTGGCTCGGCTGGCTCTGCGGCCTCTTCGTCGCCGGCGCCTTCTCGCTCTCCATCGTGGCGCTGGAGCACACCACGGTCGCCAACACGCTGTTCATGGTGGCGGTCAGCCCCCTCGTCGCCGCCGTGCTGGGCGGCCTGCTGCTGAAGGAATCGGTGCGCCGCGCCACCTGGCTGGCGCTCGGCCTCGCCGCCGTCGGCCTCGCGGTGATGCTGTGGGACGGCTTCGCCAGCGGCTCGCCGCTGGGCAACCTCGCCGCCTTCGGCTCGGCCGCCTCCTTCGCGCTCTTCAACGTCACCTACCGCCGGGCCGAGCTGATCGGCCGCAAGCTGGAGATGAGCGTGGTGCTCTCGGCCGGCGCGCTGATCGGCGTGCTGGTCAGCGGCACCACGGCGATGGCGGAGGGCACGGGCCTCGCGCTCTCGACGCCGGACCTGCTCTATTCCCTGGCCTTCGGCGTGTTCCAGGTGGGCCTCGGCTTCATCCTCTTCACCAGCGGCGCGCGCCACCTGACCGCCGCCGAGGCGACCTTGCTGGCGCTGCTCGAGGTGGTGCTCTCGCCGACCTGGACCTGGCTGATCTTCGGCGAGGAGCCGAGCCGCCTCGGCCTGGTCGGCGGCCTGATCCTGCTGGGCGCCATGATCCTGCAGGCGGCTAGCGGCATGCGCCGCCGCCGCGCGCCGCCGGGCCTGGTGACATGAGCGAGGCGGCCATCGCCCGCCGGCAGGCCGAGCCCGGGCATCTCAGCGGCGCGCTGCTGGTGCTGGGCTGCGGCTTCGTCGCCTCCTGCGGCGGGCCGCTGTTCCGCGCCATCGAGGACGCGAGCGCGTGGCAGGTGCTGTTCTACCGCGCCGGCGGCATGGTGCTGATCGTCGGCCTCTTCGCCCTGGCACGGGGCGGCTGGCGCCCGCGCGCCGCGTTCGGCGACTTCGGCTGGCGCGGTCTCGCGGCGGCCGGCTGCATCGCCACCGCCTTCATCTGCTACATCCTGGCGCTGAAGCTGACCACGGTGGCCAACACGCTCTTCATGGTGGCCTGCGCGCCGCTGGTCGGCGCGCTGCTGGGGCGCCTGTTCCTCGGCGAGCGCGTTTTGCTGGTGACCTGGATCGCCATGGGCCTGGCGCTGGTCGGCATCGGCCTGATGGTGGGCGACGGCCTCGCCAGCGGGCAGTTCTGGGGCAACCTTGCCGGCTTCGGCGGCGGCGCCTGGTTCGCCGCCTTCGCCGTGGTGCTGCGCGGCGCACGGCTGAACGGCCGGCCGGTCGATTCGAACGCGGCGCTGGTCGCCGGCGGCCTCATCGGCATGACGGTCGCGCTGCTGGTGGCCTGGGGGCAGGGGACCGGCGTGCTGCTGTCGCCGCTCGACACGGCCTATGCCGTGACCCTCGGCGTGGTGCAGCTCGGCCTCGCGCTCATCCTCTTCACCCTGGGCTCGCCGCGCCTGGCAGCGGCCGAGGCCATGCTGCTCTCGCTGCTCGAGGTGGTGCTGGGTCCGCTCTGGACCTGGCTGCTGTTCGGCGAGCGGCCGAGCGACCTCGGCCTGCTCGGCGGCCTGATCCTGCTGGGCGCCATGGTGCTGCAGGGCGCCTGGGGCCTCCGTGGCCGCCGCCGGCCGCTCAGCCTGCCGCCGGTTCCGCCATGAGGGGGCCGCCATGAGCGCCACGGCCCGCGCCGCCGCGGCGGCGCCCGCCGGCGGGCACCTGCTGGGCGCCGGCGCGGTGATCCTGGCCGGCCTCTGCTGGTCGGCCGGCGGGCTCTTCTTCCGCCTGCTGGAGTCGAGCGCGGTCTGGCCGATTCTCACCTGGCGCTTCGGCGCGGTGGCGCTGTTCTTCGCGTTCTACATCCTGCTTAAGCGGCGCGGCCGGCTCTTCGCCTTCTGGTCCGAGCTCGGCTGGCGCGCGCCGGCCGGCGGGCTGCTCTTCGCCGGGGCCTCGCTCTTCTTCATCTTCGCGCTCAGCTACACCACGGTCTTCAACGCGCTGGTCATGCTCTCGATCCAGCCGCTGCTGGCCGCCGGCCTGGCCTGGGTCTTGCGGCGAGAGCCGGTCAGGCCCGTCACCTGGATCGCCATGCTCCTGGCGGTCGCCGGCATCGCCGTGATGGTGTGGGACAGCCTGGAGAGCGGCGGCTTTTTCGGCAACCTGCTGGCGCTCGGCAGCTCGGTCTGCTTCGCCGGCTACACCGTGTTCAACCGCGCCATCGGCGCGCGCGACACCGCGCCCCTGGTGATGATAGGCGGCCTGATCGGCATGGCGCTGTCGCTGGGCATGAGTCTCGCCGGCGGCTTCGACCCGCTGCTCAGCCTCGGCGACGTCGGTCTCTGCTTCGCCATGGGCTGGCTGCACCTCGGCTTCGGCTTCATCTTCTTCAACTTCGGCAGCCGCCTGATCCCCTCGGCCGAGGCGCTGGTCCTGGCGCAGACCGAGATCATCTTCGGTCCCCTCTGGGTCTGGCTGGCCTTCGGCGAGGAGCCCACGGCCTTCGCCCTCTGGGGCGGCCTGGTGCTCTTCGCCGCCGTGCTGCTGCAGGCCGGCGACGGCCTGCGCCGCCGCGCCCGCGTCATCCCCCCGCCGGCGGCGCAGCCCTAGGCGCCGGCTCACACCACCTGGAAGCCCTTCACGTAGGGGTCGCGCTCGTCGAGGAAGATGGTGTTGAGGCCGGTCATGCGGGCCCAGCCCTCGATCGAGGGAATCATGCCCTGGTAGTTGCCGACCCGGGTCTCGGCCTCGACCCGGCCGCGGAACAGCGAGCCGATGATGGATTCGTGCACGAAGTCGTCGCCGACCTTGAGCTTGCCCCGCGCGTGGAGCTGCGCCATGCGGGCCGAGGTGCCGGTGCCGCAGGGGCTGCGGTCGATCGCCTTGTCGCCGTAGAAGACGGCGTTGCGCGCCTGCGCCTCCGGATGCTTCGGCTGGCCGGTCCAGAGGATATGGCTGACGCCGCGGATGGTCTCGTTCTCCGGATGCACCGGCGTCACCTTCTCGTTCAAGAGGCGGCGCAGGATCGGCGAGAGGCGCAGGATGTCGCCGGCCGAGAGATCCTCCAGGTCGCGGTAGTTCGCCTGCGGCTCCAGGATGGCGTAGTAGTTGCCGCCATAGGCGATGTCGAAGGTCAGCGGGCCGACGCCGGGGCAGTCCACCGTCACGCCCTCCAGCGCCAGGTAGCTGCCGACGTTGGTCAGGCGCACGGCCTCGACGAAGTTGCCTTCGCGGCGATAGCGCGCCACCACCTTGCCGGCCGGCGTTTCCAGGTTGAGGACGCCGTCCTCCCTGGGCTGCACCAGGCCGCGCTCGACCGCGAAGGTGACCGTGCCGATGGTGCCGTGGCCGCACATCGGCAGGCAGCCCGAGGTCTCGATGTAGAGCACGCCGACGTCGCAGTCGGGCCGCGTCGGCGGATAGAGGATGGCGCCCGACATCATGTCGTGGCCGCGCGGCTCGAACATCAGGCCGGTGCGGATCCAGTCGTAGCGCTTGAGGAAGTCCTGCCGGCGCTCGCTCATGGAGTTGCCCTGGAGCGCCGGCCCGCCGCCGGCCACCAGGCGCACCGGATTGCCGCAGGTGTGGCCGTCGACGCAGAAGAAGGTGTTGGGGCGGATCTCGGACATGGCTCGGGCTCGGATGGAGGGGCGGGGCGGAGGATGGCCGGGCGGCCCTGGAGAGGCAAGAGGCGCCCCACTATAGTCCCCGGGCCATGTCCGCCCCGACTCCGCCCCCCACGTCGCTGCTGGCGCCGGACGAGCCCGGCCCCGTCCGCGTGCTCAATCCCGGCGCGCCCTCGCCCTTCCTGCTGGTCTGCGACCACGCCGCCAACTTCATCCCGCGCAGCCTGGCCAGGCTCGGCCTGACCGACGCCGAGCTCGCGCGCCACATCGCCTGGGACATCGGCGCGGCCGAAGTGACGGCGCGCCTGGCGGAGCGGCTGGAGGCGACGGCGGTGCTGTCGCACTTCTCGCGCCTCATCGTCGATCCCAACCGCGATCCGGCCGACCCCAGCTCCATGCCGCAGGTGAGCGACGCGGTGCCGGTGCCGGCCAACCGCGGCCTCACCCCCGCCGCGCGCGAGGATCGGCTGGCGACCTTCTTCCGGCCCTACCACGAGGTGCTGACCGGCGAGCTGGCGCGCCGCGCCGCGGCCGGGCGGGTGACGCCGCTGATCTCGGTCCACTCCTTCACGCCGGTCATGGCGGGCTTCGTGCGACCGTGGGAAATCGGCATCCTGTGGAACCAGGATGGCCGCATCGCAGTGCCGATGATGCAGGCGCTGGCGGCTGAGGGCGTGCCGGTCGGCGACAACGAGCCCTATTCGGGCCGCGACCACCACGGCTACACGACGCACACCCACGCCGACGCCGCCGGCCTGCCCAACGTGCTGATCGAGATCCGCCAGGACCTGATCGACACCCACAAGGGGGCCGTGAAGTGGGCCGACATCCTGGCGCCGATCCTGGCGGCGCGCCTGGCCGACGAAGGGCTGCTGAAGCGCTGGGAGGGCTAGCCTCCTAGAGGAAGTGCTTCGGCACCAGGTTCTTCGCCCGGGCCTCGCGCGAGAGTTCCTCGCGGAAGTCGGGGTGGGCGATGGAAATGAGGGCCTTGGCGCGCTCGGCCACCGACTTGCCCTTCAGGTTCACGATGCCGTACTCGGTGACGACATACATCGTGTCGGTGCGCGGCGTGGTGACCACGTTGCCGGCGGTGAGGCCCAGCACGATGCGGCTGCGCTTCCGCCCGTCCTTGCCCTTGTCGTAGGTCGAGGAGAAGCACATGAAGGACTTGCCGCCCTTCGAGGCATAGGCGCCACGCACGAACTGCAGCTGCCCGCCGGTGCCGCTGATGTGGCGGTGACCGTCGGTCTCCGACGCGGCCTGCCCCTGCAGGTCCATCTGCGTCGTGTTGTTCACCGACACCGCCTTGTCGTTCTGCATGATGTTGTGCGGCAGGTTGGTGTAGTCGACGGGCCAGGTCTCCAGCGCCTTGTTGTTGTGCAGGAACTGGTACTGGCGCTTCGAGCCGGCGGCGAAGGTATAGACCATGACGCCGGGATTGAGCCGCTTGCGCGCATTGGTGACGAGGCCGGCCTCGTAGAGGTCGATGATGCCGTCGACCATCATCTCGGTGTGGATGCCGAGGTCCTTGACCCCGGCGTCCTTCAGCGTGGTGCAGACCGCGTTCGGCATGGCGCCGATGCCGATCTGCAGGCAGGCGCCGTCCTCGACCTCGGCGGCGATGTAGCTGGCGATGGTACGGTCGATCTCGGTCGGCGGCGGGTTGTTGATCTCTGGCGCGCCGGGATTCTCGCCCTGGATCACGAAGTCGACACGGCTCTCATGCACGCCGTTGTCGAGGCCGTTGCCCACGGGTCCGTGGCAGTAGGGCAGGTTCTCGTCGACCTCGACGATCACCAGCCGTGCCTTCTCCAGCACTGCCGCGTGATAGGTGCAGGCGCCGCTGAAGTTGTAGAATCCGCGCGCGTCCTTGGGGCAGCACTTGAAGATGGCGATGTCGACCGGGTCGAGGTTGCGGCGGTAGAAGTCGGGCGCCTCGCCGAAGTTCATCGGGATGTAGTTGGCCAGGCCGGCGTCATGCTGCCGCCGGTCGTAGCCCGAGAAATGCCAGTTGAACCACTGGAAGTGCTTGCCCTCGCGGTCGGCCTCGATCACCGCACGGGCGCGCAGCGACAGGGCGGCGCGGATCTTCACCTGCTCCAGCTCGTCCTTGCGCGCCGCCAGGGCGCGGTCGAAGGCCTCGGGCTGGCCGACGCCGAAACCGTAGTCCACCCAGCTGCCGCTCTTCACCAGCCGGGCCGCGTCCTCGGCGGTGATGTGTTCGGCGCGCTTGCTGCCAAGAGAATCCATGCTGCCTTGTCCCTACTGCGGCGCTTTCCCCGAGGGTAATGCCGCAAGGCCCGCCGCGTCGAGGGCGGCGCTGTCGCCGCTGCAGACCGTGCCCTGCGCGAAGGCGCGGCAGGCGGCGGGCCAGGCGGCCTCGATCGCAGCCGGATCGGCGTCCAGCGGTGGGCGGAAGTAGTAGAGCAGGCCAGGTTCTGGTGGCGCCGCCAGGCGCTCCCGCGGCTCACTCTCGCAGTCGTCGCGATGCGGCCGGGCGAGATAGTAGCTGTTGGACGTCCTGCCGCTCTCGACGGCGAGATAGGCCAGTTCCTGGCCGACACCCGGAAAGCGCGCCTTGCAGCCGAGCGGCGGCAGGATCACGACCTGTCGGTGTGCCGCGACCAGCGGCTGCCAGACCGCGACATCGAGGGCGAACTGCCCCGGGTCGTGCAGCTGTCGCCAGGTGCGCAGGTGCCAGGGCCAGGCATCGGCCGCCTGCAGCAGCAGGCCGAGGCCGAGCAGCAGTGTGGCCACCCGGCGCGGGCGCGCCGCGGCGGCGGCGATGCCCAGGCCCAGCAACAGATAGGCCAGTGGCCAGAAGAAGCGCCCGCAGGAACGAAACTCGCCGATGATTTTCGGCGGCGCCGGCAGCTCGAACCACAGGCCATAGGCCAGCCAGACCCGGTTCGACAGGGCAACCAGCGCCAGCGCGACGCAGGCCAGGACGATCGCGCCGCGTCCGGCGAGCAGCGGCGCCAGCCGGCGCGGCCGGGCCAGCGCCAGCAGCGCCAGCAGCAGCAGGCCGAAGCCCAGCCAGTTGTAGCCCTCGTACTGGCCGCCGGTGGCGTCGATCATGTCGGCCAGCGCTTCGTGCGGATTGCCGAAGGTCTCGGGGTCATCCAGCGCCTTGGTGCGATAGTCCGCGTCGTTCACCGTCCAGTCGGCGAAGCCGGGCAGGAGGCCACTGACCTGCGGCACCACCGGCGAAATCAGGTTCATCGAGAAGCGCTGGAAGCCGGCGCTGAAGTCGCCGCCCTGGCCATAGCCGGTGGCCTGGAACAGCAGCGCCGCGCCGAGCAGCCAGAGCACCGCGCCGGCCAGCAGCCGACGGCGCCGCTCCGCCGCCCACAGCCGGTCGAGCCAGGCGCCGGCCAGCAGCACCGCCGCCATGACGAAGACATAGGCGTTGATCCAGAGCGCGGCCCAGGCCAGCAGCGCCAGCAGCAGCAGGCGGCGTCCGCCGCGGAGGGGATCGCTGCTGCCCAGCGCCAGGGCCAGGGCCAGCAGAAGCTGCCACTGCGCCTGCAGGGCGGCATGGCCGAAGCGGAAGTGGAAGGCCGGCAGCGACAGCGCCATGACGCCCGCCGCCAGCGCGGCAATCCAGCCGCGCGCGCCCAGCACGCGCACCAGGTAGGCGGCGGCCACCGGCTGCAACAGGTAGCTGGCGGCGATCCAGAGGCCCAGTACGGCGGGCGTGTCTCCGGTGAGGTCCTGCCAGATCTTGCCGACCAGAGCGACCAGCGGCAGGCCGTCGGCCTGGAACAGCGAGATTCCCTCCGGCCAGGCCGGCCGGGTGACGTGAAAGGGCGGCCACTGCCAGGGTTCGGCCAGGAAGCTGTCGATCACGCCCTGGTACTGGTTCAGGTCGCCGCGCGGCAGCAGCAAGGGCCCGGCCGTGCCGTCGAGCAGGCCGAGCGGCGCGATCGCCAGCAGGTAGGCGAGGCCCAGCAGCCAGGGCAGCAGGTGACTCCAGCCGGCGCCGCGCTGCATCGAGTCCCCCCAAACTGTTTGCAGGCCAAGCGTCAAGCTGCCGCAAGCGGCGCGGCGGCGCAACGTCAGGGCAGGGTCAGCCCCTCCGCCGCGAGGCGGTCCCAGAGCGCCGAGCAGGCAAGGCCCAGCGGAATGGCGCGGCAGGTCGCCTGCACCTCGGCCGGCATCCGGGCGCGTTGGAACTCTGTCCAGGGGCCGAGCACCAGCAGCAGGGCATCCGGCGCCGGATGCAGGCTCGGCAGGGCCAGGGCGTGGGGGATGCAGGGATGGACTTGCTTGCGGGCAAGGTACATGGAGTCGGTGGAGCGGCCGACCCGCGCGGCCTCGACGATGAGCTGCAGCGTCGGGTTGAAGGGGTTGCCGGGGCACTGCATCGGCGGCTCGATCAGCACCGCGCCATGGGCCGCGATCAGCGGCTCCCAGACCGCGGCCGGGAAGGCCTCGTCGCGATCGGCGCGCAGCGCCCGCCAAAGGCGGTCGTACCAGAGGCGCATGTCCGCGACCTGCACCAGTGTCAGCAGCGCCAGCGCAGCGGCGACCCAGCGCCTGTCCGCGTGCCGGCCGACGCCGGCCACGGCCAGCGCCGCGGCGAGATAGACCAGCGGCCAGACGAAGCGGCCGCAGGAGCGGAAGGCGGTCAGTGCCTCGGGCACGAAGTCGACCTTGAACCAGGGCCCGTAGGCCAGCCACACGACCGGCCCCAGAGCGAAGAAGGCCATGCCGAGGCAGGCCAGCAGCAGCGGCCAGTGCCGCGCCAGCAGCCGCGGCAGGACGCGGCGGTTGAGCAGCAGCGCCAGCAGCAGCAGCGGCCAGAGCCCGAAGCCCAGCCAGGCATAGCCCTCGTACTGGCCGCCGGTGGCATCGATCACGTCGCCGAGCGGCCCGTAGGGGCGGAGCTGCTTGATCACCTCCCAGTCGCCCATGCGCCGCTCGCCGGACAGCAGCATCCGGCCGAAGTCGGGCCAGAGGCCGCTCATCTGCGGCACGAAGGGTGACAGCAGATTCATCGAGTAGCGCTGATAGCCCCACAGCGGCTCGCTGAACTCGAAGTAACCGAGCAGCGCCATGCTGCCGCCGGCCAGCGCCAGCCAGGCGCCGAGGGCGGCAAGGCCGCGCCACCAGGCCAGGCGCCGCTGCAGCACCAGGCCGGCCAGCAGGACTACCAGCAGGCCGGCGCTCATGGCGAAGAGGTAGGCGTGCACGAAGAGGCAGGCGAGCGTCAGCAGCCCGAGCCTAAGCAGCCAGCGCGACGGGTCCGCGGCGCGGCCGGCCTCGACAGCGTAGGCCAGGCCGAAGAGCAGCAGGAAATGGCCGTTGAGCGCCGTATGCCCGAAACGCCAGAGGAACCAGGAGCAGGCGAGCGAGACCAGGCTGCCGGCCAGCAGCGGCAGCCAGGCGGTGACACCCAGCGCGCGCAGCAGCCGTGCCATGGCGACCGGCTGCAGCAGGTAGAGCGCGAAGATCCACCAGCCGAGCACGGGAATCTCCAGCCCGGTCAGCGTCAGCACCAGCTTGGCGAGAAAGCTGGGACCCGGCAGGGCGTCGACGAAGATCAGCGCCGTGCCGTCCGGCGCCATCAGCAGCCTGGTGTGGAAGGGTGGCCAGTGCCAGCCGTCGTGCAGGTAGGCCAGGACGCCGGCCTGGTGCTGCAGGAAGTCCGCCTGCGGGCGCACGAGCAGCGGCGCGGTGCCGTCCAGGTAGCCGAGGGGGACGAAGACCAGCGCGAAGGCCAGGCCGACGATCCAGGGCAGCCACCGCGCCACGCCGCTCTCCGTCGCCAAAGGCCTGCAACTCCCCCTTGTCCCCCCCCATACTTATCGCCCGTCGCATCGCGTCGGCCAAGTGGCCTGCGCTTGCGACCGCAGCCGGCGCGGCCTAACTAGGAGGGAACCCGCAGGAGAGCCGTCATGGATGACAAGACCCGCACCGAACTGGAAGCTGCCGCCTTTCGCCGCCTGGTCGAGCATCTGCGCCAGCGTACGGACGTGCAGAACATCGACCTGATGAACCTGGCCGGCTTCTGCCGCAACTGCCTGGGCAACTGGTACGCCGAGGCGGCCGTGGCCAAGGGCCTGGAGATGAGCAAGGACCAGGGGCGCGAGGCGGTTTACGGCATGCCCTATGCCGAGTGGAAGGCCAAGCACCAGAAGGAGGCGAGCCCCGAGCAGCAGGCCGCCTTCGCCAAGGCCCAGCCGCACAAGCACTGAGCCGCGCCACCCCCGTTTTCCAAGCTATCCACAGCCTGCGCCCGTTGCGGCGCGCCGGGCCCGGCGACTAGCGTCCCCGGTTCGACAGCATCCGTTCCGCGAGGGAGAGCAGCATGGCGCAGCAGCGCAACAAGCAGGGCAGGGGCCGCGCCGTGGCCGAGCAGGCAGGCGCCGGGCTGGACGCCAAGAGCGCCGCCAAGGTCGAGGCCGCCGGCATCGCCGCCGACCGCCTGCGCAGCCTGGTCGAGCGCATCGAGCGCCTGGAGGAGGAGAAGAAGGCGCTCGGCGACGACATCAAGGAGGTCTATGCCGAGGCCAAGGGCTCCGGCTTCGACACCAAGATCATGCGCCAGGTGATCCGCCTCAGGAAGATGGACGGCGACGACCGGCAGGAGCAGGAGACGCTGCTCGACCTCTACAAGCAGGCGCTGGGGATGCTGCACTGACCTGGCGCGGCGGGCAGGGCGGATTGGCCTGCCCCGCGCCATCGCACCGTTGCACAGGGACCGGGCAAATCCGCTGACGGCCCATGCGGGCGCCACATGCGGCCATGGCAAGGTCGCGCGTGCGTTGCTGCCGCGCCGCGCCTAGGAGGTGGGGCGAGGAGAGCTCGTTGCACCTGTCCATCCGCCCGCTGCACCTGGCGCTGTTTCTCGGCACCGTCACGATCTGGGGCTTCAGCTTCATCGTCACCAAGCTCGGCGTGCGCGAGATTCCGCCGCTGCTCTTCGTCGGCATGCGCTTCGCGCTGGTGGCGCTCATCCTGGTGCCCTTCGTGCCGCGCCCCAAGGGTCACTGGCGGCAGATCCTGCTGATCTCCACCACGCTCGGCCTGCTGCACTTCTCCTGCATGTTCGTCGCGCTGGTTCGCACGCCGGCCGGCACCACGGCGCTGCTGGCGCAGCTGCAGGTGCCCTTCGCCGCGTTGCTGGCCGCGCTCTTCCTCGGCGACCGGCTGGGCTGGCGCCGGGCGCTCGGCATGGCGCTGGCCTTCGCCGGCGCCGGCGTGGTGCTGGGCAAGCCGTCGTTCGAATCGCCCTGGTGGTCGGACCTGCTGGCCGCCCTGGCCGGCCTCTTCTGGGCGATCTCGGCGGTGCAGATCAAGCTGATGGGCGGGCGGGCGCCGGCCGCCAGCATCAACGGCTGGGTGGCGCTGCTGGCGGTGCCGCAACTGCTCGCCGCCTCGCTGCTGCTGGAGCAGGGACAGTGGCAGGCCATCGCCGGCATGAGCTGGCAGGCGGTCTTCGCCCTCTTCTACAACTCGGTGCTTATCGTCGTGGTGGGCTATGGTACCTGGTACCGCTTGCTGAAGATCTACGACGTGAACCAGGCCATGCCCTTCATGCTGCTCATGCCGCCTATCGCGCTGCTCTCCGGCGGCCTGATCCTGGGCGAGCCCTTGACCTGGAGCCTGGCGATCGGCGGCCTGGTCACGGTTGCCGGCGTCGCCATCATCCTGATCCGCCGCCCGCGCCTGGTGGAGCCCGGTGCCGAACGCGTCTGACCGCGACCTGGCCCGGGCCTGGCGGCGCGTCTGCGCCGCCGCCGCCGTCTGCCTGCTGTGGATGCTGGCGCTGGGCCTGCTGCTGCAAGTCGCGCCGGCCGGCGTCAGCGTCGCGACGCTGCAGGCCGCCGAGCGCGCCGCCGACAAGGTCGCGGTGGTGGCCGCCGTCAACGCGCACCCGGGTTGGGCTGTTGCCTACTTCGTGATGGACAGCCTCTTCGCGCTGGCCTACCTCGCGCTCTACCTGGCGCTGCGTCGCGCGCTCGGCGGGCCGGTGGCCGGCATCGCGGCCGCCGGCGGCTGGCTGAAGGCCGGCGCCGACCTGGTAGAGAACGGCGTGACCCTGGCCGCCGCCTGGGCGGCGCTGGAGGGCACGGCCTGGGACAACCCCGCGGTCGGCCTGCTGCTGGGCGCGGCGCAGCTGAAGCGCCTGGGCGGGGCCATCGCCGGCATCGGCTTCGCCTGGGCCATCCCGCCCGAGACCACGTTGGCCTTCCCGCTGCGCCTGCTGCTGCTGCTGGGCGGCGTGGCGGCGCTGCTCGGCTACTTCCTGAAGCCGCTGGGCCAGGCGCACGCGCTGCTGCTGTTCCTGACGCTGCCGCTGCTGCTCTGGGTGGCGCGGCGGGAGGGTGCCCGTGCGGATTGACGAGCGCGCCTCGCCGAACCACAACGACCGGCGCGGCCGGCCGCTCGACCTGCTGGTGCTGCACTACACCGGCATGACCAGCGCGACGGCGGCGCTGGAGCGCCTCTGCGACCCCGCGGCGGAGGTCAGCGCGCACTACCTCGTGGAGGAGGACGGCCGCGTCTGGCGCCTGGTGCCGGACGAGCGCCGCGCCTGGCACGCCGGGCGCTCCCACTGGGCCGGCGAGAGCGATGTCAATGCGCGCTCGATCGGCGTCGAGATCGTCAACCCGGGGCACGAGTTCGGCTATCGCGACTTCCCGCCCGAGCAGATCGAGGCGGTGATCGAACTCTGCCTCGACCTGATCCGCCGGCACCGCATCCCGGCGAGGCGCGTGCTGGGCCACAGCGACGTCGCGCCGCTGCGCAAGCAGGACCCGGGCGAACGCTTCCCCTGGCCGGCGCTGGCCGCCGCCGGCATCGGCCTCTGGCCGCCGCCGCTGCCCCTGCTGGTGCCGGACGAGGCGCAGGCGAGGGCGGACCTTGCCGCCTTCGGCTATGGCTACCTGGAGGAGGATTTCGCCGCCGTGGTGGCCGCCGTGCAGCGCCATTTCCGCCGCGGCCGCGTCGACGGCCGGCTGGACGGCGAGACGGCAGCGATCGCCCGCTGGCTGGCCGGCCAGACCGGGTCGGACAGGGGACGTTGAGTGTCACGCGGCGGTTTCACCGAGACGGCGGCCGGGGAATTCCTGCCGGGACTGCACGCGCTGCGCGGCCTGGCCGCGCTCTGGATCCTGCTCTTCCACCTGGTCTTCCTGCTGCCGCTGGAGGACGAGGACGGGCCGCTGCTGCACCTGCTGCGCCGCGGTCCGCTGGGCGTCGACCTTTTCTTCGTCATGAGCGGCTACATCATCGCCCGCCGCTATGCCGGCGCGCAGGGCTGGAGCTTCCCGCGCTACAGGCAATTCCTGCTGAGCCGCCTGGCCAGGATCTATCCACTGCATCTGCTGCTGCTGTTCTGCACGCTGGGCTTTATTGCCCTGTTGCAGAGCCGCGGCGCCGCGCCGCCCGAACTCCTGGCCCTGAACCCGCCTGGCGAGGTGCTGCGCCACCTGCTGCTGATTCAGAGCTGGGGGCGCTTCGGCCACACGCTGAACGTGCCCGCCTGGTCGATCAGCGTGGAGTGGCTGCTGTATCTCCTGGTGCCGCTGCTCGGCCTGCCATTCCGCCGTGGCGGGCGTGCGCTGGCGCTGCTCTGCCTGCTGCTGCTCTGCCTGGCGCGGCTGCGGTGGGGCACTGACTACGATCCCCTTGGCCGCACCGTCCCGGAGGATTGGATGCCGTTGATTCACGGCGGCAGTGGCTTCGGCTGCGGACTGGCGATCGAGCGGCTGCTGCGCGACGTCGCGCCGGGTTGGGTCGTGCTGCTGGGCTGGGCGGCGGGCCTGGCGCTGCCGGTCTTGCTGCTGCTCTCGGCATCGGACTGGCCGGTCTTCCTGCTCTTCCTTCCGATGACCGCCGCCGCTTCGCTGCGCCCCTTGCCGGGCTGTCCCGAGCGGCTGGCGCGCTGGGCCGGCGAGCTTTCCTATCCCCTCTACATGGTGCACGGGCTGGCGGTCCTGGCGCTCGGCGGTGTTCTGCTGCACGAGGTGCCGGCGCTGGGCAGCGGCTTTCCCCTGGTGGCCCTGGCCGTCGGTCTCGGCCTCGTCAGCCTGCTGCTGGCCTGGCGCGTCCACCTGCGGATCGAGCGGCCGGCGCGGCGCTGGCTGCTGCGGCGGCTTGACAGGGCGCCGGCCGGAGCCTAGCTCCAGCTCCGCGCCAGATGGCCGGATGGCCGCTGCCGCCCTTGCGGCGGTGGAGGAAAGTCCGGGCTCCATGGAGACACGGTGCCGGCTAACGGCCGGCGGGGGCGACCCCAGGGACAGTGCCACAGAAAGCAAACCGCCGGTGCGTCGCAAGACCAGCCGGTAAGGGTGAAAGGGTGCGGTAAGAGCGCACCGCGTCCCCGGCAACGGGGATGGCAGGGAAAACCCCACCGGGAGCAAGACCAAGTAGGGGCGGCGGGACCCGCGAGGGTCCGGGCGAGTCTCGGCGCCGCCGCCCGGGTCGGTCGCGCGAGGCGTCCGGCAACGGACGTCCCAGAGGAATGGCCATCCCTCGGCTCTCTTCGCAAGAAGATGGCCGAGGACAGAACCCGGCTTACAGGCCATCTGGCGCAAAGGGACAAAAGCGAAGGGGCGCGGACGGTGTCGTCCGCGCCCCGCGCCTTCACGCAACAGCGATCAGAGGCCGGCCTTGACCTCTTCCAGGATGGCCTGGAGCTGCTCGAGCCGCGTGTTCTCGCGCGAGAACACGGCGGTGTTGAACATCTCGGTCGGATCCTGCGGCAGGCCCAGGGTCTCTAGCGTCGCCGGGTCGACGCCGGCCAGCGCCTTCTTGTTGGAGTGGCCGTAGCCGTACTCGGTGATCAGCCACATGCCCGCCTCGGGCGAGATGATCGCGTCGATCAGCTCGTGCGCGAGGTCGGCGTGCTGCGTGGTGGCCGAAAGCACCAGGCCGCAGCACCAGGCCAGGATGCCTTCCTTCGGCTTGGCATAGGCCACCGGCACGCCGGCATTGCGCAGCGCCACGACCGAGGAGTTCCAGGCCGAGGAGGCGACGACCTCGCCCGACGCCATGGCCTGCTCCAGCGCCGTGGTGTCGCTCCAGTAGAAGCGCAGCAGCGGCTTCTGCTTCTTCAGCAGCGCGCGCACCTCTTCGAGCTGCGCGTCCGACAGGTCATAGGGGTTCTCGGCGCCGATCAGCAGGCCGCAGATCACGCCGGTGTCGGTGATGTCCTCGCCGATGGAGAGACGGCCGGCATAGCGCTCGTCCCACAGCATGGTCCAGGACTCTTCCTTGCCCTGCAGGTCGAAGATGTCGGTGCGATAGATCACCGAGGTGTTGCCCCAGTCGACCGGCGCGAACCACTGCTTGCCGTCGTCGTTGGCGCCGTTGATCTTGGTGAGCGGCTCGACCAGGTCGCCCCAGTTGCTGAGGCGGCTGGTATCGAAGGGCTGGATGATGCCGGCCTGGCGCCAGCGGCGCGTGCGGGCCGAGCAGGGGTGGATCACGTCGGCCTGGAAGCCGGCGCGCAGCTTCTGCAGCGCCTCTTCCTCGTCGGCGAAGAGCGCGGTGCCCGGGGGGCCGCCTTCCTTGGTGACGTAGCTGGGGAAGAATTCCGGCAGGTCGTAGCCCGACCAGGTGAAGTAGGTGAGGTCGCCGGCCGCGGCGCGGGCCTGACGGCCGACCGGCATCATGGCGAACGACAGGCCGACGGCCGCCATCATCTTGGTCAGGTCACGCCGGGTCATGCGCCCGAGCGCGATGTCGTCGCGGATCTTATTGTGCTTCATGCTCCAAAGCCTCCTTGCGTTGCCTGCTTTGTGAAGCCCTTCGGCTTCGTGATACGCGGCGCGCGCCCAGTCATGGATGCCGAGGCCGGAGACGCAGGGGTCTCACCGCGGCTGGACCGCCGTTCTTGCAACGCCTCAAGACTGACGTAGCGATGCCGCACTTGGCAACTCTCCCCTTGTGCGGCTGCACAAAGCCGGGAAGCATAGGGAATTGGCGATTGCCAAGCGGCGACCGTCTTGTTAAACATTCGTTCAACAATCAACGGCGGGTGAAGCGGTCCATCATGACCAGCGCCGGGGGGCAGGGCAGTTCAGGCACGGGGTTCTGGCGGCGCGTGAAGCGCTCGGACGGCTTGCGCGGCACCTTGCTGCTCATGCCGACCTTCCTGGTCGTCCTGCTGCTGATGGGCGTCGCGCTCGCGGCCGTCGTGGTGCTGTCCTTCTGGACGCAGAAGGGCTTCTCGATCGACACCGGCTTCACGCTGGCGAACTACGAGACCTTCTTCAACTACAGCGAAAAGCCGATCTACCTGACGCTGACGGCGCGCTCGCTGGAGATGAGCCTGACGGCGACGGTCGTGGTGCTGCTGATGGCCTATCCCATGGCCTATTTCCTGGCCTTCCGGGTGACCCGGCACAAGATCATCTGGCTGATCCTGATCACCGTCCCCTTCTGGACCAGCTACCTCCTGCGGGTCTTCTCCTGGAAGCTGATCCTCGGCTTCGACAGCGTGATCAACACCGGCCTCAAGTCACTGGGCCTGATCGACGAGCCCTTGACCTTCCTGCTCTACAACAAGCTGGCGGTCACCATCACCCTGGCGCACTCCTGGGTCGCCTTCGCCGTGCTGCCGATCTACGTCTCGCTGGAGAAGATCGACCGTGCGCTGCTGGAGGCGGCGGGCGACCTGGGCGACGGGCCCTTCCGCCGCTTCTGGCGCGTCACCTTCCCGCTGTCGCTGCCGGGGCTGATATCGGCCGGCCTGCTGGTCTTCATCCCGACCGTCGGCGACTACGTGACGCCCTCGCTGGTCGGCGGCACCGACGGCCTGATGATCGGCAGCATCATCCAGACGCTGTTCGGCAAGGTGAACAACGCGCCGCTGGGCGCCGCCGTCTCGGTGATGATGATGCTGATCGTGACCGCCTGCGTCTGCCTCTTCCTGGGCGGCGTCCAGGTGCTCAAGAAGCTCTCGGCGAGGGTCTGACGCGATGAAGATGCGTGGCCTGCCGCTGCTGACCTACGCCGTGCTCTTCCTGGTCTTCATCTACGTGCCGGTCCTGCTGCTGCCGCTCTTCTCGATCAACGACGGGCAGTACGTCGCCTTCCCGATTCGCGGGCTGACCTTCAAGTGGTACGAGCAGATGTTCGAGGCCGATCAGCTCCGTCGCGCGCTGATGAACTCGGTCAAGGTCGGCGTCTGCGTTTCCATCGTCTCCACCATGTTCGGCATGCTGGCGGCCCTGTCCTTCACCCGCTACAAGCTGCGGGCCAAGGCCGTCCTCAACGGCTTCATCCTGCTGCCGCTGGTCATCCCCTCGATCATCCTCGGCATCTCGCTGCTGGTGATCCTGCGCCAGTTCCTCGACGCCTCGCTGTCGCTGTGGACCGTCGGCGCGGCGCACGTGCTGATCTGCACGCCCTTCGCCATGCTGGTGCTGATCGCCCGCCTGGAGGGCTTCGACAAGAGCCTTGAGGAGGCCTCGCTCGACCTCGGCGAGAACCGCTTCATGACCTTCTGGCGGGTGACCCTGCCGCTGGCGCTGCCCGGCGTGGTCTCCAGCTTCCTCATCTCCTTCACCACCTCGTTCGACGAGTTCGTGCTGGCCTTCTTCCTCTCCTCGTCCGAGCCGACGCTGCCGCTCTACATCTTCGGCCAGCTGCGCTTTCCGCAGAAGCTGCCGCAGGTGCTGGCGCTCGGCACCTGCATCCTGGCGGCCTCGTTCATCATGATCACCTTCGCCGAGTGGTACCGCCGCCGCGGCGTGGCCGAACCGGCCAAGGGCTGAGGCCAGAGACGATGGGACCCTGCTGATGGCACGCGCCGACTACATCTCGATCAAGGACGTCAGCAAGCTGTTCGGCAGCGTCGCCGCCGTCGACCAGGTCAGCCTCGACATCCGGCAGGGCGAGTTCTTCTCGCTGCTGGGTCCCTCGGGCTGTGGCAAGACGACCCTGCTGCGCATGCTGGCCGGCTTCGAGCAGCCGACCAGGGGCGCGATCGACCTGGACGGCGAGCCGCTGATCGACAAGCCGGCGCACCTCAGGCCCACCAACATGGTGTTCCAGAGCTATGCCATCTTCCCCCACCTCAACGTCAGGGCGAACATCGCCTATGGCCTGCGCAAGCAGCGCCTGCCGCGCAAGGACCTGCGCCAGCGGGTCGAGGAGGCGCTCGACCTGGTGAAGCTGACCGGCCTTGGCGACCGCCAGGCAACGCAGCTCTCGGGCGGGCAGAAGCAGCGCGTTGCGCTGGCCCGCGCGCTGATCAAGCGCCCCAAGGTGCTGCTGCTGGACGAGCCGCTCTCGGCCCTGGACAAGAAGCTGCGCGAGGAGATGCAGATCGAGCTGCGGCTGCTGCAGCAGTCGGTCGGCATCACCTTCGTCTTCGTGACGCACGACCAGGAAGAGGCACTCACCATGTCCGACCGCATCGCGGTCATGAGCCTGGGCAAGGTGCTGCAGGTCGCCTCGCCCGGCGAGCTCTACGAGCGGCCGAACTGCATCACGGTGGCCGGCTTCATCTGCCAGATGAACTTCCTGCCGGCGCGCGTGACGCAGGCGAACGGCAACGCCGTGTCGCTGGACGTGAAGGCCTTTGGCGCCGCGCAGGCGAGCGGCGCCGCGGGGCTTGCCAGCGGCAACGAGGTCACGGTGGCGCTGCGCCCGGAGAAGCTGAAGCTCGGCAGCGCCGCCGGGGCCATGCCGAACCGCATGGAGGCGACGGTCGAAGCCGTCGCCTATCTCGGCGACCGCTGCCACGTCCACCTGCGCCATCCGGCGCTGGACAAGCCGTTGCTGGTCACCGCGCCGACCGACTCGACGCTGCGGCAAGGCAGCCGGGTGCCGGTCGGCTGGGCCGCCGACGCGCCGGTCTTGCTGACCGCCTAGCAGGCTGTTGAAATAGTCCATGGCGAAGCGTGATTGAGAATGATTCAGTTCCTTGAGCATGGTCTTGGGGGACGTGATGCGCGGGTCTGATGAGAGGTCTGGTTCGCTGTTCTCGTACGTGGACCTGGATGCCCGGGTTGGTCGGGCACACCCGCTTCGAGCGATCCGGGAGATCGCCAACGCTGCGCTGTTGGA
>JAKOWB010000440.1 GCA_029781795.1 Pseudomonadota bacterium | reverse complement strand
GGGGTCACCGGTTCCTCCGGCGGCGGCATCAGCACCTCGGTGGCAGGCTTGGCGGCGCCGGGGTTCAGCACCGTCGCCTCCTGGTTCGGCACCTGGATGCCGCCCTCGTCGGCGGGCTTCACCTTGTCAGGACCGGCGGCGGCCTTGATTACCGGCGCCTCGCCGGTCACCGAGCCGCTGGTACCCCAGTCGTATGCGTACCAGACCAGGGCGCCGAAGCCGACCAGCGCCACCGCGGCGACCGCCATCGGCAGCGCCCGGCGGCGGCGGCGCGGGGCCTCGTCATAGTAGCCCTCGTCCTGGCCATAGGCCGCGCCGCTGTAGGCCGGCGGCATGCCGAGATCCTCGTCCGCCGCCCCGGCGCGCTCGTCCACGGCCGGCGCCGGAGGCGCGCTGCGCTCGTAGACCGGATTCGGCTGGGTCGGAAAGACCGGCGGCGGCGCCGCCGCCGGCCCCGGCCGGTCGAAGGCAGCGCGCGGGTTGCGGTCATAGGGACCGCGGGCGGCCGGCGCGCGCGGCGCCGGCGGGGGCATCGCGTGGCCCTGTGTGCCGTAGGGCGCGCGCGGCACGCCACCGGCCCGCGCCACGTCGAGCGTCGGGTCGGCGAAGCGGCGGATGCCCTCCTCGCCCAGCACCTCGCGCTCCTTGGCGGCGGCGATCCGGCGGATGTCCTCCGGACGGATTTCGTTCGACATCAGCGCATCTCCTCCACCGGCTCCACGCCGAAGACCTGCAATCCGGAGGCGATGACGAAGGCGACCGCCCTGACCAGGGCGACCCGCGCGGCCGTCAGCTCCGGCCGGCCAGGAACGAGGAAGCGCAGCTCCGCTTCATCTTTTCCGCGTGTCCACAGACCATGGAAAGCCGCCGCCACATCGTAGAGGTAGAAGGCGATGCGGTGCGGCTCGTGCGCTTCCGCGGCGCTTTCCACAACCCGCGGCCACTCTGCCAGTTTTCGAATTACGTCGAGTTCCCCCGAGTCGGTCAAGGGATTCAAGGGGATAGCGGCAAGTTCCTCAGGTTCTTTTGACAACTGCGGAAAAGCCTCGGCGGCATGTCGCAGGACAGACATCGCCCGCGCATTGGCGTACTGGACATAGAAGACCGGGTTGTCCCGGCTCTGCTCCAGCACCTTCTCCAGGTCAAAATCCAGCGGGGCGTCGTTCTTGCGTGTCAGCATGATGAAGCGCACGACCCCGCGGCCCACTTCATCCACCACATCGCGAAGCGTCACGAAGTTACCGGAACGCTTGGACATTTTGACCGGCTGTCCACCGCGCGTCAGCTTGACGAGCTGGCAGATCTTGACGTCCAGACGGGCCTCGCCGCCGCTGAGGGCCGTAACCGCCGCCTGCATCCGCTTGATGTAGCCCGAATGGTCGGCGCCCCAGACGTCGATCTGCTCGTTGAAGCCGCGCCGGTACTTGTCCAGGTGATAGGCCATGTCGTTGGCGAAATAGGTCCAGGAGCCGTCCGACTTCTTCAGCGGCCGGTCAACGTCATCGCCGAACTGGGTGGCGCGGAACAGGGTTTGCGGCCGTGGTTCCCAGTCGTCCGGGGTCTTGCCCTTGGGCGGCTCCAGCACGCCGACATAGACCAGGTCGCGGGCGCGCAGGGTCTCCTCCACCGCCTCCACCGCCCCGGCCTCGACCAGCGCGCGCTCGGAGGAATAGACGTCCTGGTGGATGCCGAGGCCGGCCAGGTCCTGCCGCACCTCGTCCATCAGGAAGTCGATGGCGAAGCGGCGCACCGGCGCCAGCCATTCGCTTTCGGCTGCCTGGACCCAGCGGTCGCCGAACTTGGCGGCCAGCCCCTGCCCCACGTCCTTCATGTATTCGCCGGGATAGTAGCCCTCGGGGATCTCGGCCTCGCCCAGGCCCAGCGCCTCGCGGTAGCGCAGGTAGGCGGTACGGGCCAGGGTGTCGACCTGACCGCCGGCGTCGTTGATGTAGTACTCCTTGGTCACCGCGAAGCCGGCCTTGGCCAGCAGCCCGGCCAGGGCGTCGCCGAACACGGCGCCACGCGCGTGGCCGACGGTCAGCGGCCCGGTCGGATTGGCCGACACATACTCGACATTCACCTTCACATTGGCGCCCAAGTCACTGTCGCCGAAGGCAGTTCCAGCCCTGAGAACGGCCGGCACCACGCCGCGCCAGGTCTCCGGCGCCAGGCGCCAGTTGACGAAGCCGGGGCCGGCGATCGAGGCCTCGGTCACCAGCGGGTGCGCCTTCAGGCGCTGCACCAGCGCCTCGGCCAGGCTGCGCGGCGGCTTGCTGGCCGGCTTGGCCAGCACCATCGCGGCGTTGGTCGAGAGCTCGCCGTGGCTGGCATCGCGCGGCGGCTCCACCGCTACCCGCGCGAGGTCGAGGCCGACCGGCAGCTCGCCGGCCGCCATCATGGCTTCGAGCTGGGTCTTGACCCAACCCTGGAAGTCCTTGAAGAGATTCATTTAAGTCCTGGCGTATAAGTCGAAAAGCTTGGCGTGTTCCTCGAGCGCGTAGCGGTCGGTCATGCCGGCGATGTAGTCGGCGACCAGGCGCGCACGGTCGGCCCCCTCGACCGGCTCGGCGCGCACGCGCCACTCCTCCGGCAGGCATTGGGGCTGGCTCATGTAGCCGTGAAAGAGCTCCTGCACAACCCGGCGCGCCTTGGCGATCATGCGATTGACCCGGTGGTGCCGGTACATGCGCTTGAAGAGGAAGGCCTTGATGGCTTTCTCGTTGGCCTGCATCGGCGCCGAGAAGGCGACCATCGGCCGGCCTGCCCGGCGCAGGGCGGCGGCATCGGCCGGCCGCGCCTCGCCGAGGCGCCTCCGCGTCTCGCCCAGCAGGTCCTCGACCATGGCGTTGATCAGACGCCGCACCGCCTCATGGCGGAGGCGCCCGCGATCGAGGCCGGGATGCACCCGCTCGACGAGCTGGAAAGTCTGTCCGACCAGCGGCAGCGCGCCAAGGTCGGCGACGGTGAAGAGGCCGGCCCGCAGGCCGTCGGCCAGGTCGTGGTTGTTGTAGGCGATGTCGTCGGCCAGGGCCGCCACCTGCGCCTCGGCCGAGGCATGGGTGCCGAGCTCCAGGTCGAA
Source organism: Pseudomonadota bacterium (assembly GCA_029781795.1). Lineage (GTDB taxonomy): Bacteria > Pseudomonadota > Alphaproteobacteria > Kiloniellales > JACOMY01 > JAKOWB01. The sequence goes on along the minus strand of JAKOWB010000440.1, from coordinate 15,642 downwards.
GGCCTGGCAGAACCGGGCGATGGAGGGGCGCGGCCGGGCCACCGGCCCGTTGTGCTTCACCACGCCTTCCAGCGTCTCCCACGTCAGATTCAGCCCGTCGAACAGGGCGTAGTGCCGCTCCAGCTCGGTCAGGATGCGGAAGGCCTGCTCGTTGTGGTCGAAGCCGCCATAGGGCTGCATGACCGCGTCCAGCGCCTCCTCGCCGGCATGGCCGAAGGGGGTGTGGCCCAGGTCGTGCGCCAGCGAGACGGCCTCGGCCAGGTCCTCGTTGAGGTCCAGCGCGCGGGCGATGGAGCGGGCGATCTGCGCCACCTCGATCGAGTGGGTCAGGCGCGTGCGGTAGTAGTCGCCCTCGTGGAACACGAAGACCTGGGTCTTGTACTGCAGCCGGCGGAAGGCGCTGGAGTGGATGATGCGGTCGCGGTCGCGCTGGAAGTCCGAGCGCATGGCCGAGCCCTGCTCGGCGACCAGGCGGCCGCGGCTCTTCTCCGGCAGGCAGGCATAGGGGGCCGACATGCGGCGGACACTAGCGGCGCCCTCGGTGCGCGCACAAGGCGGGAGCGGCCTCTCAACGCTTGCCGAACAGCGCGGCGCGCTCGGCCTCGCTCAGCGCCCGGGCATTGCTATAGCTGTCCTCGGCCCCCTCGTAGGCGCGCCGCGTCGCCGGGCGCGCGGCGATGGCCTCGAACCAGCGACGGAGGTTCGGATAGTCCGCCAGGTCCATGCCGTGGCCACGGTGCGGCACGATCCAGGGGTAGCAGGCCATGTCGGCGATGGAGTAGTCGCCGGCGATGAAGTCGCGCCCCGCCAGCCGCCGGTCGAGCACGCCATAGAGTCGCGCCAGCTCCTGCCCGTAGCGCCGGATGGCATAGGGCACCGGCTCGGGCGCGTAGACCAGGAAATGCCCCACTTGCCCCGCCATGGGCCCGAGGCCGCCGACCTGCCAGTAAAGCCACTGCAGCACCTCCGCCCGGCCGCGCGGATCGTCCGGCAGGAAGCGACCCGTCTTCTCCGCCAGATAGGTCAGCAGGGCGCCTGATTCGAACAGCGCCAGCGGCGGGCCGCCATCGGCCGGGGCATGATCCACCAGCGCCGGGATCTTGTTGTTGGGCGAGATGGCGAGGAACGCGGGACGATGCTGCTCGCCGCGGCCGAGGTTCACCCGGACGATCCGGTGCGGCAGCGCGGTCTCCTCGAGGAAGAGACGGAGTTTCAGCCCGTTCGGCGTGTCGCTGACGTAGAGATCGAGCATGGAGCCTCCCGTGTGACCGCCGCTCAGTCTCCACGGGCATGGTGCAAGAGAAAGAACCAGGAATGGAGAAACTATCTGTACCAAGATTGGTGCCCCGTCCCGCCGCTTAGATGCTATGCAGGCGAGGAAGGAGATCGCCGGGGATCATGCTGAAGAGGCTGCACAGCCTGCTCGACGGCGAGCGTCCGGCGCGGCCTCTCGCGCTTCTCGCCGGGCTGCTGCTCTGGACCCTGATGGCGGCCCTGGTGCTGGCCGAGGTCGCCTACAAGGTCCTCGGCTACTACCGCTTCGGCGTCCACACGCTCGATACCGGGATCTACGCCAATCTCGTGCAGAACCTGCTGGTGCACGGCAGCTTCTACTCGGACGTGCTGCAGCGCAGCCACCTGGGCGAGCACTTCTCGCCCATCATGCTGATCTTCGTGCCGCTCTTCGCGCTGGACCCCAGCACGGTCTGGCTGCTGGCGGCGCAGGGCCTGGCGGGCGGGGCGACCTGCGTCCTGGTGTTTGCTGTCGCGCGCCGGATCACCGCCGCAGATTCGCCCTGGATCCATCGCCTGCTGCCGCCGGCCTGCGCGATTCTCACCTTCTGCTATACGCCGTTGACCGCCGCCATCCACTTCGAGTTCCACCCCTCGACGCTGGGCGTCCCGATGCTGGCCGGCGCGGTGCTGGCGCTGCATCTCCGGCGCTGGGGCCTGATGGCCCTCCTGCTCGCCCTGCTGCTGGCGACCAAGGAGAACGCCAGCCTCGCGGTCCTGGGGCTGGCGCTCTATGCCTGGCTGGTGCTGCGCAAGCCGCGGGCGGGCCTGCTGCTGGCCCTGCTGTCGGCCATCGCCGCGGCGATCATCATGCTGCTGGTGATGCCGGCCTTCCGCGACGCCGACTGGGGTCACTACGGCCGCCTCGGCCCGCTGGCGGACTGGGATGCCAAGGCCGGCTATCTGCTCGGCCTGCTGGGCGGGCTGGCGTTCCTGCCGCTGCTGCACTGGCGCTCGCTGGCGGCGGCCCTGCCGCTGCTGGCGCTCAATCTCTCGGTGGACTATTGGGCGCAGTACTCCTCGCGCTTCCACTACGACGACCTGTTGTCGGTCTTCCTGCTGGTCTCCGCTGCGCATGGCGCGCGCAGGCTGCTGCTCCTGGCCGAAGACCAGGGCCTGGCCCGCCACGCGGTCCTGGCGCTGCCGGCGGCAGTCGTCCTGCTGGTTCAGTTCGTCGGGAACAGCCTGCTGGACCAGTACGGGCACCTGCTGCCCGATCGGGAACAACGCCAGTTGCTGCGGGAGATCGAGCCCTACAAGCAGGTGCCGCCCGCGCTGAGCATCGCGGCCGATGCGACGCTGGGCCCGCATTTCGCGGTACGCGAAGGCTTCGTCGCGCTGTTCGACAACAAGATCGGCCGCCGGGCGCTTGCTCGCCTGCGCCCTGGCGATCTGGTGCTGTTGACGCCGCTGCGGCGACAGGATCAATTCGACCAATGGCTGGCGCTGTTGCGGTCGGATCCGCAATTCCACCTGGCCCACGACAGCGAACTCTTGACCGTCTTCGAGCGGCTGGCGGACCCGGCGGCGCCCTGATCCCGCGGCTATTTGACAGGCCCGCTCCCGTGCTTACATAAGGGGCCCCTGGACAGGAGTCCCCGCCCCATGGCCGACGGCAGCGATCCCATCACCGAGCGCAAGGTCACGCTGACCCCCAGCGCGGCGAAGCGCGTGGCCGAGCTGATCCAGAGCGAGGGCGAGGAAGCGGGCAAGTTCCGGGTCGCCGTCTCGGGCGGCGGCTGCTCCGGTTTCCAGTATGGCTTTTCCTTCGACGACACGGTGAACGCCGACGACCTGGTGTTCGAGCAGCACGGCGTCACCCTGCTGGTCGACGAGGTCTCGATGGACCTGCTGGCCGGCGCCGAGATCGACTTCGTCGAGGACCTGATGGGCGCGGCCTTCCAGGTCAGGAACCCCCACGCCAAGTCGTCCTGCGGCTGCGGCACGTCCTTCTCGATCTGAGCGCCGGCCCTTGCTCAAGGTCGCGACCTGGAACGTCAACTCGATCAAGGCGCGACTGCCCAACCTGCTGGAGTGGCTGGACGCGGCCAAGCCGGACGTCCTGCTGCTGCAGGAGCTGAAATGCCTGGACGAGGCCTTCCCCGGCCTGGAGATCGCGTCGGCGGGCTATGAGTACCGGACCGTCGGGCAGAAGACCTACAACGGCGTCGCCGTGCTCTCGACCCAGCCGATCGCCGAGCGGCTGCGGCGCCTGCCCGGCGGCGAGGACGACGAGCAGGCGCGCTACCTGGAGGTCGAGACCCACGGCCTCGTGCTGGCCTCGATCTACCTGCCGAACGGCAATCCCGTCGCCAGCGACAAGTTTCCCTACAAGCTGGCCTGGCTCGACCGTCTGATCGCGCACGCCCGCGCCTTGTTGCTGGAGGAGCGGCCGCTGATCCTGGGCGGCGACTACAACGTGATCCCCACGGCGCTGGACTGCTACGACCCCAAGGCCTGGGAGGGCGATGCCCTGTTCCGGCCGGAAAGCCGCGCCCGTTTCCGCGCGCTGCAGGCCCTCGGCCTCACCGACGCCTTCCGCGTGCTGCACCCGGACCGCCGCGCCTATTCCTTCTGGGACTACCAGGGCGGCGCCTGGCAGCACGACCTGGGGATCCGCATCGACCACCTGATGCTCTCGCCACAGGCGGCCGACCGCCTCGCCGCCAGCGGCATCGACAAGGGCCCGCGCGCCCGCGAGAAGGCCAGCGACCACACGCCCGTATGGTGTGAGCTGGACAACTGATCCCAGGCCCCTGCCAGATTGACAGCGGCTGGGCGCGCCCGGCAGCCTCTAGCGGCGCCAGAGGGGCGCCCTGGGGGACCCTGCCATGAAGACCCTGCTCCGCGTCCTGCTTGCCGGTGCCGTCCTCAGCCCTGTCCTGCCGGTGGCGGCGGCACCCGTCCTGCCGGATCCCTCGATCTGCAAGACCACCGATGGCTTCGTCGAGGTGGCCAAGGGCTGGCTGCTGGCGATCGACGAGGCACAGAAGACCGGCAAGATCTCGCAGCAGGACTACATCAACCTGGCCACCTGGTGGCAGCAGATGCAGAACTGGATGATCGAGACCGACCGGGTCGAGGAAACCTGCCTCGCCCTGCTGCAGAGCCGCCGCGACTTCGGCTTCTAGCCTCCGCTACGCGGCCATGAGCTGCGGCAGGGCCTTGAAGCCCGCCGCCGTCTCCAGCACCTGCCCGACCTTCAGCAGCGTCGCTTCGTCGAAGGCGCGCCCGATGAGCTGCAGGCCCAGCGGCAGGCCCTCGGCGGAGAGGCCGGCCGGCACCGAGATGCCCGGCAATCCCGCCAGGTTCACCGGCACGGTGAAGACGTCGTTCAGGTACATGCCGACCGGATCGTCCATCTTCTCGCCCGCGGCGAAGGCGGCCGAGGGCGCGGTCGGCGTCAGGATCACGTCGACGTCGCGATAGGCCTCGGTGAAGTCCCTGAGGATCAGCGCCCGCACCTGGCGTGCCTTGTTGTAGTAGGCGTCGTAGTAGCCGGCCGAGAGCACGTAGGTGCCGATCAGGATGCGGCGCTTCACCTCGGCGCCGAAGCCCTCGCCGCGCGTCGCCTCGTACATCTCGTCCAGCGTCTTGCCCTTGACCCTGAGGCCGAAGCGCACGCCGTCGTAGCGCGCGAGGTTCGAGGAGGCCTCGGCCGGCGCGATGATGTAGTAGGTCGGCAGCGCGTACTTGGTGTGCGGCAGGGAAATCTCGCGGATCTCCGCACCGGCCGCCTTCAGCCAGTCGATACCCTGCTGCCACAGGGCCTCGATCTCGGATGCCATGCCGTCGACGCGGTACTCCTTGGGGATACCAACCTTGAGGCCCCGGATGTCGCCGGTCAGCGCGGCGGCGTAGTCCGGCACCGGCCGCTCGACCGAGGTCGAGTCCTTCGGGTCGTGCCCGGCCATGGCGCCCAGCATCAGCGCCGCGTCCTTCACCGTCCGGGTCATCGGCCCGGCCTGGTCGAGCGAGGAGGCGAAAGCGACGATGCCCCAGCGCGAGCAGCGGCCATAGGTCGGCTTGATGCCGACGATGCCGGTGAAGCCGGCCGGCTGGCGGATCGAGCCGCCGGTATCGGTGCCGGTCGCCGCCAGCACGGCGCGCGCGGCCACCGCCGCGGCCGAGCCGCCGGAGGAGCCGCCCGGCACCAGCGGGCGGTTGTCGCCGGGCCGCTGCCAGGGATTGGTCACCGGGCCGTAATAGCTGGTCATGTTGGACGAGCCCATGGCGAACTCGTCCATGTTGAGCTTGCCCAGCATCACCGCGCCGGCCTTCCAGAGGTTGGCAGTGACGGTGGATTCGTAGGTCGGCTTGAAGCCCTCGAGGATGTGCGAACCGGCGGTGGTCTGCACCCCCTCGGTGCAGAACAGGTCCTTGATGCCGATCGGCAGGCCCTCGAGGCTGCCGGCCTCGCCCTTCGCGCGGCGGGCGTCGCTGGCCTTGGCCATCTCCAGCGCGCGCTCCGGCGTCTCGACGATGAAGGCGTTGAGACCGCGGATCGCCTCCACGGCCTTGACGTGCGCCTCGGTCAGCTCGACGGCGGAGAGCTTGCCGGCGGCCAGCAGGTCGCGGGCCTCGGCCAGGGTCAGGCGGGTGAGCTCGCTCATCGCCCTACTCCACGACCTTGGGGACGGAAAAGAAGCCGGCGGTCGCCTCGGGCGCGTTCGCCAGCACCGCCTCGGGCTTGCCGCCGTCGGTCACGGCGTCGGCCCGCAGCGGCAGCCTGGTCGCCACGACCGAGGTCATGGGCTCGACGCCGGCCGTGTCGACTTCCTTCAGCTGCTCGATCCAGCCCAGGATGCCATTCAGCTCGTGTGCCAGCGCCTCCTGCTGCGGCGCCTCGACCTTGAGGCGCGCCAGCCGCGCGATCTTCGCCACCGTGTCCCTGTCGACCGCCATGCGTCCCAAATCCCTGAAAAATGGCGCGGGACCCTACCCCGCTGGACCCTGCCCTGCAAGGCAGCGTCTGGCTCGCCGCCAGGGCCTCTCCTATAAGCACTGGCAGGCCGCCAGATGGAACCCCGGATGTCCGACCCGCCCTCCCCGAACGACCGACCGCCAGGCCCGCTCGACGGCCTGCCACAGCGGGGCCGGCTGCTCGGCCTGGACGTCGGCGAGAAGACCATCGGCATCGCCGTCTCGGACAGCGGGCGCAGCATCGCCTCGCCGGTAGAGACGATCGCCCGCGGCAAGGTGGCGGCCGACGCGGCGCGGCTCAAGACGCTGATCGCCGAGCGTGGCGCGGTGGGCCTCGTCGTCGGGCTGCCGGTGAACATGGACGGCAGCGAGGGGCCGCGCTGCCAGTCGGTGCGCGCCTTCGCCCGCAACATGGCCGCCCAGGGCATCGCGCTGCCGGTCGCCTTCTGGGACGAGCGCCTCTCGACGGCCGCGGTGGAGCGCTTCCTGATCGGCGAGGCCGACATGACTCGCGCCCGGCGCGACCGCGTGGTCGACAAGATGGCGGCGGCCTACATCCTGCAGGGAGCGCTGGATGCCCTCCGCCGCCACGGCTGACGCGGGATCGACGGCCGCAGCCTGGTGGGACGCTCCTCGCCTTACCCGGCGTCTCGGCTGGGTCGCCTGGGGCCTTTTCGGCTTGTCCCTGCTCCTCGCGGTGATCACCGACCGCGCCTTCTTCGGCGACGGCGTGCGCTCCTTCGTCCTCCTGCTGCAGAAGCGCGAGCTCTTCCACTTCTGGCCGGAGCGCCGCTTCGCCGAGTACCTGCTGATGTGGCCGGTACCGCTGGCCGTCAGGCTCGGCGTGACCGACTTCGACCTGCTGCGGATTCTCTTCAGCCTCGGCTGCCTGCTGCCCTGGCCGCTGGCGCTCTGGCTCTGCCACCGCCTGGCCCCCGGGCAGGCCTGGCTGGCCGTACTGGCCGCCGGCGCCGGGTACCTCAACACCGGCTTCTTCGTGTTCGGCCAGTACAACGTGGCACAGGCCTTCTTCATCCTGGTGCTGCTGATCCTGCTCTTCGCGCGGCCGCTCGGCCCCCTTGCCCGGGCGACGCTGCTGCTCTCCTGCGCGCTGCTGGTCCTGAGCTACGAGTCGCTGCTTTTCCTGGGACCGATCGGCGCGGCCCTGGCGCTGTGGCGTGCCGCGCGCGGCGGCGAATCGCGCCTGGACCGCGTCGTGCTCGCGCTCGCTGGCCTGTTGCTCCTGGCGGCGGGCGGCGTTGCCCTCGGCGGAGTCCTGCAGCCCAGCGCGCCGACCAACTACGAGAGCTTTCTTACATACACGCGCAATCTGATCCTCGATCCAACCTGGACCCTGATCTGCACGGCGGCGCTGCTGATGCTACTGGCATCGCTCGTCGCCTTTCCGGCATGGCGCGCCCATGCCGGCCGCAGCCGAGCCTGGCCCTGGCTGGTGGCCGTGGCAGCCCTGGCCTGGGCCCTGCCGCCGCTGTTGCTGGCCGACGAGATGTGGGCCGGCCTGCAGTTCGGCTACCGCGCCATCGCCCTGGCCGTGCCGCTGGCGCTCGTGCCCCTTTCCTTATGGTTGTATCGGCGGCCCGCGCAAGGCGCGGCTTTGCGTGGTTTCTTCCTGACCTTTGCCTTGTTGTTGCTTGCCCTTCAATCTTTGTGGCACATCGGCGCGACGGTACAGTGGTGGGGATATCGTTCGCTCTACCGTGAGGTCCTGGCCGAGACCCTGGGTCCGGTGCCCTTCTCCACCACGGCGCTGTCCGGCAAGCGTGCGGGCTTCTTCACCAACAACTTCAACTGGGGTTGGACGCACCCATACCTCAGCATCGTGTGGAGCCGCGATGGGCAGGTACGCAGCATCATCTACCAGGACGGCCCCGGGAACTGGATGCCGTTCGACATCTTCGACCGAACGAAGCTGCCGGACCTGCGGGCCTACGGTATCCGTGTCGGTCCCTACAACAATGCGCTGAAGGCGCGCCAGGGCAGCTGACACCATGGGTCAGGTCATCCTCGCCACGCTGCCCATCTTCCTGCTGATCTTCGTCGGCACGCTGGTCTATCGCCGCGGCTTCCTCGGCCAGGGCTTCTGGCGCGAGACCGAGAAGCTGATCTACTTCGTGCTCTTCCCCTGCCTGCTGCTGGAATCGGTGGCCAAGGCCCAGCTCGGCGACCTCGAGATCCTGCCGATGGCCGGGGCGATCCTTTGTGCCATGGCAGTGATGACGGCGCTGATGCTGACGCTGAGGCCCTGGCTTGGCGTCGACGGGCCGGCCTTCACCTCGATGTACCAGGGGGTGATTCGGATGAACACCTACCTGGCCTTCGCGGTGGCGGCGGGCGTCGGTGGCCAGCCGGCGGTCGAGGCGACGGCGGTGTCGGTCGCCGTCTTCGTGCCGGCCGCCAACCTGCTCTGCGTCACCCTGCTGGTGCGCTATGCCGGTGCCGGCGGCCAAGGCTCGCTGCGCCGCACCGTGATCGCGGTGGCGAAGAACCCGCTGATCCTCTCGATCCTCGGCGGCATCCTGCTCAACGTGACGGGCATCGGCGTGCCGCCGGTCATCGGCCCCATGCTGAGCATCCTCGGCGACGCGGCGCTGGGCCTCGGCCTGATCTCGGTCGGCGCCGGCCTGGACTTCGTGCACGCCCGGGCGAGCGGGCGGACCGTGCTGCTGACGACGGTGCTGAAGCTGCTGATCATGCCGGCCCTGGGCTACGGCTTCTGTATCCTCTTCGACGTGCACGGCGTTGCCTGTTTCGCGGTCGTACTGCTGAACGGCATGCCGACCGCCGGCGCCGCCTACATCCTGGCGCGGCAGATGGGCGGCGACGCGCCCCTGGTCGCCAGCATCATCACGGTGGAGACGGCACTGTCGATGGCGACGCTGCCGGTGGTGCTGGCGCTCGCCGTCTAGGGAGTCCGCAGGCCGCCGAAGAAATCGAGCAGCAGGTCGTTCGCCGCGGGGCCGTCCGGAATCGTGCCGATCAGGCGCTCGCCGAGATACTGTCCCGCCCCGGGCCAGCCATGCCCGCCACCGAGGTAGCGCACCAGCGCCGTCGGCGCCGCGCAGTCGCGATAGACCAGCTTCTCGACGCCGACGTCGTCACGCGGCGCCGGGTCGTCCATCGCCTCCACGCCGGCCGCGCCGCAGCCGTTGGCCTTGGCGAAGAGCGCCAGGGTCTGCTCCACCGGGATCACCGAGCCGCGCTCGTCGTCCAGCACTGTCACCGGCCCGCCCTCGTAAGGTACCAGCGGATCCGCCGTGCCGTTCAGCATGAGGATCGGCAGCGGCCGCGCCGGCGTGCAGGTCTCCGCCGTCTCGACGCCCAGGCTGCCCACCACGGTCACGATGCCGGCAAGGCGGTCTGCCGCCTCGCAGGCCAGGCGCAGGGTCATCATCGCGCCGTTCGAGATGCCGGCGACATAGACCCGCTTGGCGTCGGCCTGTCCTGCCTTGACCAGGCGGTCGACCAGCGCCAGCAAGAACTTCACGTCGTCGACGTTCTCCTTGACCGCGTCCGCCTGGACGTCCAGCCGTCCGTCGTTCCAGTGCTTCACGAAGCCCTGCGGATAGACCACGGCATAGCCGGCAGCCAGCGCCGTCTCGGTCAGGTCGATGTAGCGCTCGAACTGGTTCGCCCGCCCACCGCCACCGTGCAGCACCATCAGCAGCGGCGCCGGCCATGCGCTGGTCGGCAGGCGCAGCAGGTACTCGCGCTGCCGCCCGTCCACCTTGATGGTGTCGGCCGCCGCCGGCGCGGCCTCGCGCAGCAGGGCCGGCAGCAGCAGGGCCAGGCAGGCGAGCAGTCGCAGCAAAGGCATGGCTCTCTTCTCCCACAGGATCGGCGAGGCTATAACCCGGGACCGTCCCATCCTCTGTCCTACGCAGGTCCCATGTCAGCCACACCCGCGTCAGTCACACCCGCCACGTCGCCTGCCAAGGCAGGTCCCCTGGCCGGCCTCCGGATCTTCGACCTGACCCGCATCCTGGCCGGGCCGACCTGCACCCAGCTCCTGGGCGACCTGGGAGCCGACGTTATCAAGATCGAGCGGCCGGGCGAAGGCGACGATACGCGCAAGTGGGGTCCGCCCTTCCTGCACCACAGCGACGGCAAGGGTGACGACACCGCCGCCTACTACCTTTCCTCCAACCGCAACAAGCGCTCGCTCACCATCGATATCGCCAGCCCCGAGGGCCAGGCGCTGGCGCGACGCATCGCCGCGACCTGCGACGTCTTCGTCGAGAACTTCAAGGTCGGGGGTCTGAAGAAGTTCGGCCTGGACTACGAGACCATCAGGCAGGTGAAGCCCGACATGGTCTACTGCTCGATCACCGGCTTCGGGCAGACCGGCCCCTACGCGCCGCGCGCCGGCTACGACTACCTGGCGCAGGGCCTGGGCGGCATCATGAGCCTGACCGGCGCCCCGGACGGCGAGCCGGCGAAGGTCGGCGTCGGCATCGCCGACATCATGTGCGGCATGTACGCCACCACGGCGATCCTGGCGGCGCTGCGCCACCGCGACCGCACCGGCGAGGGCCAGGCGATCGACGTCGCGCTGCTCGACACCCAGGTCGCCTGGTTGACCAACGAGGGCTGCAACTACCTGCTGTCAGGCAAGGTGCCGAAGCGCCAGGGCTCGGAGCATCCGAACATCGTGCCCTATCGCGTCATGCCCTGCGCCGACGGCCACTTCATCCTGGCGGTCGGCAACGACGCGCAGTTCAAGCGCTTCTGCGAGCTGGGCGGCCAGCCGGAGCTGTCGGCCGACCCGCGCTTCACCACCAACCGTGCCAGGGTCGAGAACCGCCAGGTGCTCTATCCCCTGCTGTTCGAGATGACCAAGCGCAAGACCGCGGCCGAGTGGCTGGCCGGCCTGGAGAAGCTTGGCGTTCCGGCCGGCGCGGTCAACGACCTGAAGGGCGTGTTCGAGGACCCGCAGGTCCTGCACCGCGGCATGAAGATCGCCGTCGACTACCCCGACAGCCCCAGGGGCACGATCGACCTGATCGGCAATCCGGTGAAAATGAGCAGGACGCCCCCGACCTATCGCCGCCCGCCGCCGCGCATGGGCCAGCACAGCGACGAGATCCTGCGCGAGGCCGGCCTCAGCGCGGAGGAGATCGCCGCGCTGCGGGCCAAGGGCGCCGTATAGCCACCGGTCACGGGCAGCTCAGCACCGGCCCGACGCCGTCGTCCAGGTCGTCGTAGCTGATGCTGCCGCTGATCATCATCGGGCCCGAGACGTTGCAGTTGAAGGTCACGTCCTCGACCGTGTTGCCGGTGCTGCCGGCGTTGAAGCCGAGGTTCACCGTCACCGCCTGCAGCTGGAAGCCGGTGTCGGTCACCAGCGTGCCGCCGGTCGTGCGCCCGTCGATCGCCAGGTTCTGCACCGTGATGCCCGTGCTGTCGGTGATGCGGAAGGCGGTGTCTGCCATCCCCATCGCCGTGCCGGTGCCGACGATCGAGGAATTGGTGAAGCTGACATCGTCGCTGCTTACCAGGTCGATGCCCAGCAGCAGGTTGTCGGTCAGGGTGACGTTGGTGAAGCTGGCGGTCTGCAGGTTGGTGAGGCGCAGCGCGTTGGTGTAGCCGGTGATTGTCAGGCCATCGACCGTGATGTCGTGGTTGTTGTCGTCGATCGAGGTCTGGAAGGTCACGCCGCCACTGCCGAAGACGACGCCGGCCCGGGCCGTGACGGTCAGGTCGTCGATGGTCAGGTCGGAGACGTTGCCGAAGAGAACGCCGAGGTTGCCGCCGTTCGTCACGTCGACGTTGTCGATGGTCAGCCCGCTGATGGTGGAGCTGTTGTCGGCGCTGATGAAGATGCTGCGCCCCAGCGCGCCATTGGTGCCGTTGTTCAGCGTCGAGTTCTCCAGCGTCACGTCGCGCAGCGTCGCGCCCACGACCTGGTTGGCCAGGGTGAAGCCGGCGTTGCTGCCCTCGGTGGTGATGTCGTCGAAGCGCAGGTTCTCGACCAGCATGCCGGTCGCGGAGGTCTGCGCACCGACGCCGATCAGCCCGCCCGTGACGTTCACGTCCTGGACCAGATGGTTGGAGGTGTCGATGTAGAACACGCCGGAGCGCTGGTCCGCCAGGTCGCCGAGCTGAATGTCGAGGCCGGCGATCCAGGTGCCGTCGCGGCCGACCGTGGCGGTGCCCAGCGTCACCTCGCCGGCGGCGACGTCGCTGACGATGATCGGGCGGGTGGCCAGCCCCGCCGTGACGAAGTCGCCGGGGTTGAAGGTGAAGGCCTGGCCGCTGGTGACGCCACGCACCGCGATGCTGGTGGCGCCGCCGATCAGGATCTGGTTGCCGAGCAGCTCGGCCGAGCCGGTGACGTTCCCATCGCCGCCCAGCACCACGACCAGCCCACCCGTACCGGCCGAGACCACGGCGTTGGCCAGGTTCGTCGGATCGTCCGCCGTGCCGGCGTCGCCGGCCGTGCCGGTCCCGCTGACGAAGTAGACCGTCGTGATCTCGTGCGCCGTCATGTCGTCGTTGCCGGTGCGCGGCGATTCCACGGCCTCGAAGGCGCCGCCACCAGGCGAGCCCACGGCGGCGGTGATGACCTCGTGGCGCTGGTCGGTGAAGGGGGTGATGCGGCGTGGGATGGGATCGACCATGCGGCGGTCCAGCGCCGAGAGCTCCTTGCGCTCGCCGGTAAACCAGCCAAGCGGGATACGCACGCGCAGCAGTCCGGCGCCGGTCACGCCGCGCGGGTCGTCCCACGCGGCCTCGGCCCCCAGCGTCACCCGCGCGCCGTCACCCAGGAAGGCCAGGTCGTAGCCGCGCAGTTCGACCCGCATCCGCGGCCCGGCGAAGGTGTCGTAGTCCTCGGCCGAGAACCAGTAGCCGCCGAGATAGGTGCGCACCTCCCAGTTCTTCCCCAGGGCGCGATCCAGCGGCAGCTTCCAGCCGACCTCGGCCTCGCCACCGGCCAGCAGCGCCTCCTGGTCCTTGAATCCGTCGACGCCCGGCGCGCCGTCGATGCCCTCCCACTGGATGCCCAGCTCGTTGCCCTGCAGCACCAGGGTGCCGGTGCCGACGCCGATTCCGCCGCTGCCGGACGTGCCGTCCACCGCCGAGCGGCCCGCGACGAGGCGCTCGCCGGTCAGCGGCAGGTAGCCGGTGGCCCGGACATCCCAGTCCTCGGTCATGACTTCCAGGCCGCCGGTCACCTGGAAGAAGGCATTGTCGTGCGAGGTCCGGAGCCAATCGCCGAAGATGTAGCCGCCGACAATGACGCTCTCGTCGAACTGCAGCCGCAAGCCGAGGCCCACCGCCGTGCCCGTGGCGCTGTCGCTGTCCAGCCCGCCCAGCGCGTTGGCGTAGAGCAGCGTGTCGTCGTCCTGCCAGAGCGGCACCATGAGGTCGAGCGCGCCACCGCCCTGGTCGCTGCCGGCCCGCCCGAGCGCATCCAGAGAGGGTGACCACTTCTCCGCCAGCGCCGGGCCGCCGAACAGCAGGGGCGCCAGGCTCGCCCCCGCCAGCAGCAGCCCCCGGCGCCGTCGCACGGGCTGAGACTGCGTCCTGCTAGCACCCGTGAACCTGGCCTTGCCGCCGCGCCGTGCCATGAGATCCCCCATGTCTACCGTTCCGGTCGGCGCCCCCGCGTGCTCGCCGACTCAACGGGCCCATCCACCCGGCGGAGATGAAAGACCAGCATGGTATTCCAAGACAATTGCTGAAAAAGTTATTAAACAACTGATCCTATTGATATTTGTAAGAACGAGCTATAGAGGACATGAATACTATCCTATTCATTTTCCATGACTTCGATACGTTCAAAAGAAGCGCACGAGCGCGCATTTCCGCACCACCGCAAGCCGCCGTTGCCTACGCCGCGGCGACCGGCGGCCATCAGGGCCACGACGCTCTGTTCACAGGCTTGTGACGGGCGTACCCGAGGGCCTGGGAGCGGCATTGCCGCTGCCGGTTCCCGGGCCGGCCGCCGGCACGCTTTGCCCGCAGGCCGTCCAGGCATGATGGCAGGCCGGACCGGCCAACGGCGCCAGGTCCGGCAGCGCCCCGCCGCCGGTAATCGCGACCAGGGCTTGCGCCGGATAGGCATGGCGAAACCGAAATCCGGCGGCCAGCGCCCGGCGCGGCAGGACCCGTTGGCTGGCCAGGAAGAGTTCGTGCCCCATCTGGCCAAGGCCGCGTGCGAACAGCCAGGCCGGCAGCGGCAGCCGCAGCCAGCGGCGATGGAAACAGCCCGCCAGCAGCCGGGCGAAGTCGCGCTGGCGCAAGGGATGCGGCGCGGTGGCGTTGTAGACGCCTTCGGCATCTTCCCGGCCCAGCAGCCAGCAGATCATCCGCACCAGGTCGTCGCGGTGGATCCACGAGAGCCACTGTCGCCCCAGCCCAAAGATGAGGGCGAGGCCCAGTTCCGCCGGCAGCATCAGCCGCCCCAGCATGCCGCCGTCGCCGTCCAGCACCAGGCCGATGCGCAGGACGATGCGGCGCGGCCCGGCCTCCGGCGTGGCCCGCAGCGCCGCCTCCCCGCAACGACAGACCTCGGCGCAGAAGCCCTCGCCGGGCGCGTCGCACTCGCTCAACACCGCCTCGCCGCGGTCGCCGTAGAAGCCAATGGCCGAGGCGCCGATCAACAGGCGCGGCGGAACCGCCGCACGGCGGCACCAGTCCAGGAGCGCGCGGGTCAAATCCACGCGGCTGGCGACGATCCGGCGTCGCCGCCCCGCTGTCCAGGGCGCCGCCACAGGCTCGCCGGCCAGGTGGACGATGGCGTCGAGCGGCGTTGCCGGGTGAAGCTCGGCCAGGCCGCCGATCACCCGCAGCGGCGTCGGCAACCAGGCAGCCTTGCGGCGGTCGCGTAGCAGCACGGTCACCTCGTGCCCGGCGCCGACAAGCGCCGCCACCAGCCGGCGGCCCACGAAGCCGCTGGCGCCGGTGACCAGCACGCGCTGGCGCCGTTCCAGGAACGCCGCCGCCAGCCCGGCCGCCGGCTGCCCCAGGCGGGCCATCCGCCGGGCCCGCGCCAGATCGCGCCAGCCCCAGAAGAGGCAGCCCACCGAGGCCAGCGTCAGGACGAGGGCGAAGACGCCGCCGCCCTGCCATGCAACGCCATCGGGCAGCGCCGTGGCGGCCCAGAGCCGTGGCGCCAGCAGGGCCAGCAGCACGCCATAGTTCAGCGCCAGCAGCGTGTGGGTCACCCGTTCGCTGGCGGGCAGCAGGCGGCTGCGGTCCTCCTCGACGAAGTCGGCCAGCGTGATGAGCGCCTCGGCCGCCAGGATCGCCAGCAGCCCCCAGGCCAGCAGCCCGCGCCACTCCAGCCAGGCGAGGCTGAAGAAGATCACGCCGTAGAGACCATTGCGCAGTCCGTGCAACACCTGCTCGCGCCGCGCCGTGGCGCGCCAGGTCAGGCGCTCGGTCATTTCGTGGTGCCAGAGG
>JAKOWB010000438.1 GCA_029781795.1 Pseudomonadota bacterium | reverse complement strand
GCTCAATCAGGCCAGCTGCCGCGACCGGAATGCGCCGGGCGTCGGGCCGCACGGCCAGGATGGAGGGATGCTCGGTGGCCCCGACGAGCAGCGGGCCAGGCAGGCCGCGCAGGGCGAGGTTGTTGGCCTCGCTGGCACCGGCAGTGAAGATCAGGCCGGCGGGCGGCAGGCCGGCCAGCGCAGCCACCTGGGCGCGCGCCGCCTCCAGCAGGCGGCGCTGGGCGCGGCCGAAGCCATGCACCGAAGAGGCGTTGCCGCCCCGCTCCAGCGCCGCGAGCAGGGCCGCGCGGGCGGCCGGCTTCAGCGGCTGGCTGGCGTTATGGTCGAGATAGAGCGGCGTCATGCCTCGGCGATCCGGTTCCAGGTCCGGCCGCAGCGCAGACGCCACCAGGAATTCAGGCGGCGGTGCGCTTGTCGGCCGGGGTGGCGCGATGGTCGACCTGACCGGCGCCGACCACGTCGGCCAGCGTAACACCGGCGAGATAGGAACGGATCTGCTTGCCGAGGCTGTCCCACAGCGCCTGGGTCAGCGCCCGGGCCGAGACCACGGCGCCGCCCGGCTGGGTCAGCGGCCGCTGCTCCTCCTCCACCGCCTGCACCACCTCGGCAATGGCCAGGGTGCTGGCCGGGCGGGCCAGCAGGTAGCCACCGCCCGGGCCACGCACCGAGCGCACGAGGCCGGCGCGCCTGAGGCGCGAGAAGAGCTGCTCGAGGTAGGAGAGCGAGATGTCCTGCCGCTGGGCGACGTCGGCCAGGCTCACCGGATGTGCGGCGCCCTGGTTGGCGCCCTGCAGCGACCCGCCGTTGATGGCGATGTCGACCAGCGCCATGACGGCATAGCGACCCTTGGTGGAAACCTTCATGTCGATCCTGGAGTCCAATAAATCCGGGTCAGCCATTCTGAACCCGGCGTGGCCCCTCAACCTGGGCGCGTTCGGCCTCCAATTCAACCACACGGGCCCCCAGCCGCTGCACTTCGTCGCGGAGGGCGTCGAGCGCGCGGGCCACGGGGTCTGGAATCTCGCCCCCCGGCAGGCCATAGGCGGCGAAGGGCAGCCCCTCGGCGGCGCGGGCCTCCTCGACCGGCTGCAGCCTGGGGGCGACGATGCGGGCCGGGATGCCGACCACCGTCACGCCTGGCGGCACCTCCTTGGTCACCACGGCATTGGCGCCGACGCGGGCCTGGCGGCCGACCGTGATGGGGCCGAGGATCTGCGCGCCGGAGCCGACGATCACGCCGTCCTCCAGCGTCGGATGGCGCTTGTGGTTGCGCTGGGAATCGCTGTCCACCGACGGGGCGACGCCGCCCAGGGTCACGCCGTGGTAGAGCGTCACGTCGTCGCCGATCTCGGCGGTCTCGCCGATCACCACGCCCATGCCGTGGTCGATGAAGAAGCGCTGGCCGATGACCGCGCCGGGATGGATCTCGATCCCGGTCATCCAGCGCCCGAGGCCGGAGATCCAGCGCGCCAGCAGGCGCAGGCGCCAGCGCCAGAGGCGCCGGGAGACGCGGTAGAACAGCATGGCCTGGAAGCCGGGATAGCACAGCACCACCTCCAGCCAGCCGCGGGCGGCAGGGTCGCGGGCGATGGTGGCGCGGATGTCGGCTCGCAAAGTCTTGAACATGCTTTCCCCGCCTGTGCTATAACCCGCCGCCTTGCGCGGCCGGGGCCTGACTCTTCCGGCGAACCGCCCTGGCGGACGGCCCTGACCACAAGAGCGGCCAGACGGATATTAGATTTCCTACCAATGCGATCAAGTTTTGGTGGGAGCCGCGCCGGCACCCTAGCGATCCGGATGCCTGGCGCCAAGTCTATGATTCCGCGCCGTTTTTACGATCTATGCTTGACCGGCAGCAATGCTGTGCCAAGTGCCTGGATAACTGAACCCAGTTCACGAACGCCCGAGGACCATGCCTGACGTCATCTTCAACGGCCCGGAAGGGCGCCTCGAAGGCCGCTACCAGGCCGGACGCGACCCCAGTGCGCCGATCGCGCTGATGCTGCACCCGCACCCGCAGCACGGCGGCACGATGAACAACAAGGTGGTCTATACGCTCTATCACGCCTTCGCCCGCCAGGGCTTCGGCGTGCTGCGCTTCAACTTCCGCGGCGTCGGCCGCAGCCAGGGCGTCTACGACCGCGGCGAGGGCGAGCTTTCCGACGCCGCCTCGGCGCTGGACTGGCTGCAGTCGCTGAACCCCAGCGCGCCGGCCTGCTGGATCGCCGGCTTCTCCTTCGGCGCCTGGATCGGCATGCAGCTGCTGATGCGCCGGCCGGAGATCGCCGGCTTCATCTCGGTCTCGCCGCCGGCCGGGATGTTCGACTTCTCCTTCCTGGCGCCCTGCCCCTCCTCGGGCCTGGTGCTGCACGGCGGCGCGGATCAGCTGATCCCGGAAGCCAACGTGAAGAAGCTGGTCGACAAGCTGCAGCACCAGCGCGACATCGTCATCGACTACCGCGTGGTGCCGGGCGCCAACCACTTCTTCACCGAGCACATGGACCAGCTCGGCGCCGAGGTGGAGGACTATCTGGTGAAGAACGTCACCAAGCGGATGACGGAGAAGAAGGCCGGCCGCGGCTAGGGGTGCCGCTGGGGCTTCGACAGGCGCCCGCCCGGCATCGGCGCCGGGACGCCAGTTGTCGCCGGATAGCTGAGCGGCAACCCCTTGATCGAACGCGCGGCGAGGAAGGCGAAGGCCTGCGCCTCCAGCGCGTCGCCGTCCCAGCCGACCGCCTCCACCGGGCGGACCGGCACGCCGAGGCGCTTTGCCAGCGCCTGCATGATCGTGGGGTTGAGGCGCCCGCCGCCGGTCACCAGCCACTCGCGCGGCCGCGCCGGCAGCAGCGGCACCACGCGGGCCACGGCGCCGGCGGTGAAGGCGACCAGCGTCGCCGCCCCCTCCTCCAGCCCCAAACCCTCCAGCAGCCCGACGTCGAAGGCGTCGCGGTCCAGCGACTTGGGCAGCGGCTGGGCGAAGAAAGGATGCGCCAGAAGCTGCTCTACCAGGTCCTCGCGCGCCCTGCCGGCGGCGGAGACGCGGCCGTCCAGGTCGGCGCGCTGGCCGCTCAGTCGCAGGATCCAATCGTCGAGCAGCGCATTGCCCGGCCCGGTGTCGCAGGCGACCAGCGTCTCGCCCTCGCCGATGAAGGTGACGTTGGCGACGCCGCCGATGTTCAGCACCGCCAGCGGCTTCGGCAGGTCCGCCGCCAGGGCGCGGTGGAAGACCGGCACCAGCGGCGCGCCCTGCCCGCCCGCCGCCACGTCGGCGCCGCGGAAGTCGTTCACCACCGGCAGGCCCAGCGCCGCCGCCAGGCGCCGGCCGTCGCCGATCTGCCAGGTCAGGCGCTGGTGCGGCGCGTGCAGGATGGTCTGGCCGTGGAAGCCGACCAGCTCCAGGTCGTCGGTCGTCAGCTTCGCCAGCCGCAGCAGGCGGCGCACCGCCTCGGCGTGGCGGTCGGTCAGCTCGGCCTCCACCGCGCGCACCCGGTCCGGCGGCGCCTCGCCGCCCAGCAGGGCGCGCAGGCGTGCGCGGAAGGCGTCGTCGTAGTCGAAGGTGAAGCGCGGCCCGGCCGCCAGCACCCGCTCGCCATCCGTCTTGAGCAGGGCG
>JAKOWB010000345.1 GCA_029781795.1 Pseudomonadota bacterium | reverse complement strand
CTGCCGTCGGCGCCGACGCTGCAGGTCTTCACCTGCAACGGGACCTGGACCCGGCCGGCTGGCTGCCGGCGCATCAAGGTCACCTGCACTGGCGGCGGCGGTGGCGGCGGCGGGGCCGACAACAACGCGGCCGGCGGCGCGGGCGGTGGCGCTGGCGGAACGGCGATCGTGAACCTCGACGTCTCGGCCCTGTCGTCCGCGCCTGTCGTGGTCGGCGCGGCCGGGACGGCGGGGGCGGACACGGGCGGGAATGGCGGCGCCGGCGGCAGTTCCACCTTCAACACGACAAGCGCGGTTGCCGCGGGCGGCTCTGGCGGCGGCGGCGTGGCCGGCGCGGGCGGCACGACGAAGGGCGGGGCAGGCGGCTCCGCGACGGCGGGCGACCTTCTGATCACCGGCGGCCAGGGTGGGCCGGGCATTGGTTCCGGCTCTGTCGGTTCGCTGGTAGCGGGCTGCGGCGGCGCCAGTGTCTGGGGCGGTGGCGGCTCGGGCGCGGCGACCAACAACGCCGCCGTGGGCGCGGACGGCTCCGCCTATGGCTCTGGCGGCGGCGGTGGCGCGTCGAATTCCGGTACGGGCAGGGCCGGCGGCGCCGGCAAGGCCGGTGTCGTCGTGGTCGAGGAGTTCTACTGAGGAGGTCCCGATGACAAGGCTCAGTCCTGGTGGCCGCTTCTGCCCGCTCAAGGCCTGGCGCACGCGGCGCTGCGGCGGGCCGGTCGACAAGGCGCTGGTCGCGGCCATCGCCGTTGGCGCGGCGCTCGCGCTCTACGGAGTACTCAAGCACCTGGGGGTCTGGTGATGAACGACGGCGAGGGTGGCGGCGTCGCCCGCCTGCTGGCGAACCTGTGGGAACTGGTCGTCCTGGGGATGCTGGTCGGCGGCCTGGCGCGGGCCGCGCGCTGGACCAGGAAGGAGCGCATGGGCTCCCGCCGCTGGTCACCCAAGGTGCTGGCCTGGGAGGCTGTGCTGGCGGTCTTCTCGGGCGTCGTTGGCGCGGGCTTGGCGGAGGCCATGAACCTTGGCGACTACGCGAAGTACGCCACCGTCGCGCTGCTCTCCTACTTCGGCCCCGAGTTCATCGAAGACCTGGTGCTGCGCTTCCGCGACCGCGAGCTGCCGAAGGCGCCGCGCCCGCCGTCCGACCCCCCGAAGGAGTAGACCGCGATGCCGAAGTTCTATGCCCGCTGGCAGGAGGTGCCGGCCGATGCCTGGCGCTGGCCGCACTTCAAGCCGGCGGAGATAGCCTGCCGGGGCGACGGCAGCCTGCTGGTCGATGAAGACGCGCTGGACCGGCTCGAGGAGGTCCGCCAGCGCATCGGCAAGCCGCTGTACCT
>JAKOWB010000245.1 GCA_029781795.1 Pseudomonadota bacterium | reverse complement strand
GAAGATGGCTGCCATGAGCAGCAGCAACGTGCCCATGTCGGTGCCATCGCCGGGCAGGGTCTGGATCGCCGTGTCGACGACGTCGACCGGCGGCTGCCCGAACGGCGCGGCGGTGGCCACCGGCACGGCGGCGACCGGTGGCGCGCCCGGGACGGCCGCGCCGGCAACCGGCCGGGCCTGGACCGCCGGCGGCCTGATGGCGGACCCGCCGACCAGGGAAGTGGCGAGCAGCAGGCCCGCCAACCATGTGTTCATCTTGCGTCTCCTTGCGCTCGCCGGCGTTCGGCGGGCAGTGATCCGGCGATCATGCTCCAGATCGAGGCAGCAGCTTCCGGTCGATCGAGGCTGCTGGCGGCGCGGCCCATGGCCGCCATCCGCGGCGGATCCGCCAGAAGCCCGAGCACGCAGGCGGTCAGCGCCGGTCCGTCGCAATCGGCGTCGGCCAATGACAGGGCCGCGCCGGCGGACTCCAGGAACCGGGCGTTGGGCCATTGATGCCCGCCGCTGATGGGCAGTGGCACCAGGACGGCCGGCAAGCCCAGCGCGGGTAGCTCTCCCAGGGTGGCGGCTCCGGCGCGGCAGATGACCAGGTCCGCGGCGGCGAGCGCCGTCGCCATCTCCAGGCTGTCAAGGTAGCCGTGCAGATGATAGCGCCCGCGGAGCTGCGCCGGCAGCCTGTCGCGGGCCGCCGCTGCCGCCGGCAGCTCCAGCGGCCCGCTGATGTGGATGAGGTGCGCCCGCTCGAGTAGTTGAGGCGCCGCGGCGGCCAGGGCCTGATTGATGCGCCGAGCGCCCTGGCTGCCGCCGAAGACCACCAGAAGGCGGTCCGTCGGCTCCAAGGCCCACCGGCGTCGTGCGGCGTTCCGCTCGGCGGAGCGCAGCTCGGCGCGTGTCGGGTAGCCGGTGACCAGCAGCTTGCTGGCCGGCAGCCAGCGCTCGGTCTGGGCGGCGGTGACCGCGATCCGGGTGGCGAAGCGCGCCAGGAAGCGGACGGCGCGGCCAGGCTGGATGTCCGGCAAGTAGATGAAGACCGGCACACGGCGCAGCCAGGCTGCCAGGGCCACCGGAACGCTGACATAGCCG
>JAKOWB010000042.1 GCA_029781795.1 Pseudomonadota bacterium | reverse complement strand
GTCTACTTCGATCCCGTCGGCGGCGAGGTCTTCGAGGCCTCGCTGCGCGCCATCGCCTGGGAGGGGCGGATCGTCGTCATCGGCTTCGCCGGCGGCGGCGTGCCGCAGATCCCGGCCAACATCCTGCTGGTGAAGAACTGCAGCGCCGTCGGCTTCTACTGGGGCAGCTACCGGCGCCATGCGCCGGAGCGCCTGGCGGCGCAGTTCGCCGACCTGTTCCGATGGTTCGAGGCCGGCCTGCTGCGTCCCCACGTCTCGCACCGCCTGCCGCTGGCGCGCGCCGCCGTGGCCTTCGACCTGCTGCAGCAGCGCAAGGCCACCGGCAAGGTGGTGGTGGAGATCTGACGGGCGTGGCCGACCAGGTCCAGCAGCAGTACGAGGCCTATCCCTATCCGGCGCGCGATCCGCGCGACGAGGCCAGGCGCCTGATCGTCGGCTCGCCCTCGGACCTGCGCGAGATCAACCACTACCTCTATCGCGGCGCGCTGGACCCGAAGCGGCCGCTGCGCGCGCTGGTGGCCGGCGGCGGTACCGGCGACGCCGCCATCATGCTGGCGCAGCAGCTCGCCAACGCGGCGCTGGATGCCGGCGTGCGGCTGAAGCCGGGCGAGCGCTTCCACGAGGTGGTCTACCTCGACCTCTCGGCCGCGGCGCGGAAGGTGGCCGAGGCGCGGGCCGAGGCGCGCGGCCTCGCCAACATCCGCTTCGTCACCGGCTCGCTGCTGGAGCTGCCGCGCCTGGCGCCCGGCCCCTACGACTACATCGACTGCTGCGGCGTGCTGCATCACCTGGCGGACCCGGCGGCCGGCCTGGCGGCGCTGGTGGCGCAGTTGAAGCCCGGCGCGGGCCTCGGCCTCATGCTCTACGGCGAGTACGGCCGGCGCGGCGTCTACGAGCTGCAGGCCCTGCTGCGCGACCTGGCGCCGGGCGAGACCCTGGCGGCGCGCGTCGGCCTGGCGCGGCGCCTGCTGGGGCAACTGCCGGCCAGCAACTGGTTCCGCCGCAACCCCTTCCTCGCCGACCACAAGCTGAGCGACGCCGAACTGGTCGACCTGCTGCTGCACAGCCAGGACCGCGCCTACCGCGTGCCGGAGATCCTGGACCTCGTGCGGGGCGCCGGCCTGAACCCCGTGGGCT
>JAKOWB010000203.1 GCA_029781795.1 Pseudomonadota bacterium | reverse complement strand
GCGCCCGGCCTCGCGCATGTCGACGTGCGGATAGGTCTTGAAGGAAACCACGATGTCGGCGAGGTCGCACATGCGCTCGGTCACGTTGGCATGCAGGTCGAGTGTGATGGCGATGGGAATCGCGCGTCCCAGCACGCCACGCAGGCGCTCCAGCAGCTCGCCCTCCAGGTCCTCGTGGCTTTCGGTGACGCCGGCGCCGTGCAGGGCGAGCGCCACGCCGTCGTAGGGTCCATGCCGGGCACTCTCCACGATGCAGCCGGCGATGTAGTCGAAGGCCTCGTCGGTGACGAGGCCGGCCGGCTCCGCATCGGCGGTGATGGCGTGCACCACCTCGACCTGCGCCGGCCGCAGCACATCGAGGAAGCCGGCCAGCTCGGTGTTCGCCTGGCCGCGCGCGGCGATGGCCTTGGCGCCGTGCAGCAGGGCGCGCGCCTCGAAGACCTTGAGGCTGGTCTTGCGCAGCG
This sequence comes from Pseudomonadota bacterium, assembly GCA_029781795.1. Lineage (GTDB taxonomy): Bacteria > Pseudomonadota > Alphaproteobacteria > Kiloniellales > JACOMY01 > JAKOWB01. The sequence continues at coordinate 2,929 of JAKOWB010000203.1, read as the reverse complement.
AGAAGCGGTTGGTCTCGTGGGTGAACTCGGCGGTCAGCACGCGCATCGCTTCGTCTCCTAGGTCTGCCCGCCGTCGATCACCAGCGTCTGGCCGGTGATGTGGCCGTGGCCCAGCAGGAAGCAGATGCCCGCGGCGATGTCGTCCGGCGTCGCCAGCTTGCCCAGCAGGGTCTTGTCGCGCGTCGCTTGCTTGCGCGCTTCGGGCCAGTCCCTGATCCAGGGGCTGTCGACCAGGCCCGGCGCCACGGCGTTGACCCGTACGGCCGGCGCCAGCGCGCGCGCCAGGCTGCGCGTCATGTTGATGAGCGCCGCCTTGCTGGCCGAGTAGGCGAGGGAGGAGCCGCGCTCGCCAAGCCCGGCGACCGAGGCGGTGGAGACCACGGCGCCCCGCGCCGCCGTCAGCGCCGCCGCCGCCGCGTGGGTGCAGCGAAAGGGTCCCAGCAGGTTGGTCGCCAGCATGGTCTGCCAGAAGTCCTCGGTCATGGCGTCGAGGTCGGCGAAGTCGATCGGCGCGCGGCTGACCGAGGTGCCGGCGTTGTTGACCAGCAGGTCGAGGCCGCCCAGCGTCTGCACCGCCGCCGCCACCATGCGCTCGGCGCCGCCGGGCTCGGCGACGCTGCCGGGCGCGGCGACGACCTTCAGGCCCTCGGCCGTCAGGCGGGCGATCGCCGCCTCGGCGCGCGGGCTGCCCGCCAGGTCGTTCAGCGCCACCGTGGCGCCGGCCCGCGCCAGGCGCTCCACCGTCGCCAGGCCGATGCCCGAGGCGCCGCCGGTCACCAGCGCCCGCTTGCCGCCGAAGTCCATCCGTTCTCCAGTCCCTTGCCGCCGTCGCCCCAAGCCTAGCCGATCCGCGCGGCTTGTCATCCCGGCCGAAGCGCGCTGGAGCCATGGCGCCAGAAGGTGACGGCCGGGGACTAGGCATCGCCGGCCCGCCTGCCTACTCTGCGGCCACCGAATCAGAAACGACGGGAGGACGCCCCATGAAGACGCGCGCCGCCGTGGCCGTGCAGGCCGGCAAGCCGCTGGAGATCACCGAGGTCGACCTGGAAGGTCCGAAGGCCGGCGAGGTCATGGTCGAGGTGAAGGCGACCGGCGTCTGCCACACCGACGAGTTCACCCTCTCGGGCGCCGACCCCGAGGGCCTCTTCCCCGCCATCCTGGGCCACGAGGGCGCCGGCGTGGTGGTCGAGGTGGGCCCCGGCGTGAAGGGCCTGAAGAAGGGCGACCACGTCATTCCGCTCTACACGCCCGAGTGCCGCGAGTGCGAGTACTGCCTGAACCCCAAGACCAACCTCTGCCAGGCGATCCGCGTGACCCAGGGCCAGGGGCTGATGCCGGACGGCACCTCGCGCTTCTCGCTGGGCGGCCAGAAGGTGCACCACTACATGGGCACCTCGACCTTCTCCAACTTCACCGTGCTGCCCGAGATCGCGCTGGCGAAGATCCGCGAGGACGCACCCTTCGACAAGGTCTGCTACATCGGCTGCGGCGTCACCACCGGCATCGGCGCGGTGATCAACACGGCCAAGGTGGAGCCCGGCGCCAACTGCGTCGTCTTCGGCCTCGGCGGCATCGGCCTCAACGTCATCCAGGGCCTGCGCCTGGCCGGCGCCAACATGATCGTCGGCGTCGACCTGAACAACGACAAGAAGGCCTGGGGCGAGCGCTTCGGCATGACCCACTTCGTCAACCCGAAGGAGGTCGAGGGCGACCTGGTGCCCTATCTCGTCAACCTGACCAAGGGCGGCGCCGACTACACCTTCGAGTGCATCGGCAACACCAAGGTCATGCGCCAGGCGCTGGAGGCCTGCCACAAGGGCTGGGGCACCTCGATCATCATCGGCGTGGCCGGCGCGGGGCAGGAGATCTCGACCCGCCCCTTCCAGCTGGTCACCGGCCGCAACTGGCGCGGCACGGCCTTCGGCGGCGCGCGCGGCCGGCGCGACGTGCCGAAGATCGTCGACTGGTACATGGAGGGGAAGATCGAGATCGACCCCATGATCACCCACACCCTGCCGCTGGCGAAGATCAACGACGCCTTCGACCTGATGCACAAGGGCGAGTCGATCCGCAGCGTGGTGGTGTACTGAACGCGCGACCGACCGAACGCCCTCATCCTGTCCTTCTCCTGCCAAGTGCGGGGGAAGGGACGCTCTGGCTCGCATCTGCCGTTAGACCTCCCTCTCCCGCTTCTGGCGGGAGAGGGTAGGGTGAGGGCGTTTTCTCATAGGTAGGCATCCATGACCCTGGAAACCCGCACCACCACCGCCTGCTTCGGCGGCACGCACGGCGTCTATCGCCACCAGAGCCGCGCCACCGGCACGGCGATGGAGTTCGCGGTCTACCAGCCGCCGCAGGCGAAGCAGGGCCCCTGTCCGGTGGTGACCTACCTCTCGGGCCTCACCTGCACCTGGGAGAACGCGGCGACCAAGGCCGGCGCGCAGCGCGTGGCGGCGGAGCTGGGCCTCATCCTGGTCTTCCCCGACACCTCGCCGCGGGGCGAGGGGGTGGCGGACGATGCCGGCTACGACCTGGGCCAGGGCGCGGGCTTCTATCTCGACGCGACGCAGGCGCCCTGGGCGCCGCACTACAGGATGGAAAGCTACGTCGCCGAGGAGCTGCCGGCGCTGATCGCCCAGCACTTCCCGGTGGACGCAGCGCGCCAGGGCATCACCGGCCACTCGATGGGCGGGCACGGCGCGCTGACCCTGGCGATGCGGCATCCCGGCCAGTGGCGCTCGCTCTCGGCCTTCGCGCCGATCGTCGCGCCGGCGGCGGTACCCTGGGGCGAGAAGGCCTTCTCCAACTACCTGGGCGGCGACCGCGAGTCCTGGCTGGCGCACGACGCCACGGCCCTGGTCTCCACCCACGGCTGGCCCGGCGACATCCTGGTCGACCAGGGCCTGGCCGACCAGTTCCTGGAGCGCGA
>JAKOWB010000181.1 GCA_029781795.1 Pseudomonadota bacterium | reverse complement strand
TGCCGAGGCGCGCGCTGGTCACCCGCGCGGCACCGGCGGGCGGCGGCTGTGGCGGCAGGAAGCGCGCGGGGCGCGCCGTATTGCACCAGAGGTCGACCTGCGCCTGGGTCGCGGTCGACAGGGCATAGCTTTGCAGAGCCTCGCTCCAGGCACGCAGGAGTCCCTGGCCGGCCGCGGGCAGGCTGTCGCCCGCCAGCAGATGTGTCAGCTCGCCCAGCAGCAAGCGCCAGGAGACGCCATCGACTGCCAGGTGGTGCGCGGCGAGGAAGAGACGCTGGCGGCCGTCCGCGTGCCCCTCGATCAGGCCGGCGGCGAAGAGCGGACCCTCCGCGATGTCGAAGCCGCGCTGCCAGGCGGTGCAGGCCTGCGCGATCGCAGCGCCCTGCGCCGCCGCGTCGATGCCGGCCAGGTCGAGGCGGTGCAACGCCGGCGCTGGCGCGTCGCTCGCCACCGCCTGCTGCCAGTGGCCCTCGGCATCCTGCGTGAAGCGCAGGCGCAGACCCTCGTGCCGCCGCTGCAGGACCGCCAAAGCGCGCTGCAGGCCCGCGGCCTCCAGCGGATGGGCGGGCAGCAGCAGCAGGGCCTGATTGAAGTGGTTTCGGCGCGCCAGGGGCAGGGCGAAGAACCAAGCCTGGATCGGCGCCAGCGCGAAGGGCCGGGGGTCGTGGCCGGCCGCGCGAGGCGCCGCGTTCAGCGGACGCGCAACCTGCGCCAGGCGCGCCAGCGTGCCGGCCTCGAAGAGCTGGCGCGGGGTGAAAGTGAGCCCGGCCTCGCGCGCCCGCGCGACGACCTGGATCGACAGGATGGAATCGCCGCCGATGGCGAAGAAGGATTGGTGACGGCCGACGTGCTGCAGCTTCAGCACAGACCGCCAGATGGCGGCGAGCCGCTCTTCGACCTCGCCCTCCGGCGCCTCGTCGCCGGCGGCTTCCGCCGCCAGCGGCACCGGCGGCAGGGCGGCAAGGTCGACCTTGCCGCTGGCGTTGATCGGCAGGGCGTCCAGCCTGAGACAGGCGGCCGGCACCATGTGCGCCGGCAGCAACGCGGCCGCGGCTTCTATCAGCCTCGCCGGCGCAAGGGCGGGATCGGCCGCGACATACCACGCCACCAGTTGCCCGTCCTGTACCCGGCTCACAGCCATCTGCACGCCGGGCAGGGCGCCGAGGGTGGCGTCGACCTCGGCCAGTTCGATGCGGAAGCCGCGCAGCTTCACCTGATCGTCGCGCCGGCCGATGAAGTCCAACGTGCCGTCCGGCAGCCAGCGCACGTAGTCGCCGGTGCGATAGACGCGGTCCGTCACCGCCTCGTCCGGGCAGTCCGGGTGCGCCAGCGTCAAAGACAAGAAGCGCTCGGCCGTCAGGGCCGGCTGGCCGTGATAGCCCAGCGCCACGCCGTCGCCACCGACGAAGAGCTCGCCGGCGATGCCGACCGGCTGCGGCTGGCCATCGGGCGACAGCACATAGGCGGTGGCGTTGGCGATGGGACGGCCGATGGGCAGGCTGCGCTGGCCGGGCGACACCTGCTCGATGGCGAGCGTGGTGGAGAAGGTCGTGTTCTCGGTCGGTCCGTAGCAGTTCAGCACGCGCCGCGGCCGGCCGGCCGGATTTTCCAGGAAGCGGCGCATGACCTCGGCGTTGTGCCGCGCGCCGCCGGTCAGCAGCGACTGCAGCGGGGCCAGCACGGCCGGCCGCTGCCCGGCGATCTGCTCGAACAGCGCGGTGGTGAGCCACAGCACCTCCAACCTTTGGTCCCGGATGAGGGTCTCCAGTCGGTCGAGGTCGAGCAGCGTGTCCTGGTCGATGCCGACCAGGCAGCCGCCGTTCAGCAGCGCGCCCCAGATCTCGAAGGTCGAGGCATCGAATGCGATGTTGGAGGCGAAGCCGATGCGCTGCCCCGGCCGGAAAGCGTGATAGTCGCAGTTCATCACCAGGCGGACGATGGCCCGGTGACTCACCGTCACGCCCTTGGGCAGGCCCGTGGTGCCGGAGGTGAAGGTGATGTAGGCCGCGTCCGCGGCGAGGCCGGGGCGCTGCAGCGGTGCCGGCGACTGCGCGTCGATGGCAGCCGCCTCGGCCGTCAGGTCGAGCGCCGGCTGTCCCGCGGGTGCCCGGCCGGCCGAGGCGGCGTGCGACACCACGAGGCGCGCCTGCACCGCATCGCAGAGCAGCGCGATGCGCGCCGGCGGATTGGCGGGATCGACCGGCACGAAGACCGCGCGCAGCTCCAGGCAGGCCAGCGCCGCCACCACGAAGTCGATGGAGCGCTGCAGGCAGAGCGCGACGCGTTCGCCGGGCAGGATACCGCCGGCGCGTGCGTCCAGGTGGCGCGCCAGGCGCCGCGCCCGCGCGGCCAGCGCGGCATAGGTCAGGCCTTCGCCGCCGAACAGGATGGCCGGCGCCTCGGGCCGCTCCTCGACCTGCCGGGCGAAGAGCCGTGGCACGCTCTCGTCCCGTGGATAGGGGCGGGGATTGCGTCCCGCCCGCAGCACCAGGGCGCGGAAGCTCTCGCCGTCGATCAGCGGTAGCTCGGCCAGCCGTGCCCGGGGCTGCGCCGCCAGCCCGGCGAGCAGGCGGCCATACCAGTCGGCGAAGCGCGCGGCCGTGGCCCCGGTGAAGAGGTCGGCGTTCCACTCGACGCGCAGCGCCAGGCCCTCGGGGCGCTCCTGCAGCGAGAAGGTCAGCTCCGCCTTGGCACTGTCGTAGTCGGCCTCGATCTCCAGCGCCGTCTCGAGCCCGGCGAAGGGCGGCGCTGTCTCGCGATTGGCGCTCTGCAGCGCGAAGATTGCCTGGAACAGCGGCTGGCGCGCCGGATCGCGTGGCAGGCCGAGCGCCGCCACCAGGCGATCGAAGGGCAGTTCCTGCCGCGACAGCGCGTGGTGCAGCGTCTCGTCGACGCGGCCGATGAGATCGTCGACCGTCGTGGCGCCGGCGAGGTCGCTGCGCAGCGGCAGCATGTTGACGAAGAAGCCGGGCATCTCCGCCAGGTCCTCGTGCGGGCGGTTCGCCACCGGCGTGGCGACCACCAGGTCGGCCTGTCCGGTGAGGCGCCAGAGCAGCAGCTTGAAGGCGGCCAGTGTCACGGCGAAGAGCGTGGTCTGGCGGTTGGCAGCCAGTGCCCTCAGCCCCTCGGCGACTGCCGCCGGGAAGGTCTTGTGGAAGTGCCCGCCGCGCGAGCCCAGGACCGCCGGGCGCGTGTGGTCGGTCGGCAGGTCCAGCAGCGGTGCGCCGGCGAGGCGACTGGTCCAGTGCTCCAGCGTCGCCTTGAGCGGCGCCTCGCCTTCGCGCGCGGCCTGCCAGGCGGCGAAGTCGGCGTAGTGCCTGGCCGGCGGGGGCGGCGGAGCGGCTCCGGCCAGCGCCGCCTGGTAGAGCCGGCCCAGCTCCAGCACCAGGCGCTCCACCGACCAGCCGTCGCTGGCGATGTGGTGCTGCAGGAGGAGCAGCGTATGGTCGGCGGGGCCGCTGCGGAACAGGCGGGCGCGCAACGGCTGCCCGGCAGCGAGGTCGAAGGGCTCCAGCGCCAACGCCTTGACCCGCGCGGCAACTTCGGCGGCGGCGCGGTCTTCGATCGGCAACGGCAGCGGCGTGGGCGGCAGCACTTCCTGCCAGGGTTCGCCGCCGTCGTCGCGGATGGCCGTGCGCAGGATCTCATGCCGGGACACGAGCTGGTCCAGGGCAGCGCGCAGAGCGGCGAGGTCCAGCGCGCCCTTGAGCCGCAGCAGGGTCGGGATGTGATAGGCCGGCGGCCCGTCGCCGGCGAGCCGCTCCTGGGTCCAGAGCCGGCGTTGCTGCGAGGAGAGCGGCAGCCGGCCGTCGCGCGCCGCCTTGGGCAGGTTGTCGGCGGGCAGGCCGAGGGCCGCGACGATGGAGGCGCGCTGCTCGCGGATCGCCGTCCGCTCGGCCTCGGTGAGGGCCAGGCCTTCCGGCCCCTCGCAGCGCAGCCGGCCGTCGCCCAGCAGGCTGAGGACGAAGCCCCTGGCCTGCAGCTCGGCGATCAGCGCCGCGGCGCCCACGTCAGAAATCCTCGACCGTCCTCGACGCGCACTCGCGGTCGATGTGCTCGGCGAGGTCGGCGAGGGTGGCAAGCTGGCGGAATCGGCTGGCCACCAGGCGCGTGCCAAAAGTCTTGTTCAGCCGCTGCAGCAGCCAGTTGAGCCTGAGCGAGTCGCCGCCGAGTTCGTAGAAGTTGTCGCCGCGCCCGACCGCCGGCAGGCGCAGCGCTTCGCACCAGAGGGCGGCGATCGTTCGTTCCGTCGCGCTGGCCGGCGCGACGCACGGCCGTTCCAGCGCGGCGACCTGGCGCGCCAGCTCGGCGCGGTCGACCTTGCCGCTGTTGTTCAGCGGCAGGCTGTCCAGCCGGCAGAAGCGGGCTGGCAGCAGGGCCGCCGGCAGGACGGCGGCCAGTCCAGCACGCAGCGCCGCCTCGCCGGGGTCCTCGCCGGCCGCGACGTAGCAGGCGGTCAGCACCTTGCCGCCGCCGTTTTCGAGCGGCAGCACGCAGCTTCGCGCCACGCCCGGCAAGGCATCGAGCGCGCGGGCCACCTCGTCCGGCTCGATCCGCACGCCGCCGATCTTCACCTGGAAGTCGCGCCGCCCGATGTAGTCGAGAAGGTCGGGCGCGACTCGCCGCACCAGGTCGCCGCTGCGGTAGAGCCGGCCGGGCCCGAAGGGGTTGGGCAGGAAGCGCTGGGCGGACAGCTCCGGCCGCTTGAGGTACTCGCGCGCCACGCCGAGGCCGCCGATGTAGAGTTCCCCGGTGCCCCCGAGGGGAACCTCGGCGCCAGCCTCGTCGAGCACGTAGAGCAGCGTGTTCGGCAGCGCCCGGCCGATGCGGTTCACCGGATCGCCGGCCTGGTAGATGTTGGCGCAGGAGGAGACCGAAGCCTCGGTCGGGCCATAGGCGTTGATCAGGCGGCGCCCGGCGGACCAGAAGGCCATGGTCTCGGCCCCCGGTGTCTCGCCGGCCAGCATCAGGCTGTGCAGCGCCGGCAGCGGACGGCGTGGCAGCGCACCCATGACCGAGGCCATCAGGGTCGCGACATTGATCCCCTGGTCCAGCATCAGCGCGTGCAGCGCATCGGGCGAGCGCCGCGCCGCCTCGCTGGCGATATGCAGCGTCGCACCGGCGGCGAAGGCCGGGAAAATCTCCGCCAGCGAGGCATCGAAGGAGATCGAGGCATAGAGCAGGACCTGGTCGTCAGGCCGGATGCGCAGCAGTTCGCGGTGCGCCAGGGCCATGTTGTGCACGCCGCGGTGCGGCACCGCCACGCCCTTGGGCTGGCCGCTCGAGCCCGAAGTGTAGATGACATAGGCCAGGTCGTCCGGGCCGCTGCCGGCCGGCGCCAGGGCTGGCGCCGTTTCCGCCAGTTCATCCAGCAAGAGCACGCGCGCCGGCGGCAGGCCGAGCAGCGCGGCGGCGGCGGGGTCGTCGCTGACGACGGCGGTAAGGCCGGAGTCCTGAACCATGAACCGCAGGCGTTCGGCCGGGTAGCCCGGTTCCAGCGGCAGGTAGGCGCCGCCGGCCCGCAGGATGCCCAGAAGCCCGGCAAGCAGCCGGGCGTCGCGCCCGACATGCAGGCCGACCAGCGTGTCGGGCGGCAGCGGGGACTGGCCAAGGCGCTGGTGCAGCATCGCTGCCACGGCGGCCGAGGCGACATCGAGCGCCGCGTAGCTCAGCTGCGAGTCGCCTGCGACCACGGCGATCGCACCGGGACGCTCGGCCACGGCGGCGGCAAAGAGGCCGTGCAGGGTGGTGTCGGATTTCGCCTGCGAGCCGAGGTCGAGCGGGTCGTGAAGCTGGTCCATCGCCGCCCGGGCTCAGCTCAGCAAGCCGCTGGCCCGGAAGGCGTCCCGCGCCGGCCCCAGCGCGAAGACGCCGACGCGCTCGAACATGGCGAGGATACTGGCCAGCATGGGATGGCGCGGGGTCAACCGGAAGCCACCGTGCAGATCGTCGACTACGCTCTGTACCTTCGTCTCGTCCAGGCCGAGAGCGCGCAGGATCGAGGCATCGAAGCCGCGCTGGATCTCGACGTTGAGGTAGTGCGTGACGAAGGAAGGCAGCACCGCCGCCAGCGCCGCGCGACGCTCGTCGGTCAGGGCCTGCCAATGCGTCGCCAGCACGCGCTGGAAGAAGGCGGCGTGCATGGCCTCGTCGGCCAGGTGATCCTGCAGCGCCTCGAGGAAGGGCGTCGCCAACTCGCTGTCGCGCGAGAGCTCGACGATCTCCTTGGTCAGCGTGTTCTCGGCGATGCAGATCGCTACCACGTCGAAGTCGTCGTGCAGTGCCGGGTCGAGTTCGCCATGCACCTGCTCGATCGCCAGCGACAGCTCGGTCTCGGAGGGCAGGGGCAGCGGCTCGATGCCGGTGGACCTGTGCACCGCGGCGATGAAGTCGCGCGCGACCAGTGCGTGATAGGCCTCGTCGACGACCACGGTCAGGGCGATCTGGCGCACTTCCGCCGGCAGGGCCGAGGCGACGCGGCCGTTGGCGATGCGGATTGCGGTCCGATTGATTACTTCGGTTTCCGTCAGCGCCACGTCGTTCATGTACTTGTAGGCCGACTGCACCAGCGCGAAGCTGCGCGCCGCCTCGCCCAGGTCGGCAATATCCGGATGGGTTGCCAAGGGCTGCCGCACGCAAGGGAAGAAGTCGCCCTCTGCGGCTTCGCCGTTTGGTCGGCGCCGTGGCCGGGACCTGACGGTCGAGGCTCGATCCCAACGTTCCTGATAGCGTTGGCTGAAGCTCACCGGCCTGTCCGCTTTCTGCTGCTCTGGACGACAGGGCGCGGCGGGCGGTCGCGACCCTGGATTGCCCTGCTATGCAACCTTCCGAGACGGGCCTTCCAGTGTCAAGTCCTTAGGAATTCAGTGAAATGTTCTATTCATCTCATTCCACAACTATGTTTAAGATCATCCCGTGCGCCAGTGCCATGGCCCACCTCGCACGCGGCTGGCACCATAAGGGAGTGTGGCGCGCCCGGCGGCTGAACGGGCGGCGGCGCAGTGGACGCGACGGGGAGGGATCAAGGCCTTGCGATCGACAAGCTATGACATTGCAATCGTCGGTAGTGCGATCGCCAGCTCTATCCTGGGCATCATCCTGGCACGCCGCGGCCTGTCCGTGGTGCTGATCGAGAAGGACCAGCACCCGCAGTTCGCCATCGGCGAGTCGACCATCCCGCAGACCAGCCTGATGCTGAAGGCCATGGCGCTGCGCTTCGACGTGCCGGAACTGGATCGCCTGACCTCGTTCGAGGAGATCTCGCGCAACGTCTCCAAGGCCTGCGGCAAGAAGAGCAACTTCGGCTTCATCTTCCAGCGGCCGGGGCAGGCGCACCTGCTGGACGAGTGCCACCAGCTCGGCGTGGCGCGCAACAATTTCACCGAGAGCCATCTCTTCCGCCAGGACATCGACGCCTACCTGCTGCAGACGGCGATCCGCTACGGCTGCAAGGTGCATCAGAAGACGGCGATCAGGGACATCACCTTCGACGCGGCCGGCGTGACGATCGATACCGACCGCGACCTCGCGGTCAGAGCGCGCTGCCTGGTGGATGGCAGCGGCTATGTCTCCTTCCTGGCGCGGAAGCTGGGTGTGCGCGACGCCGAGGCGCGGTTGCGCACGCAGTCGCGCACCATCTTCACCCACATGATCGACGTGAAGCCCTTCGACGACTGTGTCGAAGCGGACGAGGCCGGCCTGCCCAAGCTTGCGCCGTGGCACGGCGGCACGCTGCACCACATCTTCCGCCAGGGCTGGATGTGGGTGATCCCGTTCAACAACCATCCAGATGCGATGAACCGGGTGGTCAGTGTCGGCATGCAGCTCGCCCCGCGCCGCTGCCCCAAGCCGGCCGACCTGGACCCGCTGGACGAGTTCCGCGGCTTCATCGCCGACTATCCCGAGGTGAGGCGCCAGTTCGCCGACGCCAAGCCGGTGCGCGAGTGGGTCTCCTCGGGCCGGCTGCAATACTCCTCCTCGAAGACCGTGGGCGAGCGCTGGTGCCTGCTGTCGCAC
>JAKOWB010000136.1 GCA_029781795.1 Pseudomonadota bacterium | reverse complement strand
CCAACGAAGGGCCGGAGCTGGCCGAGCCGCTGGAGCGCGGCGGTCCGCAGAAGACCTTGTTCTAGGCGGAAAACCGCCGGCTTTGTCGGCCCCCTCAAACAGTTTGACGAGGCTGGCAACCCTGCCTCCGCGACGCCACAAACCCGCCGCACGGCGACCTTGCTCCCCCGGCATTCCTGACCGCCTGTGAGGTCAAGCGGCCTCGGGTTGCAAGCGGCCTGAGCATAGGGGTCACCGGTTCATGCGCATCTTCGCCATCACCACCATCGCCACCATCGTGCTGGGCCTCGGCAGCGCCTTGGCTCTCGCCGACCAGGTGCCGGCGCCGCTGCTCGACACCGGCACGACCACGCCGAACGGTCATCGGATCACTGTTCCCGACCCCGCCAACAGCCAGTACGTCAAGCTGGACCGTGCGCTGCAGCGCCTGGAACTGGAAGCCCAGCTCGAAGACTTCTACGCCGAGGTCGCGGCGCGCGCCGAAGGCCTGGACGAGGCCGGCCGCGCTGCGCTCTATGCCGAGGCCGAGCGCCAGCTCAGCCGCCTGATCCTCGGCTCGCAGACCTATGCCGGCGAACGGTTCGGCCAGGGCGTGGACTACCTGCAGCATGCCCGCCTGGTACTGGCGCAGCGCCTGGGCTTCGACTCCGTTCCGGCCTGACCGCCGTCCGGCGGCCTTCCTTGACAGCCAGACCCCCGCTCCCCTAATCCCCAGGGGCGGCGCGGTTGTGGCCGCCCGTCTGGAAGGGAGCATCCCCGTGGCCGACCCCACCGCCGAGCTGATCGACCGCCTGCTGGCCTCCGGCAAGGTCTCGTCCGACACGCGCGACGACCTGCGCGGCTACAAGGACGACCTGGCCAAGGGCAGGCTGGAGGCGGGCGACCGCCGCGATGTCGACGCCCTGGCCGCGCGGCTGCTCGGCGTCTCCAGCGGCGGCGACGACACTGGCGACGGCGAGAGCGCCGGCGACGAGAACGCGGCCCCGCTCGACGACGAGGATCTCTGGGACGTCGGCGAGGACGCCGAGATCGCCGAGCTGCGGGCGCGCGCCGAAGCCGCGGAGGCCCGGGTGCAGGAACTCGAGGCCGAGGTCGCCCGGCTGAAGCAGCAGCTCGGACAGGCCTGAGCCTAACATATTATAGAAAAAGCGCTTTTTTGCTCCGTCGGACGGACGGGGCGGCGTCTTTTGCCTGATCGGCGAGGGGCCGCCTGCTAGGCTCCACCCCTGGCTTCATCGGACATCCGTGGGGGAGACTGCCGATGCGCACACTGATCGCCGCCTGCGCGGCGCTGTTCATCCTGGCCGCCCTGGTCGCGTACGGACCGGCAGCCAGCCAGGCGGCTGACGAGGTGACCGCCGCCCAGCAGCAGGAACTCGACAAGATCTATGCCGAGGCCGCGGCGGCCGGGCAGGGCAAGACCCGGCAGGAGCGCATGGCGATCTATCGCCAGGCCATGCCGAAGATCATCGAGG
>JAKOWB010000134.1 GCA_029781795.1 Pseudomonadota bacterium | reverse complement strand
CTCGACAGCCGTGGGGCCAAGCAGGTTTTGTCGCTCTCGTGGAAGGGATGGCCAAGCATGAAGGACAAGTCCGTAGCCCAGGACGGTACGCCGCCTCGCAGTTACAGCAAGCCGGTGCTGCGCGCCGCCCCGTCGCTCGTGTCGGTGACCGCCATCAGCAAGATCCTGAGCATCACCAAGCCCAGCGGCGGCGGTGCGTGCTGGGTCGCGCGCGCGGTCTATGGCGACGACAATCCGCGCTGGCTGCTGTTCCGCGACTGGCTTGGCAGCGATGCGCCGCTGTGGCTCGCACGGTCCTATCTGCGTTTCGGCGAGCGCGCGGGCCGCATCGTCGCGCGCAGCGGCCTGCTGCGTCGTGCGCTGCGACCGCTGATGGATCGCGCCATCCGGGTGCGCTTCGGACTCTAGCGGACGACCGGTCCCGGCTTCTGGTCAGCCCGGCGGCAGGGGAATGAACTCGTCGTCGCCGGGCACCTTGGCGAAGCGGCCTTCGCGCCAGTCCGCCTTGGCCTGCTCGATGCGCTCCGGCCGGCTGGAGACGAAGTTCCACCAGATGGTCCGCGCCTCGGGCAGGGGCGCGCCACCCAGCAGCATCACCTGGGCCGCGGTCGCGGCGCGCAGCGATAGCGGCCCCGGCCTTACGACGGCAAGCTGGCCGGGTGTGACCGTCGTGCCGTCCAGCGTCACCGTGCCTTTGGCGACATAGACGCCACGATCCGCGTGCTCGTCCGGCAACGCCAGGCTGGCGCCGGCGACCAGCGCGGCGGAGACGTAGAACAGCGGCGAATAGACCGCGGCCGGCGCCTCGCGTCCATAGGCGCTGCCCAGCACCAGGGTGAGCTGCGCGCCCTCGGCTTTCCAGGCCGGCAGGCTGCTGGCCGGATGATGCGCGAAGGCGGGCGCGACCTCCTCGGCCTCGCGCGGCAGCGCGATCCAGGACTGCAGGCCTTCCAGCCGGTGGCCGGCGGCGCGGGTCTCCGGCCCGGTGCGCTCGGAATGCGCGATGCCGCTGCCGGCAACCATCCAGTTCACGTCGCCCGGCCGGATCGGCTGCAGCGAGCCCAGCGAATCGCGGTGCAGGATTTCGCCGTCATAGAGAAAGGTCACGGTGGCGAGGCCGATATGCGGGTGCGGTCGCACGTCGAGGCCCTGCCCGGGCGCGAAGTCCGTCGGACCCATGTGGTCCAGGAAGACGAAGGGCCCGACCTGGCGCCGCCCTGCCACAGGCAGCAGCCGGCGCACCACGAAGCCGTCGCCCAGGTCGCGCGCGCGCCCCTCGATGATGCGTTCGATCGCCTCGCCCATGCGCCTCTCCCTCGTGCAGCCTGAAGCGCAGCCTCTTTGACCTGCGGCGCGGGCGCAAGGGACTTGGCCCGCGACGTCCGCGTTCGTGCCCTCCGTGGCCGTCGCCGACTCCTGTGACCGCCTTCACAGCGCCGCCGGCGCGACGGGTGCATACCGCCATCCACACGGCACGGCGCCCTCGGCGTCGGGCCAGAAAGGATGAGGGATCATGAGCAAGTATGGACTGATCGGCTGGACCCAGGTGCTGTCGCTGGCGATGGAGCGGGACGGCACGTCCGCGGCCGGCGGAAAGCCCGGCGCGCTCGGCCGTCTGTGGCAGCGCCTGCTGCATTGGCAGCGCGTTTCGACCATGCGCCATGACCTGCGGCAGATGCCGGACTATCTGCTGCGCGACATCGGCATAAACCGCGAGCAGGCGCTGATGGAAGGCCAGCCGCCCTTGGGGCGCGACTAGCAGGCAACTCGCCCGGGCGGCGGCTCCGGCAGACGCTTGGCGCCGTCAGTCGCGGTCGGCGGTACCGCCTTCCCCGCGCCGGGGTATCAGCCCTCGCGGCGGCCGGCCAGGGCGCGGCCTTCGTCGGTCAGCTTGCAGACCAGCCAGTTGGGCTTCAGCGGATTCATGAACCAGGGCTCGGCCCAGCCCTGCTCGATGCAGGCACGGATGGTGCGTTCGGGATAGCGCTGGCCGTTGCGGTCGAACAGCGGCAGCTTGCCGCCCGGCTGGTCCAGCCCGCGCCGCAGATAGGCGCGTTGCACGGCGGTCGGCCGTGAACGGCGCCAGGCGGCCGTGTCGGCCACCAGGAGAGCCTCTGCCATCTTGTCCATCCCAACTCTGACGGGCCGCTTGGCGCGGCACCTTATGGGGCGAACTCTAGCCGCGACCGGAAAGGGTGCCAACCGGCACCTTTGCGGAACCTGCGAGAAACTCCATGGAAGCTGCTGAAAGCAGGGCGCTTTCCCCAATCGCCTGGATCGCGATATCTAGTGGTCGGTCGCCCATTGACCGCTAGATGTTCCTGCGCTGGCGCGCAAAGCGGCAACTCTGCCGTGCCCAGGCGTCGTTTGCCCGACGGCGGGGCCGCGCTCACACTCGCCGGGCCATGAACCAGCCGAGTCCCGCCGCCAGCCTGACGCCCGCCGAGGAACGCGCCGAGCGCACCTCGCTGGTCTTCGCCAACATCGGCCACGTCTTCATCCATCTCTTCACCGCGATGTACTTCACCATCGCGCTGGCAATGGAGCAGCAGGGCTTCCTGCAGCTGACCTACGCCGACCTGACGCCGCTCTGGGGCCTCGGTGCGCTGCTGGTGGGCCTCGCCGCCATGCCGGCCGGCTGGCTGGCCGACCGCTGGTCGACTACCGGCATGATGGCGGTCTTCTTTCTCGGCCTCGGTGCCGCCGGCGTGGCCTGTGCCTTCGCCGACAGCAAGACCATGCTGTGGCTCGGCCTTACGGCGATCGGCCTCTTCTCGGCGATCTATCACCCCGTCGCCATTCCCTGGGTGGTGCGCAACGCCAAGCAGCGCGGCAAGGCGCTGGGCTTCAACGGCGTCTTCGGCAACATCGGTGTCGGCGTCGCCGCCGCGGTGGCCGGCGTGCTGTCGGACCTGATCTCCTGGCGCGCCGCCTTCCTGGTGCCGGCGGTGCTCTGCCTCGCGGTCGGCGTTGCCCTGGTCTGGTGCCGGCGGAGCGGCAAGGTCAGCGAGGGCCAGGACGCCCGCATGAGCAGCGGCGGCACGGCCGCCACCAAGGGCGACATGTGGCGCGGCTTCCTGGTGCTCGCGCTCTGCATGACCTGCATGGGACTGATCTTCCAGGCGGCCCAGTCGGCACTGCCCAAGCTCTTCGAGATCCGCCTGGGCGAGAGTCTGGCCGGCCTCTTCGGCAGCGGCGCCTCGGGCCCGGCGGCGATGGTGGCGCTGGTCTACATCGTCGGCTCCATCGTGCAGCTCGTCGGCGGCCACCTGGCCGACCGCTATCCGCTGAAGCGGATCTACGTCGGCTCCTTCCTCGCCCAGGCCCTGGTGGTGGTGCTGGTGGCCAACAGCGGCAGCTTCCTGCTGGTCGGCCTCGCCGCGCTCTCGGCGGCGCTCTCCACCGGCGCGCTGCCGGCGGAGAACATGCTGCTGGCGCGCTTCTCGCCGGCCAAGCACCGCGGCCTCGCCTTCGGCGCCAAGTACGTGCTGGCCTTCGGCACCGCGCCGCTGGCCATCTGGGCCGCCGCGCACATCCTGGAGACGACGGGCGAGTACGTGCGCCTGTTCTACGCCATGGCCATCCTCGGCGTCGTCGCCACCCTGGCCGGCCTGCTGCTGCCGGCCGACCGCAAGGCGGAGCTGGTGCCGGCACCGCCGCCCGAGCCGGCGCCGCAAGCGGCCGAATGATCCGCGTCCTGGCGCTGGACCACCTGGTCCTGACCTGCCGCGACCTCGCCGCCACCGAGGCCTTCTACGTCGGCGTGCTGGGCATGGAGCGCGAGGTCTTCGCCGGCGGCCGTGTCGCGCTGCGCTTCGGCCGGCAGAAGTTCAATCTGCACCCGCATCCGACACCGCACGCGCCGCTGGTCGCCCGCGTCGCCGAACCTGGCACGGCCGACCTCTGCCTCATCGTCGAGGGGCCGCTGGATGCAGTCGAAACCACGCTGCGCGCCAAGGGCATCGCCATCGAGCTGGGGCCGCTGGAGCGTTCCGGCGCCGTCGGCCCCATCCGCTCGCTCTATTGCCGCGATCCTGACGGCAACCTGGTCGAGCTGTCGGTCTATCCCTGAGGCTTCAGGCGGGCAGGGCGTCCAGCGCCTGCTTCAGGTCGGCGATCAGGTCGTCGACCGTCTCCAGGCCGACCGAGAGGCGCACCACCTCGTCGCCGGCGCCGGCGGCGCTGCGCTGTGCCTCGCTGAGCTGGCGGTGGGTGGTGGAGGCCGGGTGCAGGATCAGGCTCTTGGCGTCGCCGATGTTGGCAAGGTGGCTGAAGAGATTGACCTTCTCCACCAGGCCGGCGCCGGCGGCATAGCCGCCCTTGAGGCCGATGGTGAAGAGCGCGCCGTGGCCGCGCGGCAGGTACTTCTGCGCCAGCGCGTGATAGCGCGAGCCCGGCAGGCCGGGATAGGAGACCCAGGCCACCGCCGGGTGCGCGGCGAGGAACGCGGCGACCTTCTGCGCGTTGGCGCAGTGCCGCTCCATGCGCAGCGCCAGGGTCTCGATGCCGAGCAGCGTCAGGAAGGCGTTCTGCGGCGCCAGCGTGGGGCCGAGGTCGCGCAGGCTGACGGCGTGGCTGTAGGTGGTGAAGGCGAGGTCGCCGAAGGTCTCCTGGAACGACAGGCCGTGGTAGGCCGGCTCCGGCGCCGCCAGCGACTTGAAGCGGCCGCTCGACGACCAGTCGAAGCCGCCGCTGTCCACCACGGCGCCGCCGATCACCGTGCCGTTGCCGGTGAGGAACTTGGTGGTGGAATGGATCACCAGCGTGGCGCCCCACTCGATGGGGCGGCAGAGGAAGGGCGTGGCGATGGTGTTGTCGACCACCAGCGGGCAGCCGGCGTCGGCGGCGATCTTCGCCAGGCCCTCCAGGTCGGCGACGATGCCGGCGGGATTGGTCAGGCTCTCGCAGAAGAGGGCGCGGGTCTCGCCGTTGACCGCGCGCTTCACCGCGTCGAGGTCGTCGATGTCGACGAAGTCGCAGCCCCAGCCGAACTTCTGGAACGTCTTGGAGAACTGCGTGACCGAGCCGCCGTAGAGCCGGTTCGAGGCGACGAAGCGCGCGCCCGGCTCCATCAGCGGGAAGAGCGCCAGGATCTGCGCCGCGTGGCCGCTGGCGGTGCAGGTGGCGCCGCGGCCGCCCTCCAGGCTGGCCAGCCGTTCCTCCAGCACCGCTACCGTCGGGTTGGTCAGGCGTGAGTAGATGAAGCCGAAGGTCTGCAGGTTGAACAGCGAGGCGGCGTGGTCGGCGTCATGGAAGACATAGGCCGATGACTGGTAGATCGGCGTCTGCCGCGCGCCGGTGATCGGGTCGGGCTGCGCGCCGGCATGCAGCATGCGCGTCTCGAAGCCATAGCCGTGGAGCTTCTCCGCCATCCGTCTAGATCCTCACCTTGCGGCGCCGGGCCGAGATCACGCCGCTGTCGAAGCCGCCCCAGGAGAGTTCGGCATTGAGGCGGCCCCACTCGATCTTCGGGCAGCGGTTCATCACCACCTTGAAGCCGGCGGCCTCGGCCCTGGCCGCCGCCGCGTCATGGCGCACGCCGAGCTGCATCCAGATGACCTGGATGCCCTTGGCCTCCTTCAACTGGATCGCCTCCTCGACGATGGCCGGCGCCGCCTCGCTGTTGCGGAAGACGTCGACCATGTCGAACTGGTCCGGAATGTCCGACAGGCTGGCATGGACACGCTCGCCCAGCAGGTCCTGCCCGGCGATGCCGGGGTTCACCGGGATCACCCGGTAGCCTTTCTCCTGCAGGTACTTCATGGCGAAGAAGCTGGGCCGGTTCCAGTTGGCGCTGGCGCCGACCATGGCGATGGTCTTCACCTGCCGGAGGATCCCCAGGATGTAGCTGTCGGGATAGCTGTCGTGGTTCATGGCGGCGCGGAGCCTAGCGGCCGGCCACCCGGGTCACAAGTCAGCCGCGCTGCAGCGCCCGGGCCAGGTCGACCAGGTCGAGCAGGCGGGCGGCATAGTGGTCGCGGAGCTGGAAGGGGCGGTCGCCGCCGGCGAGAAGCTGGCGCTCCAGCGCATCGACCAGCTTGGTCAGGCGCCGCTGGTGCAGGCCGAGCTTGGCCTGCAGGGGATCGGTCAGCACGCCCGAGAAGGTGGCGAGCAGGGCGCCGAGGCCGAGCAGGCCGGCGGTGACGCCGGCCGTGGCCAGGAAGGGCGCGGCGACCGGGAAGGCGCCGTAGAACAGGCTGCCGAGGCCGGCGCCCAGCGGGAAGGTGGCGAGCTTGGCGGCCAGCGCCTTGGTCAGCAGCGGGCCCAGGGTCAGCGCGCCGGGGGTGAACTGCTGGAACAGCAGCGCGCCGGTGGCACTGGCGATCAGCGCGTTGGTGATGTCGGCGGCGGCGACGCGGCTGCCGGTGTAGCTGGAGAGCGCGTCGGTCATCCAGTTGCGGAAGGCCGGGTCGGCGTGGCGCTTGGCCAGGGTCTCGCCCAGACCCTTCAGCGCGGCGGCGGCGCGCGGGTCGGCCAGCATCACGTCGGCCAGCGCGTCGCGGTGCGAGGCGCGCAGCCCCTGGGCATAGGGCAGCTCCAGCAGGCCAGTCATGACCCGCCACTCCAGCTCGCGCCCCACGTCGGTGGTGAAGAAGACGCGCTGCCTGGCCAGCCAGGCGGCGCCCTGCTTCCAGCCGGCGCGGCGCGCGGCGCTGGCGCCGGCGCGCGTGGCGAGAAAGGGCACGGCCAGGGCCAGGTTGGCCGGCGCGCGCCAGAGGTCGTGACCCAGCGCCTTGCGGTGCAGCGCCACGGCGCCCTTGAAGGCATAGGCCTCCTCGACGAAGGCGGCGATCTTCAGCCGCCGCTCGGCGGCGTAGAGGCCGACGGCCCGCTCGTAGCAGGCGCGCGCGGCTGCCAGGTCCAGCGGCAGGGCCGCCGGGCCGCTCTCGACCGGCAGCGGCGCCTGGGTCGGGCTTGACGTCATGGGCAAAAACATGGGCCCGGCATGGTGGCGCTTTCAAGACCGGCGGCCACTTGAAACGCCAAAGCGCGTATCATGGGCACCGCAACCGCAAGGGAGGGACCCCATGCGTCGCCTGCTGCTTGCCGCCGTCTTCGCCATCCTGCCGCTGGCGCCGGCCATTGCCGACGAGACGCCCGCCTCGAAGCTGACACTGGAGGCCTACCAGGCCCTGCCCGAGGCCGAGCGCACGGCCTACATCGCCGGCCTCGCCGACGCGCTGGACGTAGCCGCCGCCATGGGCAAGAGCGAACGCCTCAATATCATCGCCGCCTGCACGCACGGCTTCCCGGCCGCGGCGCTGCGCGAAGCGGTCGAGGCAGGGCCGCCCGACATGGCCTTCAAGTGGGCGGCCGACGCACCGGCCGCCAACTGGTTCGTGCAGACCATGATCCTGGTCTGCCAGCTTCAGCTTCAGCCCGAGTAGAGGCGGCGCTTCAGGTCCCCGGAACTGCCAGCACGCCGGCTGCTTCCAGCCGCGCGATCTCGTCCGGCGCGTAGCCCAGTTCGGCCAGCACGGCGCGGCCATCGGCGCCGGGCGGGCGCACCGGGATGCCGGGCACGGCGGGCGAAGGGCGCATGCGGATCGAGGGGCCGATGCCGGTGACACGGCCGACGCCCTCGTGGTGGCGGGTGATGGAGAGGCCCTGGGCACGCACCCAGGGATCCTGCATCAGCGCCTCGATGCTGGGGCAGCCCTGCAGGCCAATGTCGAGCGGGCGGAGCCGGGCACCCCAGGCGGCGATGCTGTCCTGGGCGAAGGCCGCTTCGATCGCCGCTTCCGAGAGTTCAGCCAGGCCGAGTACTGACAGCAGGGCAGGGGCCTGGCTGTCCTTAGCGCCGAGGAAGAACCAGCCGTCCGTAGCGCGGTAGAAGCGCTGCAGCGGGCCGCTGCCGCGCGCCTCCTGTCCGCTCGGCTCGTCCCATTGCTTGCCCGCGTAGAGCAGCAGGAAGGGCGTCTGCAGGTAGGTGCCGGTGTGGGCCAGCGAGGCCTCGACCGCCTGGCCCTGGCCGGTCCGCTGGCGGTGATAGAGCGCCAGCGCGGTGGCGAAGGCGACAAGAATGCCGGTGCCGTAGTCGGTGACCGCCAGCGGCTCCATCAGCGGCGAGGCCGGCCCGCCGAAGCGCCACTGCATGCCGGTCATGGCCTGGCCCAGCGGCTCGTAGCCGCGCCGGCCGCCCCAGGGTCCCTGCTGGCCATAGGCGCTGACCGTGGCGTGGATCAGGTCGGGCCGCACGGCGCGCAGCGCGGCCTCGCCGATGCCGAGGCGCTCCGGCACGCCTTCCGCGAAGTTCTGCAGCAGCACGTCGGCGCCCTGCGCGAGCTTCAACAGCACTGCGCGCCCTTCCGGCCGCTTCAGGTCGAGCAGCAGCGTGCGCTTCCCGCGGTTGACGTCGAGGTGATAGCGATAGCCCTGCGGCGGGTTGGCGGGATCGTTGATCTTCACCACCTCCGCGCCGAACTCGGCCATGAGCCGCGCGGCCGTGGGGCCGGCCAGCACCTGTGTCAGGTCGACGACCTTGAGGCCCCGCAGGATCTGCGCCAGCGGCGCGCCCGTCGGCGGCGCCTTCGGCTGGGCCACCTCGTCCAGGATCGCCCGGTCGGCATCGAGCGCGTGGCGCGGCCCCTGTGGCGCCGGCGGCGTGGCCGAGAGATGGATGGGATGGCCCGGCTGCCAGTGGCGGCCGAGTTCGCCGTCCTCCATCTCCAGCACGGCGCGTGCGCCGTGGGCCTGCGGCGTCTCCATCCACTCGGCCGGGCTGCGCACCAGCGCCAGCGGCGCGCCGGCGGCGGCGAGCGCCTCTTCCCAGACGGCGGCCGGGCGCGTGGCGAAGAGCGCGGCGACGCGGCGGCGCAACTCGGCCAGCAGCGCCTTGTCGGCGAGAAGGCGCGGCCGGTCGAGCAGGCCGAGGTCGCGCCACTCCGGCACGCCGCCGACCGTCACCAGCGCCTCCATGAAGCGCGGGTTGTGCGTCGCCCACATGACCCAGCGATCGTCCGCGCAGCGATAGCAGCCGGCGCCCCAGATGTCGGAGGAGAAGGCCGGGTTGCCGGCGCCGTCGCCGCTCATGGCGTAGGCGCCGAAGGCCTGGAACAGCGCGTCGAACAGCGGCACCTCGATGCGCCGTCCGTGCCCGTCGCGCATCCGCGCAAAGAGTGCCAGCGTGACGGCGGTGGCGGCGAGGAAGGCGGCGTAGCTCGAGGCCAGCGGCAGCGCGCTGTAGAGCGGCCGCTCGTGCGCGCCGCTCCAGGGCGGCAGGTAGCCCTTGCCGGCCGCCATGACCACGCCCTCCCAGCCCGGCATCGCGTGGCGCGGATCGTTGGCGGCGAAGCCGGGCAGGGAGCAGTAGACGAGGCGCGGGTTCAGCGCCCGCGCCGCGGCGGCGCCGAGGCCCAGGCGCTCCATCACGCTGGGGCGGAAGTTCTCGATCAGCACGTCGGCGCTTCGGACGAGGCGGCGCGCGGCTGCCAGGTCCGCCGGCTGCTTCAGGTCGAGCACCAGGCTCCGCTTGCCGCGCTGGTAGAAGGCGTTGGCCGGCGTCTGCCAGCGCGGGCCGCCGGGCGGGTCGATACGGATCACTTCCGCGCCCTGGTCGGCCAGCATCACCGCCGCCAGCGGTCCGGCAACGTACTGCCCGAAATCGAGGACGCGGAGGCCCGAAAGGGCGCCGGTCACGGGGTCTGCCAGTTGGGCTTCCGCTTCTGCATGAAGGCGTCGATGCCCTCGGCCGCGTCGGGCTGCATCATGTTGGTCGCCATGACGTGCGCGGCATAGCTGTAGGCCTCGGCCATGCCCTTCTCGGCCTGCACATAGACCATCTGCTTGCCGGTGGCGATGGCGCTGGCCGACTTTTCGATGATCTTCGCCGCCAGGGCCTTGACCGCGTTGTCCAGCTCCGCCGCCGGCACGACCTGGTTGATCAGGTTCCACTCCGCCGCCGTCTTCGCATCGACGAAGTCGCCGGTCACCAGCATCTCGAAGGCGCGCTTGCGCGGCACGTTGCGCGACAGCGGCACGGCCGGGGTGGAGCAGAAGAGGCCGACGTTGATGCCCGAAGTGGCGAAGCGCGCCTCCTCGGCGGCGACCGCCAGGTCGCATTGCGCGACGAGCTGGCAGCCGGCCGCCGTGGCGATGCCGTGCACCCGCGCGATGACCGGCTGCGGGATCTGCCCGATGGTCTGCATCATGGTGCCGCAGAGGCGGAAGAGCCGCTCGTAGTAGTCCTCGTCCGGCGTCTGGCGCATCTGCTTCAGGTCGTGCCCGGCGCAGAAGGCCTTGCCGGCGCCGGCGATCACCACCACGCGCACCGTCTTGTCCTCGCCGATCGCCTCCAGCGCCTCGGTCAGCGCCAGCAGCATCTCCTCGGACAGCGCATTGAACTGCTTCGGCCGGTTCAAGGTCAGCGTGGCGATGCCGCCCTCGTCGTGGCGCAGCAGCAGCGGCTCGTTGGAGAGGTCGGGCTGGGCGGCAGTCGCGGTCAT
The DNA here is from genome assembly GCA_029781795.1 of Pseudomonadota bacterium. Lineage (GTDB taxonomy): Bacteria > Pseudomonadota > Alphaproteobacteria > Kiloniellales > JACOMY01 > JAKOWB01. The sequence goes on along the minus strand of JAKOWB010000134.1, from coordinate 16,082 downwards.
GGGTGCTATTCCTTCCTCGGGGCGGCGCCAGTCTTGCGCCTCGGGCCCCCGGCTGCAAGCCTTGGGCCCATCATCAGGAAACGACGTGGAGGATCCCATGGAACAGCCCACCGTCTCGCCCGGCTGGCTCCTCAACCCGCGCTACGTGATCGATTTCGACCGCGTGCCGGCGCGGGTCGCCGTCCACTTCGGTGGCAAGGTCGTCGCCGAGAGCGACCGCTGCCACGTGCTCTACGAGCTGGGGCACGCGCCGATGTACTACATCCCCTTCGCCGACCTGAAGATGGAGTTCTACCAGCCGTCCGAGCGCCACACGTTTTGCCCGTACAAGGGTGTGGCGAGCTACTGGACGCTGAAGGTCGGCGACAAGGTCAGCGAGAACGCCGTCTGGTACTACCCCGAGCCCTACCAGCAGGTGGCCTGGATGAAGGACCACGCCGGCTTCTACTGGGGCCGCATGGAGAAATGGACCGAGGACGGCGCGGCCGTGCCCGGCCCGCGCGAGATTCCCGGCCGTATCGACACCGAGACGCAGTTCAAGAAGCTCTTCCCGGCGCTGGTCAAGGAGTGGCACCCGACCAGGAACAAGGGCATCGGCCCCTACGAGTTCGCCGCCGACAGCAACCAGCCGGTCTGGTGGCAGGACGCCAGCGGCCGCGAGTGGCAGGAGCGCATCAAGGACCGCGTGCTGAAGGCCACGACCCTCCGCGCCAACGGCGACGCGCATCCCTACGGCTGAGCTTCCGGGCCTCTGCGGGGCGCGGTAAAGAGAATGCCATGACCAAGCCCGCGCCCCGCATCACCGTCCCCGAGTTCGAGCGGCTCTGCCTGGAGCAGACGCCCTTCAACGAGCTCTATGGCTTCGTGACCGAGGCCATCGGCTATGGCTCGGCGCGTGTGCGCATGCCGGCCAATCCGAAGTTCCTGCGCCCCGGCGGCACCATCAGCGGCCCGGCGCAGATGGCGCTGGCCGACTTCGCCATGTACGCGGCGGTGCTGGGCGCGGTCGGCAACGTGCCCATGGCGGTGACCACCAACCTCGCCATCACCTTCCTCAACAAGCCCGAGCCGGGCGACCTGGTCTGCGACGTGCGCCTCTTGAAGATCGGCAAGCGCCTGGTGATGGGCGACGCCATCATCCACTCGGTCGGTCGCAGCGAGCCGGTGAGCCACGTCACCCTGACCTACTCGGTGCCGCCGGACCGGCCGGCATGACCCTGCGCGAGGCCGGATCCGCCGACGCGCCCGCCATCGCGGCGCTGCATGCCGCGAGCTGGCGCAGCGCCTATCGCGGCTTCGCCGCGGCGGACTATCTCGACGGCGCCGCGGCGGTGGACCTGCTGGAAGGTTGGGGCAAGGCGCTGAGCGCGCCGGGCGCCGGCGACTTCGTCCTGCTGGACGAAGAGCAGGGACGGCTGCGCGCCTTCGTCTCGGTGAGGCGCGACTACGAGCCGGGCTACGCGGCCTTCGTCTATGCGCTGCACGTCGACCCGGCGCTGCGCGGCGGCGGCATCGGCCGGCGGCTGCTGGGCCAGGCGGTGCGGCGGCTGATTGCGGAAGGCCGCCGGACTTTGGCGTTGCGCGCCTTCGACGGCAATCCCGGCGCCATCCGCTTCTACCTTCGCCTCGGCGGCCGCATTGCCGGCCACGGCATCGACCAGGTCGGCGGCCAGGATTTCCCCGACACGCTGATCGCCTGGCAGGATCTGGAAGCGCTGGCGCTGGCGTGTGATATAGAGAACTAGACGACTACTTCTTCGTCGTTAAGATTGGCCAAATACACCGCTCTGAGCGGGTTTGCTCGAAGGGGGGAAATCGACCACAAGTGGCGGTTGCCCGATCCGACGCTGAGCCTAGACCGTATCGAGCGTAGCGCAGAGTCTGAATAATCAATCTTGCCTTTATGAGTGTTTTGTTTATTGCTATTGTAAAATGGTATTGATCCAAATTTTGTATAAAACATATCAATCAGATCAGCTTCAATATTCTTGTAAAATTCGATATTATTTCTCCTCCTGGGCACGCAGATATCTATTCTAAGAGCTATGTCTTGCAATGTCATGGCCAGTTCACTTAACCAAAAAGTATGGGAATTACAAATTCTATCGTGGCAATTTCCTCTTCCAATATACAAAACGGGCGAAGATCCGAGGGGGTATTTTATAATCGTGGTTCCAGTAAGCCTTATAATGTAAACCGCCCTCGCTGTGTAAGCTTCGTCCGGCAATTCATCTCTTATCAATGCCTTTAGTACCTTTTGTACATAATATTTATCAAGTTTAGCCGTAGGAACATCAACGAATGTTGGAGCAATCCAGTTCAGATTATCAACCTTCGACACGGCGTCCTCCACGGTTGATAGATTTTGTAAATAGATAAACAAATAAATGATTGCACTGTCAATTCGAGATTCACTGCGCCGAGTAGCCGCCGTCGATTGCCAGGGTCGTGCCGGTGACGTAGCGCGCCGCGTCACTGGCGAGGTAGAGCGCGGCCTCGGCGATCTCCTCTGGCGTGCAGAGGCGGCCGAGCGGCTGGCGGCGGGCCAGCTTGGCGCGCACCGCGTCGCGCTGGCCGAGGTCGCTGGAGATGCCGTCCAGCATCGGCGTGTCGGTGAAGCCGGGGCAGAGCGCGTTGATGCGCAGCCCCTGGCCGGCCTCGGCCGCGGTGATCGCGGCGCTGCGCGTCAGTGCGACCACGGCGCCCTTGGCGGCGCTGTAGGCGGCCAGCGGCGGCGCGCCGACCAGCGCGGCGACCGAGGCCAGGTTGACGATGGCGCCGCCCGGCGCCAGGCGCTTCATGCCCTCGCGCACGCCGAGGAAGGTACCGTCCAGGTTCACCGCCATGACGCGGTGCCATTCGGCCAGGCTGGTGGTGGTGATGGGCTTGGTCAACGCGATGCCGGCGTTGTTGACCAGGATGTCGAGCCGCCCGAACTGCCGCTCCGCCGCCGCCAGCGCCTCCAGCCATTCGCCCTCGTCGGTGACGTCGAGCTGCAGCGCCAGGTCGCAGGGCAGGGTGGGGGCCGTCAGGTCGCTCGCCACCACCTTGGCGCCCTCGGCCCGGAACAGCGCGACGATCGCGCTGCCGATGCCGCCGGCGGCCCCGGTCACGAAGGCGATCTTGTCGGCCAGGCGCATGAAGGGCTCCCCGCTACCTCGCCCGAGGATGGACCGCCGCGGGCGGCAATGCCAAGGTCGCGGCCATGACCAAGCCGCTCGAGCGCGTGCACGCGCACCTCGCCAAGCTCTATGCCACCCCGCCCAAGGACGACGCGGAGGCCATCGCCACCGGGCGGCGCCTCTTCTACGGCTCCTCGCTGGTCGAGGGGCTGGCGCCGGAGGAGGCGCCGGGCGTGATCGTCGAGGCGGCCTCGATCGGCGGCGTGCCGGGTGAGTGGCTGCGACCCTCGGCGGCGGGCGGCTCGGGGCGGCTGCTCTATATCCACGGCGGCGGCTGGGTCGCCGGAACGGCCGCCGACTATCGCCACATGACGAGCTGGCTGGCCGCCGAGAGCGGCTTCGCCACGCTGGCCGTCGACTACCGCCTGGCGCCCGAGGCGCCTTTCCCGGCCGGGCTTGAGGACTGCCTCGCCGCCTGGCGCGGCCTGGTGCGGGCGCGCACGCCGGGTCCACTCTTCGTCGCCGGTGATTCGGCGGGCGGCAACCTCGCCCTGGCGCTTGCACTGGAGCTGAAGCGCCTGGGCGAGCGCCTGCCCGACGCCATCGCCACCATCGGCGCCTGCACCGACCTCACCGCCTCGGGCGAGAGTCATCGCACGCGCGCGGAGGTGGACCGCAACGTGACGGCGGCGGCGGTGGCGCTGTATGTGCGCAACTACCTGCCGGCGGGGCAGGACCCGACGGACCCGCGCGTCTCGCCGCTGTTCGGCGACCTCTCCGGGCTGCCGCCGCTGCTGATGCACGTGGGCGACTTCGAGGTCCTGCTGGACGACACATTGCGCTTCGCCGCCAAGGCCGAAGCCGCGGGCGTGCAGGTCACCACCAAGGTCTGGCCGGAGAGCCCGCACGTCGCCGAGTGGTGGCACCACATCCTGCCGGAAGGGCGGCAGTCGCTGCACGAGATCGGCCGGTTCTTCCGCACTCATGTTTAGCGGTAATCTGATACCACATGTTAACCAATTGAAATCGGCGCTTTAATCTTCGTTGACAGGCGAGCTGCCGGACACTAGAACAACGCCCGCAACAGGGGCGGTCATCCGCCCCTTTCCTTGTTTCTGATTGGAGCGGGCAGGTCCCATGCAGAAGACCTATTCGGCCAAGGCGTCGGACATCCAGAAGAAGTGGGTGCTGATTGACGCCGAAGGCCTGGTGCTCGGACGGATGGCGTCGCAGATCGCCATGATCCTCCGCGGCAAGCACAAGACGACCTTCACGCCGCACATGGACTGCGGCGACAACGTCATCGTCATCAATGCCGAGAAGGTGCGCGTCACCGGCAACAAGATGGCTGACAAGATCTTCTACTGGCACACCGGCTATCCCGGCGGCATCAAGGAGCGTAGCGCGGGCCAGACCCTCGGCGGCCGCTATCCCGAGCGCCTGATCCAGAAGGCCGTGGAGCGCATGATCACCCGCGGGCCCCTGGGCCGCCAGCAGATGCGCAACCTCAAGGTCTACGCCGGTCCCAACCATCCGCACGAGGCGCAGCAGCCGGTGGCGCTCGACCTCGCCGCCCGCAACGCCAAGAACGCCAGGAGCGCCTGAGCATGGCCGACCAGACCCTGACCCAGCTCTCCGACCTGGGCGCCGCCGCCGAGGTGGCGCCGGCCATGCCGGAGCCGAAGCTCGACAAGCAAGGCCGGGCCTATGCCTCGGGCGCGCGCAAGAATGCTGTCGCCCGCGTTTGGCTGAAGCCCGGCAACGGCAAGATCACGGTGAACGGCCGCGCGGTGGAGGTGTTCTTCGCCCGCCCGGTGCTGCGCATGATGATCAACCAGCCCTTCCAGGTGGCGAACCGCAGCAACCAGTTCGACGTTGTCTGCACGGTCTCCGGCGGCGGCCTCTCCGGCCAGGCCGGCGCCGTGCGTCACGGCATCAGCAAGGCGCTGACCTACTATGAGCCGGGGCTGCGCCCCGTGCTGAAGCAGGGCGGCTTCCTGACCCGCGATCCGCGCGTGGTGGAGCGCAAGAAGTACGGCAAGGCCAAGGCCCGCCGCAGCTTCCAGTTCTCCAAGCGCTGATCACCCCTGCGCTTTCCGCTGGCAAGGGCCGCGCCGTCTGGCGCGGCCCTTTTGCTATGGTGCGGAAAACGTCGCAGGAGGACCGCCCATGCCCGCCCGCCCCGAGGCCGCAGAGGCCTTCCAGCGCCTGCACCGCGAGGCGCGGCCGCTGCTGATCCTGCCCAACGCCTGGGATGCCGGCAGCGCGCGCCTGGTGGAGAGCCTGGGCGCGGCGGCCATCGCCACCACCAGCGCCGCCGTCGCCTGGGCGCACGGCTACCGCGACGGCAACCAGCTTCCCCTGCCGCTCTTGCTGCGCACGGTCGAGGCCATCGCGCGCGTCGTGACCGTGCCGATCACCGTCGACATGGAGGGCGGCTTCGGCGCCGATGCGAAAGCGGTCGGCGTCGCGGTCGGCCAGGTCGTGGCGGCTGGCGCGGTCGGCTGCAACATCGAGGACGGCAACCAGCCGGTCGAGTTGATGGCCGGCAAGATCGCCGCGGCGCGCGCCGCCGCCCAGGCAGCCGGGGTCGCGCTCTACATCAACGCGCGCACCGACGTCTACCTGCACGGTCTGGTGCCGCCGGAGCGGCGCCTCGAGGAGACGCTGGCGCGTGCTGCGCGCTACAAGTCGGCCGGCGCCAGCGGCCTCTTCGTGCCGGGCCTGACCGACGCGGGCGAGATTGGCAGGGTCGTGGCCGGCACCGACCTGCCGGTGAACTGCATGGCGCGCCCCGGTCTGCCGGTGGCCGCCGATCTCGCCAAGCTGGGCGTCCGGCGCCTCAGCGCCGGCGCCGCGATCGGCATGGCGGTCTGGGGCCGCCTCGCCACGCTGACCCAGGGCTTCCTCGCCGAGGGCCGCTCCGAGGCGGCGGGCGAAGGCGCCATGCCCTATCCGGCGATCAACGCGCTCTTCCCCGGCCCTTGAAGCGCCGCGCCAGGGCCGCAAAGCGGTCCAGGATCTGCGCTCACCTGCCGCCGGCCAGACGGTGGGAGGGCGCGCGATGCGACGGGTCCGGCACTCGATCCTTGTTCTTCTGTGCCTGGCCGCGCTGGCCAGGGCCGCGGCCGCGAGCGAACCGACGCCACTCGACTGGATCGGCCATGATCCCTTCGAGAAGCGCGGCGAGGTGACCTTCTTCGAGCTGCCGGCCATCCAGCAGCAGCTCTCACGCCTGCAGTGGCAACCTGGCAAGGCGGATTTTGCGCGCGCGCCGATCGCGGTGGAACGGCGCGAGGGCCTGCTGGTCGCCGCGCTCTGCGAGCGGCGCAACTGCGGCCAGCACAACTGGGCCCTGCTGCTCGATCTTGCAAGCGGCGAGGTGGCGCTCTGCGCCTATCTCGCGCGCAGCAGCACCACGGCGATGGACTACAGGCTGACGTTCAGCCGCAGTTTCCTCTCGGCACAGATGGAGCTGAAGGGCACCTTGCTGCAGTCCCTGCCGAACGGCTGCCTCGACCCCGGCGCGGAAACCCTCGCCGCGCTCTGGGACACGGCGCGCTGGCTGATGAACTGAGGGGCCGGCGTCAGTCCTGCCAGCGCTCGGCCAGGTACTGCGCGAGCTGCAGCAGCGAGAGGCGCGTGCCCTCGGCGTTGTCGGCGGGCGAGACGCCGGGCGGGATGTTCTCGGACGTCATGGTGACCACGGTGCCGCCCTCGGCCGGCTCCAGCGTCGTCACCACGCGCATCTCGCCGGCCAGGCCCGGATCGGCGCTGTCGAAGGCGATGGCCCAGACGACCTTGCGGTTCGGCTCCAGCGCGTCGATGCGGCCGGCGAAGCGGTCGCTGCCCGCGGTGGTCTTGCCCTGGCCGCTGTCCGGGTCGGGAAGACGCAGCGTCATCGCAAAGGCGCCACCGACATGAGGTTCCAGGCGCTCGACCCGGCCGGTCATGTCGCCCGGCGGCAGCCAGGCCACCAGCGCCTCCGGGTCGAGGAAGGCCTGGTAGACGATGTCGGGTGGTGCCGCGATGAGGCGGGAGACTCGGGTCGACTGCATCGGGCTAACATGGCAGCGGGACAGGGCGGCGCCAACCGCACTTCCGCGCCGCGATGCACCGTGTTTGGCTATCGGCCATGCAGAGTCTCGTCCTGCCCGACCTGAAGCAGCAGCCCTGGTGGTGGGAGCGCGCCGAGCCGAAGCCGCTGCCGGCGGTCACGCTCGCCCCGCGCTACGACGTGGCCGTCGTCGGCAGCGGCTATACCGGCCTGCGCGCGGCGCTGGAGCTGGCGCGCGCCGGGCGCAGCGTGGTGGTGCTGGAGCGCGAGGAACCGGGCAGCGGCGCCGCGCGGCGCAACGCCGGCTACCTCGGCCGCGTGCTGAAGAAGTCACTGGCGACCCTGATCGAGAAGCGCGGCGAGACGCAGGCGGTCGAGATCTATCGCGAGCTGGGCGAGGCCTTCACCGGCACGGTCGCCTTCATCGAACGCGAGGGCATCGACTGCCACCTGGCACGCTGCGGCCGCTTCATCGCCGCCTCGAAGCCGGAGCACTACGAGGCGCTGGCCGCGGACCTGGAGGTGATGCGCCGGCACCTCGGCTACGAGTTCGCCATGCTGCCGCGCGCCGAGCAGCGGCGGGAGTTCGCCAGCGACGCCTACCACGGCGGCGCGGTGATCCCCGACCTCGCCTCGATCCATCCCGGGCTCTATCACCTGGGCCTGCTGACGCGCGCGCTGGAGGCCGGCGTCGTCATCGCCGGGCGCACCAACGTGACCTCGGTCGCGCGCCACGCGGGCGATGATCGCGTCGAGATCCTGACCGATCGGGGGCGGATCGCCGCGCGCGACGCCGTCATCGCCACCAACGGCTACACGCCCGGCAACTTTCCGTGGCATGCGCGGCGCGTCATCCCCTTCATGGCCTACATGGCCGCGACCGAGGAGCTGGGCGAGGCGGCGCGCGCCACCATTCCGAACAACCGCACGGTGCTCGACAGCTTCACCAACATCGACTTCTTCCGCCTGGCGCCGGACAGCCCGCGCCTGCTGTTCGGCGGCGCCACCGGCTCGGGCATGTCGGACCCCGCCGTCATCGCGCGGCGCCTGCACGGCATCCTGGCGCGCGTGCTGCCGCAGCACGCGGGGGTGCGCCTCAGCCACCTCTGGACCGGCTTCTGCGCCGGGACCTTCGACCTCATGCCGCATGTGGGCGGCCGGGACGGGATCTGGCACGGCTTCGGCTACAACTTCGCCGGGGTGCCGATGGGCACGCACTTCGGCGCCAAGCTCGCGGCCATGATCCTCGGCAGGCCGGAGGGCCGGAGCGCCTTCGCCGCCGATCCGGTGCCGAGCTTTCCCCTCTATCGCGGCCGTCCCTGGTTCGTGCCCCTGGCCATGCGCTGGTTCGACTGGCGCGAGGGGAAGCGCCGCCAGGGCTAGGTGCCAACCTCGCGGTTCGCTCCCGCGCGGGCGCGGCGGAAGGCGCCGACGAAGGCTCGCCACGAGGCGCGGAGGCCCGCGCGGCGCAAGGTCGTCCAGCGGCGGAAGCCAGTGATACGGGGCACCGGCTCGCCCGCGAGGCGAAGGCCGGCGAGGCGTGCCGGGCTGCCCAGCTTGCGGTCCAGATGGTCGCCATGCATGGCGAAGAGCTCCTCGACCGTGAAGGGTGCTGCTTGCAGCGCGCCCGCGGCCAGCGCCGCCTCCACCAGGTCGCGCCCAGCGACGGTGCGGGCGATGGCGATGTTGATGCCCGGTGCCTCGCGGTGGATCGGCTTGCCGTCTTCCATGATCCAGCCGTCGGGGCAGGCGACGTCGGCCAGCTCGCCAATGGCGTCAGGGCAGATCTTGCAGCGGAACTGCATGGCATAGGACCAGGTGGCGGCCGGGTTGTACCAGGCCTCGTCATAGGTCATCTCGGCGCTGCGGCCGTCGCGGCTCTCCATGCGGATCGGCCCCGGCCAGCCCTCGCCGCGCCAGCGAAAGAGGGTGAGCTGCGCGGGGTCGAGGCCCTTGAAGCGGGCGATGTCCTCGGCCGTGGCGAGGTAGGGCACGCCGCCGCAGAAGATCGTCAGGCAGGCGACGATCTGCCGGCGGGCGCGCGCGTCCTGGCGCATCAGCGCGCGCACCGCGGCGACGTCGCAGGGCTTGGCGACGACGGCGAAGCGCCGCCCCTCGTCCAGCAGGCGCTTGACGTGCACCAGCGGCGCCGCCGGGCCGTAGCGCGACTGCGCGCCGGCGATCACCTCCGCCGGCGTGGTGCTGACCTGCGCCTCGCTCAGCATCGGCTGGCTGGCGGAGGCCTTGACGTGCAGCACCGCCTCGGCCCGGCCGCTGGTCAGCAGGAAGCAGCCGAGCGCGGTCAGCGCGCCGCCCGCCGCCGCGCGGTGGCGCACCGCCGGATCGCCGGCCCAGACCCGCTGGATCGAGGTCACGGGGCCCCAGACCGGATGCAGCGCGGCCCCGGCGAATGTCGCAGTTTCCGACGGCGCGCCTGGGCCGGTGAGCGTGGCGCCAGGGCAGGTGGCCAGCACCGGCGCCAGCTCCTCGGGCGGGATCGCCGCCTTCACCGATGGGCGCAGGTAGCCTTCGTCCGTCAGCCGCATCTCCACCCGAGCGCGCCCAAGCAGCGACTCGCAAAGGCCGCAGCCGGTACAGAGGCCGTGCTTGACGACAGCCTGCAGGGTGGCCGGCCGGCTCACGCCGCCGCGTCCTCCAGCAGCAGCTCGCTGCCGCGCTCGCCCACCATGATGGCGGGGGCGTTGGTATTGCCCGAGGGCACGGCGGGGAAGATCGCCGCGTCGATGACGCGCAGGCCCTGGAGCCCATGCACGCGCAGGCGCGGGTCGACCACGCCCTCGGCCGGGGTCGGCGCCATGCGGCAGGTGCCGATGGGGTGGAAGATCGAATAGGCGTTGGCGCGGATGTGGGCCAGGATGTCGGCATCGCTCTCGCAGGCCGGACCGGGCTTGGTCTCCTGCTCGATGATCTCGGCCAGGCCGGGCGCGGCGGCCAGGCGCCGCAGGACGCGGAAGCCCTCGATCGCCTCCCGCTGGTCGGCCTCGGCGGTGAGCAGGCCGAGCTGGATGGCTGGCGCCTCCTCCGGGTCGGCCGAACGCAGCTTCAGCCAGCCGCGGCTCTCGGGCCGGCAGGGCGAGGCCGAGAGGCTGAAGACCGGCTGCGCCTCCACCTTCACGAGCTGGATCGAACCGTGCTTCGGCTTCTCGAAGGCGAGCGGGCAGAAGTAGAGCTGCATGTTGGCGCGGTTGCGCGCCGGGCTGGAACGCACGAAGCCGCCGGCGTGGTTGAGGCTGCCCGACAGCGGCCCCTTGCGGGTGAGGGCGAAGGTGATGGCGGCGCGTGCCTGGCCCCAGAGCGAGGCCAGTTCGTTGTTCAGCGTCGGCACGCGCGAGCGGTAGTAGAGGTCGAAGCCGCTGTGATCCTGCAGGCGCTGGCCGACCAGCGGCAGGTCATGCGCCACGGCGATGCCGTGCTCCCTGAGGTGCGCCGCCGGACCGATGCCGGAAAGCAGCAGCAGCTGTGCCGAGCCGATGGAGCCGGCGGAGAGGATCACCTCGCGCCGCGCCCGAACCTGCTTCGACTGGCCGCCCTGGCGGTACTCGATGCCGACGGCGCGGGTGCCGTCCAGCAGCACGCGAGTCGCCCGCGCGCCGGTCTCGACGCTGAGGTTCCGGCGCCCGCGCGCCGGGCGCAGGTAGGCCTTGGCGGCCGACATGCGCCAGCCGCCCTTGGTGGTGGTCTGGTAATGGCCGACGGCCTCGCCCACGCCCTCGTTGTCGGCGCCGTTGAGATCCCGGGTCACCCGCACGCCAGTCTGCTCGGCGGCCTGGAAGAAACGCTTGCAGAGCGGATGGGCGCGGTCGGCGGAATCGGTGATGTGCAGGGGGCCGCCGGCGCCGTGCCAGGGGCTCGCGCCCAGCGCGTGGTCCTCCAGTTTCTTGTAGATGCGCAGCACCTCGCTCCAGCCCCAGCCCTTGTTGCCCTCGGCCGCCCAGGCCTCGAAGTCCTCGGGCTGGCCGCGGCTGTAGACCATGGCGTTGATGGCGCTGGAGCCGCCCAGGATGCGGCCGCGCGGGATGTAGGCGCGGCGCCCGTCGAGCCCCGGCTCGGGCTCGCTCCAGTACATCCAGTTGTGCGTCGGGTCGTTGTAGAGCTTGGCGTAGCCGATGGGGATCTGCGCCCAGAGCCGCCGGTCGTGCGCCCCGGCCTCCAGCAGCAGCACGCTGTGCCGGCCGGATTCGCTGAGGCGCGCCGCCACAACGGCGCCGGCCGAACCGCCACCCACGACGACGTAGTCGAAGTCCATGCCGCTCCCCTGCGCCGAACCCTTCGCGTGATCCAAGGTCTCGCCGAGCAGGCGAGGGAAGGCAAGGGCCTGCCGTCGCGGTTCGGCGCTGGAAGCGATACTGGGCGGCGAGGACGCTGGACGGCTGGCGTCCGCCCGACGCAATCTGTCGCAATGTGCGACGACCCGCAGCCGCCGCTGCCGATCCTCGGCAGCGTCACCTTCCTCTACACCCGCGACCTGCCGGGCACGGCTCGGTTCTATGCCGAGACGCTGGGCCTGCCGCTGGCGCTGGACCAGGGCCCCTGCCAGATCTTCCGCACGGGACCCTCGTCCTTCGTCGGCGTCTGCGACAAGGCGGACCGGGCGGTGCAACCGGCGGGTGTCGTCTTCACCATGATCACCCCCGACGTCGACGGCTGGTGGGAACGCCTGCGACAGGCCGGCGTGCCGCTGGACGGACCGCCGCGCTATTCCCCGACCTACCGGGTCTATGCCTTCTTCGCCTTCGATCCGAACGGCTACCGGATCGAATTCCAGCAGTTCCGCGACAGCGCCTGGCGGGGTCCGGGCTGAGTACGACAAGCAAAGGGGCCGCGCCTTGCGGCACGGCCCCCGACGTTGCAGCCGGCGTAGGCCGTCAGCCCAGCAGGCCCTCGGCGCGCAGCGCGTCCTGCACCTTGGGGCGCGCGGCGACGCGGCCCAGGTAGGCCTGGATCCTGGGATAGGGGCCAAGGTCGATGCCGAGGTACTTGGTCCAGCCGACCACGGTGTAGAGGTAGGCGTCGGCGACCGAGAAGCGCGGGCCGGTCAGATAGTCCTGCTTCAACTGCTCCTCGACATAGGCCAGGCGCGTCGCGATGCGCTGCTTGAAGAGGGTCTTGGCCTCCTCCGGCAGGTCCTTGTTGAACAGCGCGCCGAGGCCCTTGTGCAGTTCCGAGGTGATGAAGTTCAGCCACTCCTGCAGGCGATAGCGCTCCATCGTGCCGTTGGCCGGGGCGAGGCCCATCGAGGGGCGCTGGTCGGCCACCCACTGCAGGATCGCCGGTCCCTCGGTCAGGGTCTGGCCGTCGTCCAGCGTCAGCGCCGGCACGTAGCCCTTGGGGTTGACCTTGCGGTAGTCGCCGCCGCTGGCGGTCTGCTTGCTGGCGAGGTCGACCTTCTCCAGGTCGAAGTTGTAGCCGGCCTCGCGCAGCACGATGTGCGGCGAGAGCGAGCAGGCGCCGGGGCTGAAATAGAGCTTCATGGAATGACCTCTTCAGGCGGTTGGTGTGGGGGACGGGGGCCGTGCCTCGTCCGCCGCACGATCTGGCGCCTCAGGCCGGAAAGTCGCAAGGCCGGCCCCCGGGGAGCCGGCCTTGCAGGAAAGCAAGCGCGGCTTGCGCGGAAGCCTCAGGTCTCCGGGTTCAGCGCCACCTGGTAGAGGTCGACGTTGGCCAGGTCCTTCAGCGTCACGGTCATCACGCCGGTCGCGGCGGCGATGGCAACATGGCCGAAGAACTGCATGCCGGCCGACGGCGGCAGGTTGGCCTGTCCCTCCGCCGGCGCCTTCACGTAGACGAGCTGCGGCCCGAAGGTGTCGTCCAGCTTGTTGGGGCCGAAGGTGCCGGCGTTCAGCGGGCCCGAGACGAATTCCCAGAAGGGATCGAAGTCCTGGAACTGCGCCTTGTTCGGGTCGTAGTAGTGCGCGGCGGTGTAGTGCACGTCGGCAGTGAACCAGACGACGTTCTTGATCGCCTGGTCCTTCATCGCCTTCAAGAGGCCGGCCATCTCCCTCTCACGGCCCAGGGCCGGGCCGTCACCGTTGGCGATGGCCTCGAAGGCCTCCTTGCCGTCCGGCACCAGCAGGCCGATCGGCATGTCGGCGGCGATGGCCTTCCAGGTGGCCTTGGAGTTCTTCAGCCCCTCCAGCAGCCACCGGGTCTGCGCCTTGCCGAGGAAGGCGGTCTCGCTCTCCTCGCGATTGGCGGTGTTGTCACCGCGATAGCTGCGCATGTCGAGGACGAAGACGTCGAGCAGCGGGCCGTAGGAGACCTTGCGATAGACGCGGCGGCGCTCGACGTCGACCTCGGCGATCGGCATGTACTCCAGGTAGGCCTTGCTGGAGCGCGCCGAGAGCAGCGCCATGCTCTTGACCTGGTAGCGATCGTCGCCGGCCAGCACCTCGTTGGGGTACCAGTTGTTCGTCGTCTCGTGATCGTCCCACTGGCCGATCACCGGCACCTCGGCGTTGAAGGCCAGATAGTTCGCGTCGGTCAGGTTGTACTTGTAGGCGGCGCGGAACTCGGCCAGCGTCTCGGCGACCTTGGCCTTCTCGGGGATGAAGACGTTCTTCCAGATCGTGCCATCGGCCAGCGCGACGGCCGGCAGGATCGGGCCGTCGGCATAGATCGTGTCGCCGGAGTGGATGAAGAAGTCCGGCTGCAGCCGGCGCATGGTCTCGAAGATCTTCATGCCGCCCCAGTCGAGATTGATGCCCCAGCCCTGGCCGGCGCAGTCGCCCGACCAGACGAAGGTCACGTCGCGCGTTTCTGCGCCGCCGGTGCGGAAGCGGCCGATCAGCGGCTCGGACACGGCGTTGCTGTTGGCCAGGTCGACCAGGGTGCCGCGCCAGAAGATGGTCTGGCCGGCCGGCAGTCCGGTCAGCAGCTGCTTGCCGGTGAGATCCGTGTCCTCCATCAGCGCCGGGCCGACGACCTGCGTCGCATTGGCAAGGGACTCGCTGGTGGACCATTCGATCAGCAGGCGCGAGGGGCGGTCGGCGCGGGCCCAGACCACCGCGCTGTCCTGGCCGACGTCGCCGCTCTGCAGGCCGTGGCTGAACCAGGGGCGGCTGCCCTGGGCGATGGCCGGGCGCGGGAAGGCGCCGGGCAGCACCAGGCCGGCGCCGGCCATGCCGGCGAGGGCAGCGGTACCCTTCAGGAAGCGGCGTCGGCCGAGGCCGCGCGGGGCGGTCTGGATGCGGGGCATGGATCTCTCCGTCGGTAGGGGTGGGACCTGGGCGCTTCGCCGTGGCGCCCGCTGCTCCCTCCCTAGCGCCGCACTGTTGCCGTAGCATAACCCCGCGGTGAGGAATCGGTGATGGGACGATGACGGGGCGACGCAAGCGCGGGCCGGACGCGGATTGGATCCTGGACAAGACCATGAAGCGGGATCTCTTCGGCGAGATCCAGCTCGGCCGTCTGGCACCCGACGGGCCGCCGTTGGTGCGGCGCCTGACGCGGCGCAGCGCCTGGCTGCTGCGGCCCCTGGCGCGGCTCTTCGCCTGGCGCGAGGCGCGGGCCCTGCGGCGCCTGGCGGGCCTCGACGGCATCCCGCAGCTCATCGCCTATGACGGGCGCACGCTCTACCGCAGCTTCATCCCCGGCCGCATGGTCTTCGGCACGCGGCCGCGCGACCCGGCCTTCTACAAGGCCTGCAAGGCGCTGCTGCGCCAGGTGCACCGGCGCGGCGTGACGCACAACGACGCCGCCAAGCGGGTGAACTGGGTGATCCGGCCCGACGGGCGCCCGGCGCTGCTGGACTTCCAGCTCTCGCTGACCTGGCGGCGGCGCGGCAAGCTGTTCCGCGTCTTCGCCTACGAGGACCTGCGCCACGTGGTGAAGCACAAGCGCTTCAACTGCGGCCTCAAGGCCCTGACCCGCATGGAGCGCAGGGTGCTGGGGCGCAAGACCCTGGTGACCCGGACCTGGAATACGCTCTATCAAGGACCCTACTACTTCGTCACCCGCCGCATCCTGCACTGGCAGGACCGCGAAGGGTTCGGCCCGCACCGCAAGATCCAGGACCCGAACGAGCCGTCATGAGCATCATCCGACCCTATCGCGGCGTCTCTCCGCGCATCCATCCCACCGCCTTCATCGCCGAGAACGCCGTGCTGATCGGCGATGTCGAGGTCGGCCCCAAGGCCTCGATCTGGTACGGCTGCGTGCTGCGCGGCGACGTCAACCGCATCGTCATCGGCGAGGGCACCAACATCCAGGACGGCACGGTGATCCACTGCGACAGCGACAAGCAGGGCGACTACCGCGTGACAGGCGGCGGCGCGCCCTGCCTGATCGGCAAGCACATCACCGTCGGCCACATGGCGCTGCTGCACGCCTGCACGGTCGAGGACGGCGGCTTCATCGGCATGCGCGCGGTGGTGATGGACTTCGCCGTGGTGGAAAGCGGCGCGCTGGTCGGCGCCGGCGCCCTGGTGACCCCCGGCAAGCGCTGCACCGCCGGCCAGGTCTGGGCCGGCAGCCCGGCCAAGCCGCTCCGCCCGCTGAGCGAGGAGGAGAAGAAGTACATGGCCTGGTCGCCGCGGCACTACGCCGAGCTGGCCGAGACCTACCGCTAGGGCTTCCGCGCGATCATCTCTACCGGCGCAATGAGGCCGCAGGCGATGTTCTTCTGCATGTTGGCGACCTTCGCCTGTCGGTTCTCGCCCATCAGGATGTGTAGGCTGATCGGCGGCGGCCCGGCCGGGTCCGCGCCCTGGGCCTGCATCCTGGCGAAGAAGGCCTCGGCCAGGTCGCGCCGGTTGCGCTCGGCCTCCAGCACCAGGCCGGCCGCGACCAGGGCCGCGCGATAGTCCGCCGGCGAGGCGATGGCATCAGTCGCCGACGTAGTAGCCCAGGGCACGGGGAAGGCCAGTTCGCCGGTGCCGCAGAGC
>JAKOWB010000127.1 GCA_029781795.1 Pseudomonadota bacterium | reverse complement strand
GACGCCCTTGGCGTTCTGCCAGGGACCGGCGCCGATGCGGTCGCGGGCGTTCACGAATTTCGGATCGTTCAGCGCGGGCGCCTGCGTGCTCAGGTAGGCGCGCCAGGTGCGATGGCCGGCGCCGACGGATCTGGCTGTCCCGTTCGGTTGGCGCCGAGAGCACGATCTCGCTGTCGGGCTTCAGCACGAAGGTGGTCATGTCGGCGAAGCTGATGATCGCGCCGGAGTCGTTGCTGGTGCGGATGTGCGCGTTGACCGGCAGCACCTGGTCGTACTTGGCGAACTGCCAGGCCTCCTCGTCCTCGTCGGGCCGCCATTCGACCTGGCCGTAGAGGTCGGAGAAGCGGGCGCCGGAGTCCTTGACACCCGGGGGCAGGGCGGGCGGTGCCGGCTCGTCGACGTGCTGCACCGTGACCTTGGGCGCCGCCGCCGCCGTGGCCGGCGGTGGACCCTCGTGCCAGGCGTAGAAGTAGTCGGTCTCCCAGCCGCTGCTGCAGACCTTCAGCTTCAAGCGGCCGCCCAGCTCGGCAATGCCGGCGCCCCAATTGCTGCCGGGCACGCCGGCCGCCGCGTCCCTGACCTGGTCGGCCTTGGGATAGCGGCCGCCGTTGCTGACCGAGATCCAGAAGACCTCGACCCTCTGCTAGGAGCCACCGCAAGCGGCGGCGTCGAAGCCGGCGGAGAAGTTCGCCCCCAGGTTCAGCCGCGGATCGTCGGCGACGATCGCGGCCGAGGCGGAGAGCGTGACGGCCTCGCCGGGAACCAGGCGGGCCGGGGGCGGCGACCAGCTGAAGACGACGCCGAAGCCGCCGGCCGGGTTCATGCAGACGTTCTGCTGCTCGTAGGTGGTGTGCCCGGGACCGCCGGACGCCCGCCAGGGATAGCAGTCGTGTGCCTTGAAGTCGGGCAGCAGGTAGCTGTTGACCTCAGCCAGCTCCCAGTAGCCCTCCGCGGCCGTCGCTGGACGCGGCGGCGCGGCGGCAGCCAGCAGGGCGAGCGCGAGCAGTGCCGGCAGGTGCGGCCGGCGGCATGGCGGACGAGTGCGGCGTGGCATGTGGTTCCTCCGTAGGACCGGAGGCTGCGCGTGCTGCCAGCAGGCCGGCATTGACCTGCCTCAAAGCGCGCCAGACGCGGCGCCTACCAGGCGAGGTCGAGGATCGCCCGGACGTCCGCCGGCCCGGCGACGGGGCGCGGGTTGGTGCGGACCCAGAGGTTTGCCATCGCCCCCTCGGCCACCCTGGGCAGCAGCTCCGCCGGCACCTTGAGCGCGCGCAGCGAGGTCGGCAGGCCGAGGCCGGCGATCAGCTCCTTGACCGCGACGCTGGCCGGCACGCCCGGCCGTCCCAGGGCCGTCGCCACCCGCGCCTGCTGCGGCGCCGTCGCCTCGGCGTTCCAGGCCAGCACCGCCGGCAGCAGTGCGCAGGAGGTGTAGCCGTGCGGCACGTCGGCGAGGCCGCCCAGCACATGGCCGATGCCGTGCGAGGCACCGTAGTTCACCCGGTTGATCGAGGAGGCGGCGAGCCAGACCGCCTGCTGGCAGGCGAGCCGCGCCGCCAGGTCGGCGGGATCGCGCCTCGTCGCCGGCAGCGCCGTGGCGAAGAGCCCCAGCGCGTGCAGCGACAGGCCGTCGGTGAAGGGCGTCGGGTCGATCGAGCAGAGCGTCTCGACCGCGTGGTCCACCGCGCGGATGCCGGTCGAGAGCCAGAGCCATTCGGGCGTGTGGAGCGTGACGGCGGGATCGAGGATCACCGCGGCGGCGCAGATGTCGGGCCCGACATAGGCCTGCTTGGCACCGCTGCGCCGGTCGGTGGCGGCGCCGAGCGAGGAGAACTCGGCGCCCGAGAGCGTGGTCGGCACCACGATCTGCCGCACCGGCGAGGGGCGGATCGCCGGAACGTGGCGCGTGCCGTCGGGGTTCACCCGCACGTGCAGCGCATCCATGTCCTCGACCCGCGTCGCCGCGTGCGCCAGCAGGATCTGCAGGATCTTGCCGGTGTCGATCGGCGTGCCGCCGCCCAGCGTGACGATGAGGTCCGGCCCCGACTCGCGCACCGCCGCGGCGGCCGCCAGCACCGACTCGCGCGGCGTGTGCTGCACGCAGTCGAAGAAGCGGCCGGCGACGCGGCTGCCCAGCGCGCGCTCGACGCCCGCCACCACGTCGGTCTTCTTCGCCAGCGAGGCCGAGGCCAGCAGGAAGACGCGATCGGCGCCGCGCCGCTCGACCTCGGCGGCGACGGCCTCGGCCGCCGGGCGGCCCCAGATCACCCGCTCCTGCGGCAGGTAGCTGTAGAGACCGGCCTGCATCGTCCCTCCCCTGCGTTCTTCTTGGCCCGCAGGATGAGCCAGGGCCGGGCGCTACTCAATCCGCTCCGTCACGCCCGACTGCTTCGCTGCCTTGGCCAGGCCCTTGGCATCGAGGCGGGGCGAGAGCAGCAGCGTGGCGTCACCGGCCCAGGCGCCGAACAGCGCCGCCAGCGCGGCGGGCGCGGCCAGCGGCAGGGCGAGCAGCGCCGTGCCGCCGCGCGGCGGCGCCGCCGCCAGGACCGCGCGCGGCACGGCCGCACCATCGGGCAGCAGCAGCGGCTGCGGCTCGGCCGGCGCGGCCTCCCCCGACCGGCGGGTCCAGAAGAAGGCGCGGGGATCGGTCAGGTGCCGCACCGTGCCGCCGGCGCGCAGCCAGGGCGTCAGCAGGCGCGGCAGGGTCGCCAGCTCGTCCGCCAGGCGCGCCACGGCGATCAGG
>JAKOWB010000119.1 GCA_029781795.1 Pseudomonadota bacterium | reverse complement strand
TCCAGACCTGGATCTCCGCCTCGAAGCCGCTCGACAGGCCGGTGTCGCTGACGACGCGCGGCGTGCCGTAGTTGCTGCCGTTGTCGCTCGACAGGGCGACCCGCCAGGACGTGCTGTTGGTCGAAGAGACGCGGTGGAACACCACGAAGAAGGCGCGGCACTTCGGCAGGTCGGTGATCGCCTGGCTCGAGCCGGACGTGGCGGTGATGGTTCCCAGCAGCACCAGGCCGGTCGCCGCCGCCAGATTGGCCGGCGTGACGGCGCGCTGCGTGTCGGTCATCGCCAGCGCCTCGGCGTCGGTCGAGAGCTCGACCGCGCCCTGCGCCGTCTCGCTCGCCGCCGGCAGGTCGGCCGAGGCGATGGCGACCCACGCCTTGCCGCTCTTCCGCCAGCCGCCGACCTGGCGCCAGTTGCCGCTGCCCTCGCTGCGCATGCGCACCACGTCGCCCGCCGCCGTCGTGATGTTCGCGCCACCCAGCAGGATCAGGCTGGTCGCGTTGTGGGTCAGCGTCAGGATGCCGTCGAAGACCAGCGTGCGCTCGACACCGGCATCCGCCGTGCCCAGCGCGGTGATCGTCGTCGTGCCGGTGATATGCACCAGGTCGCCCGTCGCGGCGCCGAGGTCGATGCTGCTGGCGCTGGTGATGTCGTCGCCCTTCACCGCCTCGCTGATGAAGCGGCCGTTGGTGGCGTCGACCCGGCCCAGCGTGACCGAGCCGCTGGACTTCTTCATCTTCAGCAGCCAGGGAGTCGCGCTGTCGTCGATCCAGAGGCCGCCGGCAGGCAGCCAGGCCGGCGCCGCGCTGCCCTTGCAGGTCTTCACCAGATTGGTCAGCACCACCGCGCTGGGCGCACTGCGGATGTAGAGGGTCGAGCCACCGGGGAAGCTGACCTTCGCGTCGCCGTTGCTGCTCGCCAACACCACGTCGCGCGTGAGCTGATTCGGGCTGCTCGACAGCGTGCCGTAGCCGGCTTCCCAGTTGCTGCCGTCGCTGGCGAAGTAGTATGTCAGATCGCCATTCGCCAGCTCAGCATTGAAGCCTTGATGGCCGGCGACCGCGCCGCCCAGGCTGAAGGTGCTAGTGCCAGTGGTCGGGCTGGTTTCCAGAACGGCGTCGGCGAAGCGCATCAGATCATCTCCCGAACCGTCAGGGTCCAGCCCCAGAGGTCAGCCTCGCGGTGCTGCAGCGGCGCGAGCTGAGTCATCAGCCCGTAGAGCGTGCGCAGCGCCAGGAAGTCGGCGTCCTCGGGGTCTTCGATCACCAGCAGGTCGCTGTGCAGACCGCGCGCCTGCATGATCGGGAAGGCGCCGCCGTAGAGTTCGGCCCGGCTCTGGCACTCGAAGGGATAGGTCACGACGCGCCGCTGGTGGCGCTCGGTCGGCAGCAGGCCGCCCGACAGGGCGACGTCGACCTGGCTGTCGTCCTCGAGGCCGAGCTGCGCTCCGGCCGCGGCGTTCACCTCCGGCTGCCACCAGGTCAAGCCGTCGGCGCAGATGTAGAGCCGGCCGGCCTCGAAGTAGCCATCGGAGTTGGTGGGGTCGTCGATCTCGATGGAGACCCAGCGGCCGGCCACCGTGCCGACCTGCGTCGCGCCCGTCTCCGACGGCGCGAACCAGCCGGTGTCCAAGGCCGGGTTGCTGCCATCGAGCGCCGCTTCCGTCGCCGCGATGACAATACGCATCAGGCCATCGGTGCTGAGGTTCATGAACAGCAGCGCCACCAGCGCGATGTCGTAGCTGGCGCCGAGGTCCACCTTGAGGCGGATGCCAGTCAGGCTGGTCCAGCGCGCCACCTTCGACGGCTGCTTGTCCTGCAGGTTTGCCAGCGGCAGGGTCGAGGAGACGGTGCCCTCGGCGGTCAGCGTCGCGGCGTCGGACAGGTCGGGGGTGCCGACCGCGATGTTCGCCATGCCGCTACCCCCAGAGGATCCAGTCGGTGCTGCCGGCGGCGATGTCAACCGCGATGCCGATCAGCCGGAACTTCTTCGACGACGACAACGTCAGGCGGTTGAACTCGCTGATCTCCACCACGCCACCCAGCGGCGCGCTGAAGGGGTTCTCCGGCCGCACGCCGACCCGCACCAGGCGGCGGTCCACCTTGTGCAGCGCCAGCAGGCGCGCCCCCTCGGTCTCGGCGTCGCTCTCCAGCGCGAAGAGGCCGGCGGTCAGCACGTCGCGCGCCGCCTGGCCGTACTTGGTCAGCACCGCGTTGTCGGCCGCCGGGGTCGCGATGGAGTAAGGCTCGCCGTAGAGCAGCCGTCCCGCGGCGTCGAGCTCGAAGCCGCTGGCCAGCGCGCCAGGGTCCTGCGGTGCCCAGTTGCGCTGCCAGCCGACGCGCCGCCGGTAGCTCGGCTGGCCGCCCTCCAGGGTGAAGTCCTGGCGCAGCAGGATGTCGCCGCGCGTCAGCACCGCATCAGCCGTGCCGGTCGGCGCCTTCAGGATGCCGATCGACATGAGGCCGGCCAGCGTGAAAGTCCACCAGCCACCGATGCTGGCCATGATCTCGTCCAGCGCCTGGCCGATGGTCAGCGTGCTGTCGGGCCCGGCCCAATAGCCGATCGGCGCCGGCTGCTCGCTCTCGACGCCGGCGAAGGAGGCCGTGTCGAGGTCGGTCGGATCGACCAGGTTCGCGGTGTCGAGCCGCGTGGTGACGATGCGCCGGATGATGCTGGCCGCGGTCTCGACGTAGCCGTTCGAGCCGCCGCTGTCCTCGCCCCAGACGTCGGCGGTGATCTGGCCTTCCGGCTGGCCACCGACGCGGAACAGCCCTTGCGCCAGGCAGGTCGCGTAGCTGCCGTTGTTCACGCTCGCCGCCACCAGCGCGGCATAGGTCGCATAGTCCGCGTAGCTGGAGTCCTGGTCCAGCGGCACGCCCTTGTCGCGCACCTCCAGGATCTCGGCCACCGGACCGTCGTGCACCTGGAACACCAGGTTGTTGGCGTCGATCAGCACCGCAGGGACGTTGAACAGGCGCCCCCAGCCAAGGGGCTTGCGCTTGCCGGTCAGGCTGGCGTCGCCCTCGACGCCGCCGGTGCCGTCGTAGAGGTCGCTCTGCAGCGGCCGGTTCAGCAACTCCTGCCGGTCGCGCAGCCGAAGGCGGATCGCCACTTCGTCGGGCGTGAGGCCATCCGTGGTGCCGACGAAGACGGTGCTGTAGGTCGATAGCGCGGCGAACTCTGCACCGCGCTTCAAGGTCACGGTGCGACCGGACCAGCCCATTTCCAGCAGCGCGTCCAGCGCGCCGTCGCCGTTCCAGATCACGATCTCGCCGAAGCCGACTGTCGCGCGGCCGCTGGGCTCCAGCCCGTCGAACAGCCGGACCTCGAAGTTGAAGGGCCCGGTCAGCACCGGGCTGTAGTGCTGGTTCGCCGGCGTGTCGGCAGGCTTGGAGTTGAACCAGCCGTCGGCCAGGTAGAGCTGCTCGCGGCGGCCAGTGGTGACGCTGAAGGTGAGGTCGGCGCCGAAGGAATCATCGCCGAAGGGCGCCGGCACGGCCGAGAGGCTGTCGGTCACCGAGGGGTCGAAGGGCTGCACCTCGAGCAGATGGACTACGCCCATGGCCTAGGCCGCCTCCGCCGGCAGTCGGGCCCGCAGGCGGGCAATGGCGCTGCCCTGGTCGCGCAGGCGGGATTCGATGCGCTCGAGCAGCGTGCCCTGCTTGCGCCATTCGGAGAGGCCATCGAGCAGCGCGCGCAGGACCGGGCGGCTCATGCCGTCGCTGTTGGCCGCGCGGCCAGCGATCGCCTCGCTGATGCCGTTCGGCAGGATGCCGGCGCCGCGAGGCAGGACCATCAGTTCGCGACCGCGCTCGCCGACCCAGGAGAGGCCACCTGGCGCCGCGAGAGTGCCGCTCGCGAAGCCGGGCGCGCCGCCCAGCAGCTGCTCGACCACGCTGCGCACGCGCTCCACGTCGGCGTAGTAGGCGCCGCTGCTGGCGTTGTAGCCGCGGGACTCGTTCAGGAAGGTCGTGCCCAGGTCCTGGATGCGGCCGCGCGCCGTCGCGTCACCGGCCTGCGCCTGGGCCGCGGCGGCCTCGAAGGCCGACCGTGCGCCCTCCAGCCTGGCCGTTGGCGAGGCGCCGCTGAGATCGCCGAAGCGCAGGTTCTCCAGGAACTTCTGCAGGTCACTGACCGTGGTCTGCGCGTACTGCTCCAGGATCTGCTGGCGCTTCAGGCCGTAGAGCTGCTCGACCTCGACCAGGCCGACGCCGAAGTCCTCGGCGTTGGCGCGGATCGTCTCGAAGTCCTTGTCGAGCTGCTTCAGCGCGAAGGCGACGGGATCGGTGATCGCCAGTATCTGGTCCTGGATGCCCTCGACGAAGCCGGTCTTAAGGCTCTGGATCGCCTCGTCGCGCCGGCGCACCAGCTCGGCCTCCGAGATACCGAGTTCCTTGGCCCGGTCGATCTGCGCGTCGTAGGCGTCGTTGACCTGCTTGATGGCGGCCGCGGCTTCGCTCATGGCCTCGGCCTGCTCGCCGAACAGGTCGACGATCAGCGCCGCATCCTTCAGCACCTCGTCGGTCGTGGTGCGGATGCCGAAGGACTTGGTGAGGAACTGCTTCTCCTGCTCGCTCAGGCCCTGCAGGCCGGGGCCGTTGTTGATGCCGCCGTTGAAGGTGCCGCCGAGGACCGCCTGCTTGATGGCGAAGAGCTCGGCCGCCTGCTTGTTCTCGCCGAAGTTCTTCCAATTGTTGAAGACGTAGTTCGGATCGCTGCCGGCGGGCCGCGCGCCGCCGACCACGTAGCCCTTGGCGCCGTTCTCGGCATTCACGTAGCCGATGCGGACATTGGCCGCGTCGGCGAACTCGGCCCCGAAGATGTCGGCCAGCTGGTTGGCCACGCCGATCGTCTCGTTCACCAGCGGTGACAGGTCGCCGACGCCGCCCTTCAGGTTGCTGGTCGTGGTGTAGGCCAGGCGCCCGCCGCTCGCCTT
>JAKOWB010000066.1 GCA_029781795.1 Pseudomonadota bacterium | reverse complement strand
GAGGACGGCGACGCGGCTAGAGATCGACATGACGTGTTCGAGGTTGTGGGAGATGATGAGGAAGGAGATGCCCTTGGCGGCGAGACGCTGGATGAGGTCGAGGACCTTCTGACCCTCGTTGACGCCGAGGGCGGCCATGGGCTCGTCCATGATGATGAGCCTGGTGTCGCCGAGCAGGAGCCTTGAGATGGCGACGGCCTGGCGCTGGCCGCCGGACATGGTTGAGACGGGCCTGTCGAGGTGGGGCAGGCGGATGTCGAGTTCGGCCAGCAGGCGTCGGGTCTCCTGCAGCATGCGGGCGTGCAGCAGCCTGGGGAAGATGCCGAGGACGCGGGTTGCGAGTTCGCGTCCGAGGAAGACGTTCTGCGGGACGTTGAAGCAGTCGACCAGGCCGAGGTGCTGGTGGAGGGTGGCGATGCCGGCGGCCAGCGCGTCCTGCGGCGAGGCGATGGCCCGTGTCCTGCCGTCGATGGCGATGGCGCCGCTGTCGGGGATCTCGGCGCCGGAGAGGATCTTGACCAGGGTGGACTTGCCGGCGCCGTTGTCGCCGACGAGGGCGAGGACCTCGTTGTGGCGGACATCGAGGGAGACGCCGGCGAGGGCCCTGTTGCCGCCGAAGGTCTTGACGATGTCGCTGGCCTGGAGGAGCGGGGCCTGGGTGGATGGGGCCTGGATGGATGGGGCCTGGGTGGGCTCTGTGGCGAGGGCGAGTGTCATGCTGGTCTACTCCGCGCGCTGCTGGCGCAGCAGGCGCATGCGCAGCTGGTCGACGACGACGGCGGCGATGAGCAGGGTGCCGAGGACGATCTGCTGGACGTAGCTCTCGACGCGCAGGAGGTTCATGCCGTTGGTCATCATGGTGACGAAGAGGGCGCCGAGGACGACGTGGGAGAGGCGCCCGATGCCGCCGAAGAAGGAGACGCCGCCGATGACGACGGCGGTGATGGACTCGAGCACCAGGGTGGCGCCGAGGGTGGCCTCGCCGGTGGCGACGCGGGCGGTGAGCAGGACGGCGGCGAAGGCGACGATGCTTGAGCAGAGGACGTAGGTGAGGACGAGGGTGAGGGTGGTGTTGATGCCGGCGAGGCGGGCGGCGAGCTGGTTGCCGCCGAGGGCGTAGATGCGTCGCCCGAAGGGGGTCATGTAGAGCAGGTAGGCCATGAGGACGGCGAGGGCGGCGGCGAGCAGCATGGGGACCGGCACGCCGAGGGGTGCGCTGTAGGCGAGCAGGCGGCCGAAGGCGTCGGGCAGGCCGTAGACCGGCATGCCGCCACTGATGGTGAGGGCGAGGCCGGTGAGGATGGAGAGCATGCCCACGGTCATGATGAAGGGATTGACGCGGAACAGGGCGATGCCGATGCCGTTGACCAGTCCGACGGCGGCGCCGGTGGCCAGCCCGGCGGCGATGGCGGCGGCGATGGCGAGGCCGGTGGCCTCGGGATCGGCGGCCAGCACGGCGGCGCCGGCCAGGGCGGTGGTGACGCTGACCAGGGCGACGGTGGAGCCGACCGACATGTCGATGCCGCGCACCAGGAGGGTGAGCATCTGGCCGAGGCAGACGACGATGAGGTAGCTGGAGTGCCGGGCGACGTTGAAGAGGTTGTCGTAGCTCAGGAAGCGCGGCGCCGACAGCCCGAAGCCCACAACGGCCAGCAGCAGCGCCACGGGCAGGATCCCGTTCCCGATGAACGCGCGGCGCAGGAGTGCCAAGCCGCCATCGGCCCTGGGCGCTCCGCTCGCCGCCACTTGGCTGTTCGCCATGACCCCGCCTTTCCGCCCGCTTCCGGGCACTCGCCGCCACGCCGCGCGCGCGCCGGGCGCGCCCGTCATCCGTCCTGGCCATGTCCCTGAGAGATGCCGGAACCCGTCTGTCGCGGGCGTTCGCTTGCCGCTCCCAGGTGCCATTCAAGGCGGCGGCAGGCCATGACTCAAATCGATAATTTTCATGTGCGGATCGACTGGGATGATGCCCCCGGGGCAGGCATCAGGCGAGGCGCAGGCCCTCGGGGTAGGTGCGTTCCTCCAGCGACTTGGCCATCACGACCTCCTTCAGCACGTCGATGAAGCCCTGCTCGGTCTGCGTCGGGCGCACCCTGGGATTGGTCACCAGGTAGACGTCGATCGGCATGGTCAGCTCATAGGGCGGCACGCGCCACATCAGGCCGTCGCGCACGTCGCGCTCGGCGATGTGGATCGGGATCGCGCCGATGCCGAGGCCGGCGATGATCATGCGCCGGATCTCCTCCATGTGGCTGGAGACGCCGACCAGCGGGTCGGCGAACTTCGCCTGGCTGTGCAGGTCGGTGATGCTCTGCAGCGCATTGGTGAAGACCGCGGTCCGATAGGTGACGGCCCGCTGGCCGGCCAGGTCGGCGAAGGTCAGGTTCTTGCGGCCGTAGAGCGGATGGCTCTTGCCGCAGTAGAAGCCGCAGTACTCCTTGAAGATATGGAAATAGTCGAACTCCTCGCGCTGGCGAAAGACGGGGCAGATCCCGAAGTAGATCATGCTGGACGCCATGGCGTTCATGATGTCCGGCCCATTCATCACCGTGGTGTCGAAGGTGGCTTTAGGAAAGCGGCGATGGAACTCGGTGAAGGCATCGTTGATCAGCGGGCTGGTCATGTGGCTGGCGATCGACAGGCGCACCGTGCCGGCCAGTTCGCCCGAGAGGTCCGAGATCAGTGTCGAGAGGCGGTCGATCGAACCGGAAATTTCGCGCGCCTCGCGGTACAGCAGCTTGCCGGCGTCGGTCAGCGTGAAGCTGGTCGGCCCGCGCGTCGCCAGCTTGGCACCGAGCTGGTCCTCCAGCTTCTTCAGCGCCGCGCTGATCGCCGGCTGGCCGCGGCCCAGCACCTCGGCCGCGCGCGACACGCTCTGCTGCTCCGCGATCACCACGAAGGTGTGGAGCAGGTTCCAGTTCATGTACTTGGCCAGCTTGCCCATCGGCGAACCCATCGATCACATCGATACTGCGGGCCTTACCATTGACGGCGACGGGCGGGCTGGCAAGCCTCGCTCAGTCCTGTGCCACGGCCTCCGGCCGGGCCAGCGGCGCCAGGGTCGGGCGCTCCATGGTGAAGACCGTCTCGGTGACGGCGTAGTCCATGTAGCCGAGGCGGCTGATCGGCCGCAGGCGGTCGATCCGCACCCGGCCGTCCTGGATCAGCTCGTCGCCGATGGCGACGCCCAGCACCGCGCCCAGCACCATGTGGTTGGCGACGCCGCCGACCTCGCCCGGCAGGCGGACGACCTGGTGCAGGCGGCATTCCAGCTGCACCGGGGATTCTCGTACCGCCGGCGGGCGCACCAGCCGCGAGGGCCGCGGCGTCAGCCCGGCATGGCGGAACTCGTCGGCACCGCGCGGCAGCGGTGCCGCGCTGGCGTTCACTGCCTCGCGCAGCTCGTAGGTCGCAAGGTTCACCACGAACTCGCCCTGCACCTCGACGTTGCGCAGCGTATCCTTCACCCCGCCCTCGGCGTGCGGGCCGTTGGGACAGAACATCACCATCGGCGGGCGTTCGCTCACCAGGTTGAAGAAGCTGAAGGGCGCGAGGTTGAAGCGCCCGTCCAGGCCGACGGTCGAGATCCAGCCGATTGGCCGCGGCACCACCAGCCCCTTCAGCGGGTTGAAGGGCAGGCCGTGGTCGTTGCGCGCGCAGTCATAGAACATCGCCGGGTTCCTCAGGCCACCTGGCGGGCCGCCAGCTCGCGCAGCGGCACGGCGGGGTCGGCCAGGCTCTGCGCCGGGATCGGCAGGCCGGCCTGGATCAGGCTGGTCAGCGGCCGCCGCTCGCGGCCTGAGTTCACCATCACCGCGTAGCGCAGGAAGCCGTCGCGGCAGCCCATCAGCACGAAGGCGCCCTCCTCCAGCCGGCCGCGGGTGAAGGTCTCGCAGTCGGCCGAGGGAAAGCCCAGGATCTGCACGTTGGTGTCGTACTGGTCGGTCCACATCCAGGGCACCTCGTCGTGCGTGCTCTCGCGGCCCAGCATGTTGCGGGCGGCGACCGCGGCCTGCTTCTGCGCGTTGTCCCAGGTCTCCATGCGCACGCGCCGGCCCTGCAGCGCGACCGGGAAGCGCGTGACATCGCCGGCGGCCCAGATGTGCGGCGCGCTGGTGCGGGCCCGGCGGTCGACCATGATGCCGTCGTCGCAGCCGAGGCCCGCCGCCACCGCCAGGTCGTCGTTCGGCAGCACGCCGATGCCGGCGATCACCAAGTCCGCCTCGAAGCGGCGGCCGTCGGCGCAGGTTACCAGGCTGGTGCCGCCCTCGCGGCCGATGGCGCGCGGGCGCACCGCGGTCTCGATGCGCACGCCATGGCCGGCATGCACTTGCTGCAGGAAGGCGCCGAAGCCGGTCGGCAGCGCGCGCGACAGCAGCGCCGTCGCCGCTTCCAGCACCGTCACCTCGCAACCCAGGGCGCGCGCGCTGGCCGCCAGCTCGAGCCCGATGAAGCCGCCGCCGATCAGGATCACACTGCAGCCCGGGCGCAGTGCAGCCTTGATGCGCCGGGCATCGGCCACGCTGCGCAGGTAGAGCACGCCCGCGGTGTCGCCCAGCGCCGGCGGCAGCAGGCGTGGCCGGCAGCCGGTGGCGACCAGCAGCTTGTCGAAAGCAAGGCCTCCGCCTCTCCACTCCAGGCGCCGGCCAGCCGCATCGACGCGCTCGACCCGGACGCCGCCCATCACCTCCACCGCGTTGTCTCGATAGAAGGCCGGCGGGTTGATGCCCGCGCGGGCGAAGTCGTAGTCGCGGGTCAGGAAGTCCTTGGACAGCGGCGGCCGCTCGTAGGGCAGCTCAGGTTCCTCGCCGATCAGGACGAGGCGCCCGCAGAAGCCCTCCTTGCGCAGCGTGCGGGCGGCCACGCCCGCCGCCTGGCCGCCACCAATGATCGCGTAGGTCTCGTCCATGGTGGCATCCTGCCCTTGAACTCTGCGA
Source organism: Pseudomonadota bacterium (assembly GCA_029781795.1). GTDB lineage: Bacteria > Pseudomonadota > Alphaproteobacteria > Kiloniellales > JACOMY01 > JAKOWB01. Next base: position 4,735 of record JAKOWB010000066.1, on the reverse strand, counting down.
AGGCGCGGCGGCGCCAGGCCGCCGCGCCCGGCATCCGGCCCTACTCTGCCGCCTGGCCTTCTTGCTGCCCGCCGAAGATGCGCTCGATGTTGTGACGGATGTAGTGCTGCACGCCGCGCTCCAGCCGCGACATGCGGCCGGGTACGAAGTGCCGCGCCTTGGAGGCGTTCTGCAGCGACTCCACCATGTCCACGTCCTCGCCCAGGATCTTGTCGCTCATCCTGGTGAAGTCGGCGATGACCTGGGGAAAGTCGGGGGCGTCGCGCACGTGCGCCGGGAAGCAGACGTACTGCCTCATCACCATGTGGTCGACGTCGGTCGGCCAGGAGGTGTAGAGCATTACGTAGTCCGGCCGCACGAAGAAGTTCAGATTCGGCGGCAGCACGCCGGCCTGCGAGAAGCGTGGCGGCTTGTCCTTCAGCGTGGCGATCGGCTCCTTGAAGACTTGGCCGTCCTTGGTGTGCGAGCCGGCGTCGTACTCGTCGATGAAGATGCGCCCGCCGGGCCGCAGCTCGTAGTCGACGTCACTGGTCTTCATGTAGCGGCCGATGGTGTCCTTGTGCAGGACGCCCACATGGTAGAAGTCGATGAAGTTCTCCACCATGAGCTTCCAGTTGCAGCGCAGCGGGATGTCGCGCTTCAGGCCCAGCTTCAGCTTGCCCATGTCGATGTAGCCGAACTTCTCGTCGAAGTCGGCGATGTAGCGATCGAAGGGCATGGGGTTCGCGTTCAGCGACAGGAAGATCCAGCCGTGCCACAGCGCCACCGGCAGCGTCGGCAGGCGGCAGGTCTTGCGATCGAAGCCCTCGCTGTCGCGCATGTAGGACGCGCCCAGAAGCTGGCCGTCGAGGTTGTAGAGCCAGCCGTGGTAGGGGCAGGTGAACTCCTGCGTGTTGCCCTGCCCGCTCGCCACCTCGACGCCGCGGTGCAGGCAGGTGTTGGAGTAGGCGGCGATGCTGCCGTCGGCCTTGCGGCAGAGCAGCACCGGCTCGCCGACGATGCGGTGGGTCTGATAGTCGCCGGGGTTCGGCAGCTCGTCGGCGCGGCCGATGCAGAGCCACTCCTGGCGGAAGATCACCTCCTTCTCGCGCTCCAGGATCGCCGGGTCGTTGTAGATCATGCCCGGCGGGTGGCTCGCCTGGGTGACCGGCCGGAAGGTCGGGGTGAAGTCGGGTCCGGCGCCGTTGCTCGCACGCTCGCTCATGGTCCTGGGTCCTGCTCTCCTGCTGGCGGGGCTTGTCTGGCGCGGCGCCCCGAACCGCTCTGCAACTCTTGCGGGGCGAAGGCGCCCTGCCTGCTGGCCCCGTGGCTGCGATGATCGCGGCGGCCCGCAAGTTCGGTCAAATCGATAAAGCAGATAGCATTATCAATTGAGTCGAAGTCCGGACCTTTGTGTGGTAGACAGGCTGGGGCGAATTCGTCGCTTGTTTCCAGCCATTTGCGCGGTGAGAACGGCGCTCCGGCGCCAGGCCGTTCAGGTTGGCTCGGGGGCACGCGGGCTGGCTGGGACTGGCGGACGACGGCCTGCATGGCAGCTACCCGCTATGCGGGAGGGCCGGCGCCGCGTCATGGGCGCGGTGATACCCGGCCTCGGACGGCGGCAGCGGCGGCTGCCCGCGGATCGTATCGGCCGCCTTCTCGGCGATCATCAGGCAGGCGGCGTTGAGGTTGGCCGAGACGATGGCCGGCATGATCGAGGCATCGACAACGCGCAGCGCCGCCACGCCGCGCACCCGCAGCGCCTCGTCCACCACCGCCCGCTCGTCCAGCCCCATGCGGCAGGTCGAGGCGGGATGGTGCGAGGTCTCGGCCGTGGCGCGGATGTAGTCGTCCCAGGCCGCGTCGCCCTGGACCGTCGGGCCGGGGCTGAGCTCGCGGCCTCGGAACGCGGCGAAGGCCCGCTGCTGCAACAGCTCGCGCGTCATCTTCAGGCCGTCGCGGATGTCGCGCAGGTCGGCCGCCTCCTTCAGATGGTCGAAGCGCACCAGCGGCTTGGCCAGGGGGTCGGCCGAGGCCAGCGTGACCTCGCCGCGGCTCAACGGACGCATCTGGCTCAGGTGCGCCTGGAAGCCTGCGACGCTGGCGTCGCTGCTGCCGCCGGCGCTGGTCAGCAGCGGCGCGAAGTGGTGCTGCATGTCGGGCCAGCCGACGCCAGCGTCGGTACGGAAGAAGCTGCCGCTCTCCCAGATGTTCGAGGCACCGATACCGCGCTTCATCGCCAGCCACTCCAGGCCGATGCGCGCCTTGCCCAGCGGTCCCAGGCTGGCCGCCAGCGACTGCTGCCGCCGCTCGCAGGCATAGCGCACGACGAGGTCGAGGTGATCCTGCAGGTCCTGGCCAACGCCGGGCAGGTCCTGCGCCACCGCGATGCCGTGCCGGGCCAGGGTCGCGGCCGGACCGATGCCGGAGAGCATCAGCAGGTGCGGCGAGTTGAAGGCACCGCCGCAGAGGATGACCTCGCGCGCCGCCCGCACCAGGTACCGCTGGCCGCCAGCCAGGAGCTCGACGCCCACCGCCCTGCCCCGCTCCAGCAGCACGCGGGTGACGCGCACGCCGACCGAGAGGGTGAGGTTGGCGCGCTCCAGCGCCGGGCGCAGGTAGGAGACAGAAGCGCTGCGCCGCAGGCCGCAGGCGATGGTGCACTCCATGCGGTAGACGCCTTCCTGCCGGAAGCCGTTGACATCCTTGGTGAAGTGATGCCCGGCCTCGACGCCGGCGGCGAGGAAGGCCTGGTGCAGCGGATGCTCACAGGCACCCAGGCTGACCCGCACCGGTCCCTCGCCGCCGCGCCAGGCGTCGGCGCCACGCGGCGCGGTCTCCAGCCGGCGGAAATAGGGCAGGCAATGGGCATAGGACCAGCCGGCAAGGCCGCGCTGCGCCCAGGCGTCATAGTCCATGGGGTTGCCGCGCAGGTAGACCATGCCGTTGATCGACGACGAACCGCCGACCACCCGGCCGCGCGGATAGGCGAGGCGCCGGCCGTTGAGCCAGGGCTCGGGCTCGGTCTGGTAGGCCCAGTTGTAGCGCTCGCCGGCGATGGCGAGGCCCATGGCCGCGGGCATGCGCAGGGCGATGCGGCTGCCCCGGTCGTCGGGGCCGGCCTCGAGCAGGCAGACGCTGACGTCGGCCTCTTCGCTGAGGCGCGCGGCCAGGACGCAGCCGGCGGTGCCGGCGCCGACGATCACATAGTCGGCTTCGCGCGGGGGCAAGGGGACCAGCGGCACGGGTTGCCTCGGTCAGGTGGGGGAATGAAAGAGGCGCCGCCGGTCCCGCGCCGCTTGACGCGGCAGGGACCGGCGGCAGTCGGCAGGGAAAAGCCTCAGTTGGTCGCGCCGACCTCGAAGATCGGCTCGAAGCCGTCCGGCGCCAGCAGCGTGGTGCGGTCGTAGCTGTTCACGTTGTCGGCGTCGATGATCTCGAACTTGCGGGCCGCGCTCTTGATCTCCAACTTGCCCTCGAGCAGGCGCACCGCCTGGTCGACCGAGATGCGCGAGCCGACAGCATTGTAGTCGTTGACCGTGGCCATGACCTTGCCGTCGCGCACCGCCTGCTCGATGGCCGGCGTGGAGTAGAAGGAGAGGAGCTGGATGTTGCTCAGCCCCTTGGTCTTCACGATCTCCATCGCGCCCTCGATGGCGGGGGCGACGCCGCCGATGACGTCGACCTCGGGATAGGTCTGCAGCGCGTCTTCCATCAGGTTCATCTGCGTCGACTTGCCGGTGTCGCCGTACATGACCTTCAGCAGCTCGATATCCGAGCCGGCGATGGCGTCCTGCATGCCCTTGACCGCGTCCTCGACCCACTGCGAGCCAGTCGGGCCGGCGAGCCACACCAGCTGCACCTTGCCCGAGCCGGCCGGATGCTTGGCGGCGAGATAGGCGCCGGCGGTGTGGCCGGCCCAGTAGTACTGCGCCAGCGAGTAGGCGGCGACCAGCTCGGAGGTCATGCCGTTGCCCATGTCGAGCACCGGGATGCCCTTCTCATGCAGCTCGGCGATGAGGCCATTGAGGCCGGTCTTGGAGACCGCGTTGACCAGCACCGCGTCACCGCCCTGGGCCACGCAATCCTCGATCTGCTGGATCTGCTGGGTCAGGTTGTCATAGCCACCGGCGGACATGACGGTGACGCCGACGCCCTGGCGCTTGGCCTCGGTGACGACGCCGTAGTCCTTGGCGACGTAGTAGGCGTCCTTCATGTGAGGAAAGCCGACGCAGAGGTGCCAGGGCTTGGTGGCCGAGCCCGCGGGCAGCGGCGTGTAGAGCGCCTCGGGATGCTGGTCGTCGACCATCAGCGGCGCCGTCCAGTCCTCGGCGCTGGCGGCGGAAGTGAAGGCGATCGCCGAGAGGGCGACCGCGGCGAGCGTGAACCTGACTGTCATTTTTGGACTCCCTGTTTTCCGGTCAAAGCTTCGGGGATCACTGTCACGGCTTGCCTGGGGCACCGGCCGCTACCGCCTGCCATGGACGATCATGGAAGTGATGTCCTGGCGTGAGGTCTTGTTGGTGTCGACGGCCCCGACGAGTCGACCGTTCTTGAGGACGGCGACGCGGCTAGAGATCGACATGACGTGTTCGAGGTTGTGGGAGATGATGAGGAAGGAGATGCCCTTGGCGGCGAGACGCTGGATGAGGTCGAGGACCTTCTGACCCTCGTTGACGCCGAGGGCGGCCATGGGCTCGTCCATGATGATGAGCCTGGTGTCGCCGAGCAGGAGCCTTGAGATGGCGACGGCCTG
>JAKOWB010000063.1 GCA_029781795.1 Pseudomonadota bacterium | reverse complement strand
TGCCGATGCGCGCCTGGCGCCCGGCAATGCGGTTCAGCAGCGTGTCGGCGAGCACCGGCGCCTCCCGTCAGACCGGCAGCCGCTTCCAGACTGCGCGCGAAGCGTAGTTCAGGAAGCACCAGAGGGCGACCGGCAGGGGCAGCTTCTCGTGCTGCCGGTAGATCTGCCAGACGATGCCGGATGCATGGAGCTGGCGGCTGGAGACCGAGCCCGGCACGCGGCGATACTGCACCAGGTCGCGGTTGAGGCCCACGGCCTTGTGCCCGGCCTTCAGCAGGCCGAGCCAGAGCAGGTAGTCGTCGCGCGCCGCCTCGGTCATGCGCAGCGGTCCGGTGCGGTCCGTATCGACCATCGAGGAGGAGGTGACGATCGCCGTGTTGCGCAGCAGGCGGCCATAGGTCAGCTCGCGCGGGACGCGGATGACGCGGCTCTGCTGCAGCAGGTCGAACGACATGCGCCGGTAGGCGGTGTAGCAGACCGCCGCGCCCGTGGCCTCGAGATGGCCGATCTGCGCCGCAAGCTTCTCGGGATGCCAGAGGTCGTCGGCGTCGAGGAAGCAGACGTAGCGGCCGCGGGCGGCGCTGAGGCCGACGTTGCGCGCGCGCGCCGGCCCGCCGTTCGCCGGCGTGCGCAGCAGGCGCAGGCGCGGGTCCCCGGCCGCCAGCCCGGCGACCACCTGGCCGGTGTCGTCGGGGGAGCAGTCGTCGATGACCAGGTGCTCCCAGTCCCGCAGCGTCTGGTTGCGCACCGATTCCACGGTCTGGCCGATGAAGCCGCCGGCCTTCCAGGCCGGGGTGATGATCGACACGAGGGGGCGGTCTGCGGGCATGGCCTGCGTGGCTTGGGGGAGAGGGGCGCAAGAGGCCTTACCCCCGCCGCCACTGTCAAGCCGAGGCACCGGGCGGCAGCCGGCGGCGCAGTCCGCTTGACAGGCCGCGCCAGCCGCCCCGAGGGTGCTTGGCGCGGGACAGCTCCGAGGAGGCGGGACAAGCGTGGCACTGACGCCGGCGGGACGCATCGGCCGCGCCTGGCAAC
>JAKOWB010000061.1 GCA_029781795.1 Pseudomonadota bacterium | reverse complement strand
CAGCGTCGACTTGCCGGCGCCGTTGGGCCCGATGATCGAGGTGATCGAGCCCGGCTCGATCGCGAAGCTCACCTCGGCGATCGCCTGCAGGCCGCGGAAGCTCTTGCTCAGCCCCTCGACGGCGAGGATCGGCGCGTCGCTCATTCGGCCGGCTCGCTCTTGGCGCGCCAGCGCTGCCGCAGGTCGCGGATCACGCCCAGCACGCCGCCCGGCGCCACCAGCACCAGCACGGCCAGCAGCAGGCCGGTGGCGAAGAGGTGGAAGTCGAGCAGGCGGGCGAGCACGACCTGGGTGATGAACACCAGCATGAAGGCGCCGATCACCGGTCCGGCCAGGGTGCCCATGCCGCCCAGCAGCGAATAGACGATCAGGCTGAGATTGGTGTCGTTGCGGTACACCGAGTCGGTGGTCACGTAGCCCAGCGAGTGGGCGTAGATCACGCCGAGCAGGCCGGTGAGCACGGCGCTGACCACGAAGGCGACGCGCTTGTAGCGCTCCGTCGGCACGCCCAGCATGCGCGCGGTGTCCTCGTCCTCGCGGATCGCCAGCAGGCCGGCGCCGAAGCGGCTGCGCCGGATCTGCCAGGCGACCAGCAGCACGGCCGTCGAGGCGAAGAGATAGAGCTCGTAGTACAGCGTGGCCGGATCCCAGTCGCTGGGCGTGACCGGCGGGAAGTTCAGGCCCAGCGAGCCCTGGAAGAAATCGACGTTGTTGTTGAGCTCGGCGCAGACCTGGCAGACGCCCAGCATGGCGATGGCGAAGAAGGTGCCGCGCAGCCGCAGGATCGGGTAGGCGACGACGAGCGAGATCGTCGCGCAGGCCAGCCCGCCGACGACCAGGCCGACGAGCAGCAGCAGCGGCGGAGGCAGGCCGGTCAGCTGCTGCTCGACCAGGCCCGCGGCGAAGGCGCCGACGCCGATGAAGGCGGCGTGGCCGAAGCTGCCGTAGCCGGCGAAGCCGCCGAGGATGGTCCAGGCCACGCCCAGCCCGGCCGAGTACAGCATGAGCTGGCCGACGCGCACGTAGAACGGCGGCAGCACCAGCGGCGCCAGCGCCAGCAGGACGATCGCGGCGGCGAACAGCAGCGCGGCGGTGGCGGGCTTGAGCTTCATCGCGAGGCGGCGAAGGCGTTGCCGAGCAGGCCCTGCGGGCGCACCAGCAGCAGTACCACGAGCAGCAGGAACATGGTGACGTTGGGGAAGGAGGGGCCGATGTACTGCGCCGTCAGCGTGCTCACCACGCCCAGCAGCAGGCCGCCGATCAGCGCGCCGGCCGGGCTGCCGACGCCGCCCAGCACGACGACGACGAAGGCGTTGAGCGTCCAGGTGGCCTCGTCGGCCGGCGAGACGGGCAGGATGATGCCGATGACGATGCCCGAGGCGCCGGCGAAGGCGGCCGACACGGCGAAGGTCAGCGCGTAGACATGCGGCACGTTCACCCCGCACAGCCGCGCCGCCATGGTCTGCTGCGCCGTGGCGCGGATGACGCGGCCCAGCGGCGAGAAATTCAGCAGCCCGGCCAGGCAGCTCAGCAGCACCAGGCTGGCGATCAGGCAGCTCACGCGCACCGCGTCGAAGGCGATCGGCCCGAGCTTGAAGGCGGTGAAGGCGTATGTCGGCGTGATGTTCTTCATGTCGGGCGAGAACACCCAGATCATCACGTTGTGCAGCATCAGGCCGACGCCGAAGGTCAGCAGCAGCGAGCCGAACTGCGAGCGGTCGACCGCGTGCTGGATCAGCAGGCGCTGGTAGGCGTAGCCGATGGCGAACAGCGCCACCATCACCAGCGGCATGGTCAGCAGCGGGTCGATGTGCAGGAACGCCGAGAAGGTCAGCGCCAGGTAGGCGCCCATCAGCACGAGAACGCCGTGGCTGAGGTTGATGACGTGCAGCACGCCGAAGATCAGCGAGAAGCCGACGGCGGCGAGCGCATAGATGCCGCCGAGCACCAGCCCGTCGGCCAATGTCTGGATGATGAGGGTCATGCGCGCAAATCGTCGCCCTGAGCGGAGCGGAGCGAAGTCGAAGGGCCACTTCTCGGCAGCCGCAATGGTGCTGACGGGAGGAGGTCCTTCGACTGCGCCGCTGCGCGGCTCCGCTCGGGACGACGGCGGCTCTGAACCCTCACGCCTTCTTGTCCCACGGCAGGCCGGGGTAGATCACCGGGGCGGTACGGGCGCCTTCGGGGAAGACCAGCGCCAGCTTGCCCTTCTGCACCTGGCCGACCATGCCGCCCAGCGACAGCGGATCGCCGTCGCCGTCGGGCGTGAACTTGATGCGGCTGTAGAAGGTCTCGTAGTCGGCGGCGGCCAGCGCGTCGCGCACCGCCTGCGGGTTGGTGCCCTTGGCCGCCTGCATGGCCCGCACATAGGTCTCGATGCAGGCCGCCGCGCCGGCCGTGTGGTAGGCGATCGGGCGCGTGAACTTGCTGCGGTAGTAGGCGGCGAATGTCTTGGAGTCCTTGAAGAACGGATCCTTGAACGGCACCGACTCGTCCCAGTAGGTGGAACACAGCAGGCCCTCGGCGTACTTGCCCAGCGCCTCGCGGAACGAGGCGAGCTGCGGCCCCAGGCCCTGGTAGAGCAGCTTCACGTTGGTGCTGCTGGCGATCATCTGGCGCGCCACCAGCAGCGAATCCTGGTCGTGCATGATGCAGATCAGCATGTCGGGCGTCTTGGCGCGCACCGAGCCCAGCACGCTCGATACGTCGGTCGGCTTGGCCGGCAGCTCGTAGCTGTCGATGCGCTTGAAGCCGGCCGCGTCGCAGCTGCGCCGCGCGCCTTCGGCCGCAGTCTTGGAGAAGGCGTCGTTGGTGTAGATCACCGAATAGGTCTGCGGCAGCGGCGTCAGCGACTTGAACATCGCCGCAGCGGCCGCGAACTGCCGCGTCGCGCGCGGGTACATGCCGAACACGTACTTGTAGCCGCGGGTGAAGATCGCGTCCGAGCCGCCGCCGGTCTGCACCATCGGCTTCTTGGCGCGCTCGGTGATCGCGGCGGTGGGCAGCACGATGTTGCTGCCGAACGAGCCGAGGAAGAAGTTGGTGCCCTCGTCGATCTGGC
>JAKOWB010000027.1 GCA_029781795.1 Pseudomonadota bacterium | reverse complement strand
AGGCGCGGGCCCAACACGCCGATGATCACATCCGCCTTGCGCGGGTCGATCATCAGCGGCTGGCCGATGACCCTCTGTGCGAGGCGCGCCAGGTCACCCTTGCGTCGGCTGGTCGCCATTGCCCTGGTCTCCCTGGTCCTGGTTGCCGTCCTGGCCGCTTGGCGCCGGGCCTGGCTGCGTCGCGCTCTTGCGGTCGAAGGCGAGGCCCAGCGCCTCTTCGGCCTGCTGCTCTTCGGCGATCTCGCGGTAGACGTCCTCGATGTCGTCGCCGCGCTCGGCGATGATCTGCTTGGACGAGGTGAAGCCAGCGTCGCGCGCCATCTTGTTGGCCTGCACGTCCTGCAGCGGATGCAGGTAAGGCCAGGCCTGCGGCACCCACAGCACCTTCCTGGCGTCGCGCTCGCTCATGCCGGCGGGCGGCGCGACCACCCCGCTGGCGTAGGCCGCGTTCAGGAACTGCTCGCCGACCGGGCGGCAGAACTGGAAGACCACCAGGCTGTGCTGCAGCATGGTGATGCGCCGGCGGAACTCACCGACCGCGGCGCGATAGGTCCGGTCGTTGATCTTGCTGTAGTCGCCGGTCAGCTGCTCGTAGAGGATGCCGGACAGCACCGCGACGGCGCGCAGTTGCCAGGCCATGAAGGTGTCGTACTGGCCGCCAACGTCGGCGGGCTCGGAAAACTTGACCTCTTCGCCCGGCTCCAGCAGCTGCACCGTGCCCGGCTCAAGCGTGGCGATCGGGCTGCCGTCACTGTCCTCGCTGTCCGGCACCTCGCCGATGGCCGCGTTGTCCTCGTCGGTCTCCGGCGAGGGTCGGGTGATGAAGGCGGCGAAGAGTGCGGCGGTCTTCTTCCGCACCAGCTCCGCGTCGTCGTAGGCGTCCAGATCCTTCAGCTTGATCAGGGCACGGGTGAGCCAGGGCTCGCCGCGGAGCTGGCCGGGACGACGCATCTGGCGCAGGTGGGCCACACCCTCGGCGGGTACACGCACCGGCAGCAGGCCATCGACCGGACGCGCCAGCGACTTGTCGTCAGGATGCTGGCGGTAGAACCAATAGGCTGACCGGCGGCCGATGGCGTCGATCTCGATGCCCATGCGGATCTCGCCGCCGGTGCCGACCATCTCGTTCTTGTCGAACGGGCAGAACTCGCTTTCCAGCATCTGCAGCTGCAGCGGCACCGAGAGCCCGTCGCTCGGCCGGCGGGGGCGGAAGCGCATGAAGGTCTCGCCACTCTCGACCATCGAGCGCACGGCGACCGCCTGCATGCCATAGAAGTCAAAGGCGCCGTCGGCGTCGGCCTCGTCGGTCCAGCCCTGCCAGAGCTGGTTCAGCTCACGGTTCAGCCCGGCGTCGGGCGTGTTGAACTTCGGCTTGATGCCGGTACCGATGATGTTGGTCACCAGCACATCGATCGCCGTATCCGCGTAGCCGGCATTGCGCACGGCATCGCGGGCGCGGCGCTGCAGCTGGTCGGCCGAGCCCAGCAGCACCAGGTTCGGGCCGAAGCGGCCGGGCGTCCAGTTCCGGCCGCGGCGCCCGCGACCGGCCGCGTCATAGGCCGAGGCCTGCGGCGCGACATAGACCTGGGTGCCCTTGATGCGGAAGCGCACCGGGCCGGCCATCAGAACCAACCCTTCACGCTGTTGACCCGGATCTGGCGCGTCCGCTTGCGACCTTCGGTGGCGGCGATCTGCTTCTCCAGCAGCGCCAGCGCCTGCGTCATCTCTTCCATCGAGCGATAGACCACCGTGCGATCGGCAAAGCGGACCTGCAGCTGGCCGCTGGCCATGACCTTTTCCAGCGCTTCCTTGCGGGCCTGCAGGGTGGCGAGCGAAGCAGCCATGTTGCCCTCACCCTGTCATGAAGCTGGACACCGACCGCCGCCGGCCAGCGCGCCTTGCCGGCACGCGGGGCGGCGCAGCTGGGCGCGGCATGGGTGGCTCTTCGTCCCGCGGCGGCAGTGTGGGAGCCGGCCGGTCCGGCACCTTGGGCGCCGGCGCGAACCGCGTATCGAGCCGCGCCTGCACGCGCGACCAGTTGACGTTGAGCGCCTGCAGCGCGGCGAAGGCATAGACCCGGAGGTCGATGGCCTCGTTGCGCACGCCCTCCCGCTTCACCCAGGAGATCTGGGGGAAGCCGCGGACCTTCTTTGTGACCTTCGTCTCGGCACCGAACTGCTCGAGGTAGTCCGGCTCCCGGCCGACCGGGAAGTGGCAGAAGCCCGGCCCCGGCTCGGCGATCCGCAGCCGGGCCATGATCGAGTCCTTGGCGGCATCAACGCCCACGGCGAAGAGCAGCGCACCACCCTGCTTGGCGCGGCGGGCCCGCTTTGGCCAGACCGGACGCCCCTGGCCGGCGACACCCTTGATGGCATAGACCCGTCGCCCGAACCTGGCGCGGCAGAAGCGGTAGACCGCCTGGGTATGGTGACCGCCGCTGTCAACCGCCGTCGCCTTGACCGGCAACTGCCTGCCATCGGCCGTCGCCGTCGGTTCGCGCAAGTAGTCGTCCAGTTGCTGCCAGACGCCTGGCGCCGAGGGGTCGCCGTACCAGATCTGATGATCGAGCGACCAGCTCTCGTCGTGTAGACCCCAGCCGACACGCTCGACTTCGAGCCGGTTGTCCTGGACGTCGACGCCGCAGGTGACGCAGAGCACTGAGGCCGGCGCCTTATCGCCCCAGTCCTCGAGCCGCGCCACCAGATCGCTGCCGCTGACCCGCTGGCCCTGGTCTTCCCAGGCCTCACCGAGCACCGTGTTGATGAAGGTTTTCAGCGTTTCGGGTGACCGCTTGGCCTGCAGGAACTCGGCGGCGATCTCGCCCAGCCTGGCCCAGGGGCTGTAGAGCTGGTTGAGGTGGAAGCCGGCGATACCGCGGAACGGCGCCGTCGCCTTCCAGTGTCCCTTGCGAATGGCGCGCCACCGGCTGGCGTCGTCCCAAAGCGCGCCGCATCCCTCGGCGACGCAGCAGTAGAGCGCCTCGTGCGGCTTGCCGTCCGGCCAGCGCACCTGCGCCCAGACCAGATGCTGCTCCTCGTTGCAGTGCGGGCAGGCCACGAAGAAGCGGCGTTGGTCCGATTCCTCCCAGGCCGCCTCGATGCGGCTGAAGCCCTTGATGGTGGGCGTCGAGGTTAGGATAACCTTGCGGTTCCAGAAGGTGGCCGCGCGCTTCTTCGCTAGGCTCACCGGGTCGCCCTCCGCGCCGGCCGACAGGGGGTAGCGGTCGACCTCGTCGCAGAGCACGACCCGGATCGGCCGAGACGCGAGAGACGCCGGGCTGTTGGCTCCAGCGAGCGTGAGATGCCCGCCGGGGAAAACCTTGTGCAGCAGCGTGTTGCCGCTGTCGCGCGACCGCGCCTCCGGGACTCGCCTCGCCAAGGCTGGCGTGTCGCGCAGCATCGGCGCGATGCGGTCCTTCGAGTAGGCCTCGGCGGTGTCGAGGATCGGCTGCACCAGCAGGATCGGCGCCGGGTCCTGGTCGATGTGAAAGCCGATGACGTTGTTGAGCACCTCGGACTTGCCGACCTGGCTCGACGACATCACCACGACCTGCTCGACGTCAGGTTCGCTCACGGCGTCCATCACGCCGCGCATCGGCTCGTTACGCGCCGTCACCCACCGGCCGGGCTCGGCGCTTGCCTCGGCGCTTAGACGGCGCTCGCGGTCGGCCCACTCGCTCACCGTCAGGCGCGGCGGCGGCTTCAGCTGCTGCGCCGCCTGCAGGTTCAGCGCCCGGCGCAGCGCCCTCCTCTGCTGCACGCTCGGCTGCATAGCCGGAAAGCTCATTCAGCGCCTCGTCGACCTGCTGCTGCAGGATCTGCTGGCAGGCCCGGACCTCGGTCTCCGGCGCCACCAGTGGGGCGGTCTTATGCGGCAGCGCCAGCATGCGGGTCCGCACGCGGGCCAGCTGCTCGCCGACCTCGGCCGCGACGACGGCAATCGACACCAGCTGTCCGCGGCGCTCCTGAAGCGCAAGCTCGGCGGTCTCTGCCTCGGCCGCGATCTTCCGGCGGCGCACCTGGTCGGTCGCGCTGCGCTGGTCGATGACACCGGCCTGCTCGCGTTCACGTGAAACGTGCCAGGCCAACAGGTCCCTGACGGTGATCCGCACCTCGCGCCCGCCGCCTCGACGGCCGCGCTCTTCGTGCTCCAGCCCGCTGCGCACCCAGGCCCGAATCGTCTTGTCCGTGACGCCAGCCATCGCGGCGATTTCGGTCACCGAGAAGCTGGGAACGGTCGCCATCGAAACCCTTTCGGCCGCGGAAGTTTACCCCTGATTTTGATACGGCTGGCGCTAGGGGCCTATCGCGGTTGCGAATTACCCTCCTGCTGGTTAACTGCCAGGGTCCCTCGCGCAACTTTCTTGCGCTACTAGCGTCCCGCCTTCTCCGCCGATCGGCGAATGAAGCGCGCCGAGACGGCGCCGACCGATTCGCGGAAGCGGCCGAAGTAGCGCTGCTGCACCACCCGCTTGACGGTCTCGTGGTAGCGCCACAGGGGGCGGAACGTCGCCTGGCGCTCGTAGCCCAGCAGCATGCGCAGGGGCTGCCGGCGGTTGGTGATCTGGCCCTTGCGCTTGCCCTTCTTGGCCGCCTTGCGCTTGGGGCGACGCCAGATGCCGGCCTTGTCGGCCGTCCGGCCGCGGGGCACGCCGCTGAACACGCCGCCGCCGTAGTCGCCACCCTCGGCACCGGCGGGCTGGTACTTCTCCTGCAGCAAAGCCTTGGCGATGCCGCGCGGCGCGTTGCCGTAGGCATTCAGCCGGATCGACGGCTTGCCCTTGCCCCAGGGCAGGGCCAGGGTCTGCGCCTGGGCCGGCACGCGCACGCCGCCGAACTCCTGCAGCAGCAGGTAGTGCTTCTTGCCGCCCGGCATGTCCTTGACGAAGACCTGCGCGGTATGGTCCCGGGCCGTCGCCGGCTTGACCCGCAGCGCGTTCAGCGTGAAGGGCGTCGGCCGGTCGAAGCGCTGAGGCATCTCCCGCACGACCTCGGCCTGGGCATCCTTGGCCACCAAGGTCAGCGCCCGCGCGATGATGTACGGCAGCATGCGGTTGTAGTCGAGGGTGGTGCGCTGGGTCTCGGACATGCGCGGCATCGCAACCCCCTGAAACGACGTCGCCCGGCGCGGTCTTCCGACCACCCGGGCGCAGTTTCAGCTGTGACTTTTTCCCGTATACGCCTAGTCGGCGGCGGCTGTCAACATCTTGTGCTCTGACGGCACGTCCTGGCCCACCATGCAGCGTTCCATGGCCTCCTCGTAGGCCTCCTGCCCGGCCCGGCTGATGTCGCGCCCGGCGAGGATCAGCGCCTCGAGCGCGGCGCGCAGGGGCGCGATGGCCGGCTCCTGCTCCAGGATGGCGGCGCGGACGGCGAGCTGGGCGAGGCGCCCGGCCCGGCGCACGGCCTCGAAGGCGGTGTCATACTCGGCCCTGGCCTGGGCGAAGCGGGCGATCTGGGCGCAGCTCTCCTCGCCCTGCTGCCCGCCGGGGATGCGGTTGGGGTCGGCCACGCCCGGTGGCCGGGGTGCCAGCAGCAGCCGACTGTAGCGCTCGACGATGTGCTGGTAGCGCTGGCCGGCCTTGCACTGGACGTCGCTGATGACGCCCGCCAGGAAGAGCCGTCCCAGCACGCTGCCGGCCTCGGCGGAGACCAGCACGCTGGCATCCCGGCAGCCGGGCAGCATCTCGCGCCGGCGCTGGATCGCCTCGGCGGTCGGGCCTGGGTCGCGCCGATCGCGCGTCCGGCCGTTCGGCTTGCGCTCAGCCGCCTCGATCGGCTTCCGCGGCCTGCCGCCCCGGGCCTTCGACCGCCAGCGCTTCTTGCCGCCCTTGGCCATGGCTCAGCCCTCCAGCACGCGCTTGCGCTTGGCTGCGACCTCGGGGTCGAGCCACTTGTCGGGGTCGTAGTCGGCGACCTCGCCACCGGCCGCCTCGCCACCCCTGCCGTTCGGCTGGCCCTGCGGCAAGGGCTTGACCTTCTCGGCGAGGTGGTCGGCGACGGGCTGCTCGAGGTAGGCCAGGCTGCGCGGCGCCGGCTTGCCGCGCTGGAACTCGCGCCGCAGCACGGCCTCGAACAGCGGGCCGGCTTCGTCCAGCGTCAGTCCCGCCTCGAGGAAGCGGGTCGCCGTGGTGAAGTCCCGGGCAGCGGGCATTTGGCGCTGGTCGGCGCCGTACACGTCAGCCTGCTTGTCGTCGAAGATCCCGATCAGCCGCCCAGCAGCATCCGGGCTCTGCGGCATCGCGCGCGCGGAACCGTTTGCTGAGCTGCTGGGATTCTTCTTCCCTCCTACCTCCTCCATCCTACCTCCTACCTCTGCGGAGGAATTCGGGGAGCGGTCGGCGACTGGTCGGCGACTGGTCAGCGAAACGGCATCGCCGGAAGTGGGGGTAGTCGTCGACTTAGGGGCCTCTGCGACGGCACGCTTCGGCGACTTGGGGGGCTGCGGAGCGGCATCCGCAGGCGAACGGTCGGCGATCAGACCCACGTAGGAGCGCAGGTCGTCGGGGAGCGGGTGCCAGGCCTTCGGCTTCTCAGGCCGCTGCCACTTGCGGAAGTTGCGGATGGCGCCGTAGCTCTTGCCGTCGACGTCGAAGCGCCGCAGCCGGTCGCGGGACAACAGCATGTCCAGGATCGGCTCGATCGGCTTCAGGATCGCCGGCAGGATGCGCGCCTTGAGCGTGAAGGGCTTCCACTCGAAGACGCCTTGATCGTCGGCCTCGGTCAGCAGGCCGAGGAAGAGGATCACCCCAAGCGGCTCCTCGACCGTCAGCGACATCACGTCATCGTCGGTAAGGAAGCCGGGGTGGATGGACCGGATGCGTGCCATATGCCCTCGCTACTCCTGCCAGAGGCCGGGTTCGCCGCCCGGATCGGCTGGTGCTACTTCGCTGAACCGCATCGTCGCTTCGTCGAAGGCGAGCTTCACCGCGCCGGTCGGCCCGTTGCGCTGCTTGTCGACGATCAGGTCGGCCTGGTGGCGGCAGGCATCGCAGTCCTCAATCCACTTCGAGACGCGCTGGTTGAACTTCTCCCGGTCCTCGTTGGCGCGGGGCTTCGGCTCCTCGCGCTTGAGGTAGTAGTGCCGCCGGAAGGGGAACCAGATGGCGTCGGCGTCCTGCTCGATCTCACCGGAGTCGCGCAGGTCGCCCTTGTGTGGCCGCTTGTCGTCGCGCTCCTCGACCTTGCGGGAAAGCTGGGACAGCAGCAGGACCGGCACGCCGAGGCCTTTGGCGAGGGCGCGCAGGCCCTTGGTGATGGCGCCGACCTCGAGGTTGCGGTTCTCCTGCCGCTTGCCGGCGCGCATGTAGCCCAGGTGGTCGAAGATCACGAGGTCCAAGCCGCCACGGCGCTTCACGCGGCGCGCGCGGGCCAGGGCCGACTGCGGCGTCTGCTCGGGCGTGTCGTCGATCAGCAGCGGCAGGTCGCCCATGGCGCGGCGTGCCTCGATCACCCGCTGCATGTCGCCGTCGCTGAGGCGGCCCCGGGCCAGCGCCTGGTACCGGATGCCGGTGTGCAGCACCAGCAAGCGCTGCAGCAGGGCCTTGCGGTTCATCTCCATCGAGAAGAAGAGCACCCGCTTGCCAGCCCGCGCGACGTTCTCGGCGAGGCAGAGGGCGAGGCTGGTCTTGCCCATGCCAGGTCGTCCGGCGACGATGATCAACTCGCCGCCCGCCATCCCGCCGGTGAACTCGTCGACCGACGGGAATCCGGTGGAGAGGCCCAGCAGCGCGCCGCCGCGGCGATAGTTCGCCTCGATCTCGTCGACGGCATCCGCCATGGCCTGGTCGAAGGGTACGGCTTCTTCGGCCGCCTGCCGGCCTTCGGCGATCTCAGCCAGGCGCTGCTCGGCCGCCTCGACCACCTGGTCGCCGCTGCGGTCGAGGTCGAGCTCAGCGGCATCGGCGATCAGGTCGGCGCCGGCCTTCATAGCCTGGCGGCGGACCGACAGGTCGCGCAGGCTGCGGGCCCAGTGTGCCAGGTCGACGAAGCCGACGCCGACGACCTGAAGCTGCATCAGGTAGCTGGCGCCGCCGTGCGCGGCGAGGCTGGGGTCGCCCGCAAAGTGCTCCTTCAACACCATGGCGGTGGCGGCCTGGCCGCGGGCGATCATCTCGCCGGCCAGCTCGTAGATCCGCCGGTGCGTGGCGTCGTGGAAGTCGTCGGCCGACAGCAGCACGGCGAGCTCGTCGAAGCGGCGATTGTCCTGCAGCAGGGCGGACAGCACGGCTTGCTCCAGCTCCAGGTTCGCCGGCGGCTGCGGCCCGTCCTCATAGCGGCGGTCGAATGGCGCCACGGCGTTCATCCCTCCGGGCACTCCAGCCGATAGCACACGGCCTCGAGCGGCGCGGCGATCGCGCGGGCGACGCTGCGGGATTTCATGCGGCGTCTCCGAGGAGGTTGTTGACGCGGCCGAAAAGCAGAAATGCGTCACGCGGCCAGAACACCATGCCGCCGCGGTCCATGCGCGGGCCGCGATAGAAGCGGCTTTGAGGCTCCAGCTTGTCGAGTGCCTGGCAGATCACTACGGCGGGCTCTTCCTCGTAGATGAAAAGCCATACCTCAGCGCCGGTGACGGCCTGGACCTGCCGGTAGTGCTCGAAGTGTCGAATAGGTATCCCGTGCTCGTAGCGCCCCGTGATCCGCGTGAAGTCGGGCCGCAGTTTGGTCTTCACCTCGGCCCACTTCCGCCTGCCACCGCGCGCGACGTCGAGGTCAGGCAGAATAAGCGCGGCGGTCAGGCCTTCCATCTTCGGAGCCTTGTTCCCGTCGTCGCCGCAGTAGTCGTAGCTGGGCACGATGTACCAGCCGCGCTGCTTCAGCAGATCGGCGACAACGTGCTCGCCCGCCCTACCCCGGCGGAACTTCTCGGTCTCACGCAGCGTCGGCTTCGTCGCCATGGCCATCCCAATTCGGACGGGGGGTGCGCGAGAAGAGCTCGGCGTAGCGCGGCGCCGGGCACAGGCCTTCGACGAAGGCATAGAACTCCTCTGGCTTCTGCGAGTTGGCCCGCAAGGGGCCGTTCAGCAGTGTGGTCTGGTTGGTGAGGTGGACCACCGGCTTGCCGCGAACGGCCATCAGGCAGTGCTCGGTCTGGCCCCGCAGCCAGTCGCCGGTCCCCATGCGATCTTTGGCCCAGGTGAGGATCGTCTTGTGCTGGAAGCCCCAGGCGTCCAGCACCTCGAAGGCCTCCCGCATGTGGTGGTTGGTTGTCCAAAGCCACAGCAGGCAGTCGTCGTGGGCGATGCTGCGGACGTCCATTGCGCAGATCTGAGCGATGCTCATCTGCGGGTACGGGTGAGTCGCGCGGTGCGACGGGTCCTCCTTTCGCAGTTCGTAGGGCCAAGGCGGGTCGGCGACGATCACCCGGTAGGGGCCGCGCCCGGGCAGCGGCGGCGGCTCGCGGCGGATGGCTTCGGCCTTCTGTGCCACCACCAGGCGCTTATAGGGGCCATCGACGCGGCCGGTGCGATCCATGTCGGCGGCGAGCTTGCCGAACCGCTCAGGCTCTCGCTCGGCGGCCTCGACGATCGCCTCGGCCTTATCCAGGGTGCGTGCACCCATGCCGGTGAAGCTGGCCACCTTGTCACGCGTCTTGCCCTTCTGGAGCGGCAGGCTGCTCGCCGAAGAGAGTGCTGGCGCAGGGGTGATGCCAGGGAGTGGGGGCTCCCCCTGTGGCAACTTGCCACCGGGGTTGCCGTGCGTCCTGCCCAGCTCGACCATCCTCTCCCTCGCCGCCTCGCGCTCGACCGGCTCCAGCGCGCGCTTGATGGCGACGGCCTCGCTCGGTGCGAAGTCCTTGCGCTGGAAGTTCTCGGCGGCTTCGCCCCGGGCCAGTTCGGCCAGCGGCACGATGCTCACCGGCACCTCGCTCCAGCCAAGATGTTTGCAGGCAGCAAGCCGGCGCTCACCGGCGATCAGCCGCCCCTGCGGGTCGATCACGATGGGGTGCAGCAGGCCGATCTCAGCGATGCTTGCAGCAAGTCCCTCTACATCGCCGAGGTCCTTCCGGTGTCGGATGCCAATGGCGATGGCGTCGATCGGGTGCGTCGTCACGCTACGTTCTCCATCTTCTGCTTTTGGTATGACCGCGCCCGATGCTCGGCGCAGTAGCTGCTGCCGGTCACGGTCCCGGCGCCGCACTTGTCGGCGTCGCTGAAGGGACCGTCGTCCTTGGCGATCCACTGGCAGGTCCTGAAGGGCGACGGCCCGAGCCGCTGCGGCAGCGCGGCGATGCGGCGCCGCGTGGGAGCAGGCTCGCGGCCAGCCGTGCGCACCGGCGGCGGGCTGAGCGGACGTTCCGGTGGCTCGGTATTCGGCACCGGCAGCTCGACGGCCTTGGTGCGGCGCTGCAGCGGCTTCGGCCTGGCCGGCCGGATCGGCGACTCGCGGCCCGGCAGCCCCAGGCGATGCGCCTTGCCGCAGACGGCGCTCTTCGTGAGGTCGCCGCCGAGCTGCCGCGCGATCTCGCTGGCCGATAGCTGCGGGCGCTCCTGCAGCCACATCGCCTTCAGCCGCTCGATGCGCTCGGGCGTCCAGGTCGGCTCAGGGGGCTGGCTGATCATGTGCTGGGGCTTGGTCATCCCGCCCTCACCAGCCCGAGGTCCTTCAGCCGCTGCGTCACGCGCGGCAGCGGCCAGTTCAGCGCGGCGGCGACGTAGCCGGCGCCCTGGTCCTTGTCCGGGTCGAACAGCTTGCGGATGCGCTCGTCTTCCGGCTGCGGCGCGGTCGGCGGCGGGGCCTTGCTGGC
>JAKOWB010000029.1 GCA_029781795.1 Pseudomonadota bacterium | reverse complement strand
ACGCGCCCTATGCCATCGTCTTCGACGAGGGCGGTGGCGAGGGCATGCCCCACAACGGCACGATCGAGGGCGCGGCACGGGCGCTCGGCAAGCGCTGCTTCTCTTCCGAGCTGGGCGGCGGCGGGCGCCTGACGCCGGACTCGGTCGCGGCGGCGCGGCGCGCGGCGCTGGGCCTGCTGCGGCATGTCGGTGCGCTCGCCGGTCCGCCGCCGGCCGGCAGCCGCTCGCTGCTGCTGACGCTGACCCGGCCGGAGAACTATGTCGCCACGCCCTGCGGCGGCCTCTTCGCCCCGCGCGTGCGGCTGGGGCAGGAGGTGCCGAAGGGCCAGGTGCTGGGCGAGGTCTGCCGCCTGGAGGAGCCCGGCTTCCCGCTGCAGCCGGCACGCGCGCTCTGCGACGGCGTGGTGGTGGCGCTGGCGGCCACCGGCCGGGTGGCGGCCGGGGCGACCCTGGCCTTCGTCGCCGAGGCGCCATAGGCCGCATCCCGCCGAACCAGACTTCCGGATTTCGCGATGCAAGTGGCGCGGCGGCTTTGCTCCAATCGCCACAACGGGGAAAACCCCAACAACAAGGAGGCAGGCATGATCAAGGGGATGTTCGGAAGGTCCGTTCTCCTGGCCGCTTTGGTGGCCCTGGCCCCGCTGGCCGGCGCCAAGGCGGACCAGGTGCTGATGGCCAGCGAGGCTTCGTTCCCGCCCTTCAGCAAGACCGAGGCGGACGGGCGCATCACTGGCTTCGAGATCGACCTGGGCAACGCCGTCTGCGCCGCGGCGAAGCTGGACTGCGCGTGGGTGGCGCAGGACTTCGACGGCATCATCGCCGCGCTGGTGGCCGAGAAGTACGACGTGATCTTCAGCTCCATGTCGATCACTGCCGAACGCCAGGCCAGCTTCGACTTCACGCTGCCCTACTACAATTCGCCGACCAAGTTCTTCGGCAGGAAGGGCATGACGCTCGAGGTCAGCGACGCCGGCCTCAAGGGCAAGAGGGTCGGCGTCTATGGCGGCGCGGTGCAGGACCAGTACCTGCGGGCGCACTTCCCCGGCGTCGTCGCCGTGCCCTACGAGAAAATGGACCAGATCACCGCCGACCTGATCGCCGGGCGCCTGGACCTGGCCTTCACCGAGGCGCTGGTGGCCTCGGAGTTCCTGGCCAGTGCCGAGGGCGCCGACTATGCCTTCTATGGTCCCGACTTCTTCGACCCGGCGCTGGGCGAGGGCGCCGGCGCCATGCTGCGCAAGGGCAACGAGGCGCTGCGCGACAAGCTGAACGAGGGCATCCGCCAGGTCTATGCCGACGGCACCTTCGACAAGATCGCGGCGCAGTACTTCACTGTGAACATCCGCGCCGACAGTCTGTGGAAGTAGGGTCCCCCCTCTCCCCTTGCGGGAGAGGGTCGGGGTAAGGGGGGTCGGTCGGTGCGATCGGCTATAGTCGCACCGACCCCCCTCACCCGGGCGCTGGCGCGCCCACCCTCTCCCTCGAGGGGGAGAGGGTTGACCATGTCGCATCGACCATGACCGACCTCGACCTCTTTGCCTGGGGCAGCGGCTGGGGCGACGAGCTGGCGCGCGGGCTGCTGATCACGCTCGAGGTGGCGCTGGCCGCCTATGTCCTCGGCGCGCTGATCGGCCTCGCCGCCGCGACGGCGGAGCTCTCCGGCCCGCGGCCGCTGCGCTGGCTGGCCAAGGCCTATGGCCTGGTCTTCCGCTCGGTGCCGGAGCTGCTGATCATCTTCCTCTTCTATTACGGCGGCGCGCTAGTCCTGCGCTGGGCGCTGAAGCCGCTGGGCGTCGGGCGCTTCGACCTCAGCCCCTTCGTCGCCGGCACCGCGGCCCTGTCGCTGATCCTCGGCGCCTACGCGGCGCAGGTCTTCCGCGGCGCGCTGCTGGCGGTGCCGCGCGAACTGGTGATGGCGGCAGAGGCGCTGGGCCTGAAGCGCTGGCAGGTGGCGCTGAAGATCACGCTGCCGCTGGCCCTGCGCTATGCCTTCGGCGGGTTGGTGAACCTCTGGATGGTGGTGATCAAGACCACGCCGCTGCTCTCCGCCATCGGGCTGCAGGACTTCGTGCGCGCGGCCGACACGGCGGGGCAGAACTCCAAGCGCTACTTCGCCTTCTTCCTGGCCGTGCTGGCGGTCTACCTGGCGATCTCGGCCGCCACGCTCTGGGCGCAGCGGCGCTATGGCGAGCGCCTGTTCCGCCACCTGGGGCCGGCGGGAGGGCAGCGGCCATGATCATGGAGCTGGACCGCCTCTGGGCCGAGCTGCCGGCGCTGCTGCAGGGGCTGCTGGTCACCCTGGAGTTGACGGCGCTGACCCTGCTGATCGGCCTGATCCTGGCGCTGCCGGTGGCGCTGGCGCGGGTGGCGCGCCGCCCGGCGCTGCGCTGGCTGGCGGCGGGCTTCGTCTTCTTCTTCCGCGGCCCGCCGGTGCTGGCGCTGCTCTTCCTGCTCTACTACGGCGCGCCGCAGGTCGCCTTCGTGCGCGAGTCCTGGCTCTGGCTGCTGGTGGAGAACGGCTTCACCTGCGCGGTCGTCGCCTTCTCGCTCAACTCCGCCGCCTATGTCGCCGAGATCCTGGCCAATGCGCTGCGCGCCGTCCCGCAGGGCGAGCGCGAGGCGGGCCTGGCCGCCGGCTTCCCGCCGCTGCTGCTCTATCGCCGCATCATCCTGCCGCATGTCGCGCGCCTGGCGCTGCACAGCTACGGCAACGAGATCGTCTTCGTCATCAAGGGCACGGCTGTGGCCAGCCTGGTCACCGTGGTCGACCTGATGGGCGTGGCGCAGCAGATCTACAGCCGCACCTACGATCCCTTCACGCCGCTGCTGGCGGCCGGTGTCCTCTACTTCCTGCTGGTGGTGCTGGTGAGCTGGGGCGTGAAGCGGCTGGAGCGGCGCCTGACGCCGCATCTCAGCGCCCGCTACTTGCTGCGTCGAGGTTAGTGCGGGGGCGTTCGAAGTGAACCTGGACCCGCCGGCACTTTAAGGCCGCGCCCGCTGTCGCAGACTGCCGCCCGTCAGACGAGAGGGACAGCACATGGCCGCGCGCTTCCGCTTCCAGTTCTACCAGCAGCTCCAGGACAGGCTGCCCTGGATCCGCGCCCAGGCGCAGGCGGCGGGCCGCAAGCTGGGGCTCGACAAGATGAAGGACGAGGTCGGGCTCTATCCCGGCGCCTCCTCCTGCCCCGGCGTGCTGCCCTCCTTCGTGCTCGACCCCATCGTCCAGTCGAACCGCGGCAAGATCCAGCCGGTGGCGCACTACCAGGCCGAGCTGCGCGCCCTGGTGAAGGAGATCTGGGGCGACGAATGGGATGGCCTGGCGCTGAACTCCTGCGAATCCGTGCTGCGGCTGGTGAACGAGGTGGCCTTCGCGCCGCCCACCCTGCGCAAGGGCGAGGCCTATCGCGCCCGCGTGCTGATGCCCTTCAACGAGGACTACGAGTACCTCGGCAGCTATGGCCGGCCCTTTCCGCCGCTCTACAAGGGCCTGACCGCCGATCGCAGCGTCTCGGCCGGCGAGCTGGCGGTGGAGGGCAAGAGCCTGGTCAACCTCGACACGCTCTATGCCAAGTACGCCGGCGCCCGCTACGAGGTGCACGGCATCCGCTCGTCCGTGGTGCCGATGCTGTACGACGTGGAGGTCGCCGGCTCGATGGCGAAGTTCCGCGCCCTGGCGGAGCGGCACGGCGCCTTCCTGACCGGGTTCCAGTCGATCGGCTACGACACGCCGGGCTATGGCCACCACGAGAAGAACGCCGCCGGCGCGCCGGCGATGCTGCACCAGACGAGCGGCCTCGCCCGCGACTTCGACCTGCCGCACTTCGTCGACTGCGGCGGCGGCCTGCCGGTGCTGGGCTATGGCCCGCAGGACGTGGACGCGACCTACATGTCCTGGTCGATGGACAAGGCCGGGCGCGCCATGGTCAGCGGCCTGCTGGTCGGCAAGGAGGAAGCCATGCTGCCGCTGCGCCGCGCCGCCGGTATCGCCGGCCAGCGCACCGGCGGGCAGGTGTCGCACGGCAAGGCGCTCTATGCCTTCGCCGACCCGGGGCGCGATGCGCTCATCAGCCTCATCGCCTACCTCAGGGTGCTGAAGGACCGGCCGCATTTCGTGACCGAGCCGATCGACCGCTTCCACGCCATCATCGAGGAGTGCCTGAAGGACTTCCGCCACAAGGGCATGGCGCGCGACATCCGCCTCACCAGGTCCTACGCCTGGGGCGGCACCGAGCTGAACTACGAGCTGACCTGGAAGGACCGCACCTTCGGCATTCCCATCTCGACCCTGGAGGACTTTTTCTCCGACACCAACCCCCTCGTCACGGCGAACGAGGAGATGGGCGTCTCGCCGGCCACGGTCTATTCCGGCAACATGTTCGTGACCCCCGGCCTCGGCACGCTCGACGCCGACGGGCAGCTGATCGAGGAGCGCGCCTGGCTGGCCGCCAAGGCGCTGGTGACCTCGATGGAGATCGTGTGCGAGGCGGCGGGCGTGGGCGACTGAGATGCAGACCATGATTGCCGGGGGAGAGGTGATCCGGCGCGAGGAGATCGAGCGCCGCCTGGCGGGCGCCGACCTGGTCGCGGCGATGGAGCGCGGCTTCGTCGCCTATTCCGAGGGGCGCAGCGTGGTGCCGCCGGTCGGCGAGCTGATCTTCAAGGACCCGCCGGGCGACGCGCACATCAAGTACGGCTACATCCAGGGCGACGAGAACTTCGTCATCAAGGTGGCGACCGGCTTCTACCGCAACGCGTCGCAGGGCCTGCCCCCGAACTCCGGCCTGGTGCTGGTGTTCGATTCCCGCACCGGCCTGCCGCGCGCCGTGCTGCTGGACGAGGGGCACATGACCAACCTGCGCACCGCGGCGGCCGGCGCGGTGGCGGCCAAGCACCTGGCGCCGCGCGACGTGACCGCCATCGGCATCCTGGGCGCCGGGATGCAGGCGCGCCTGCAGGCCCTGGCGCTGCGCCAGGTCACGCCCTGCCGCCGGCTGCTGCTCTGGGCCCGGCGCCCCGACGCCGCGGCGGCGGCGGTGGCCGAGCTGGCGGCGGCCGGCTTCCAGGCCAGCGTGGCGGAGAGCCCGGCGGCGGTGGCCGCTGGCGCCAACCTCATCGTCACCGCGACGGCGGCCGACCGGCCGCTGCTGGCCGCCGCCGACATCCGGCCCGGGACCCACATCACCGCGATGGGCAGCGACACCGAGGAGAAGCAGGAGCTGGCGGTCGACCTGCTGGCGAAAGCCGACCGCCTGGTGGCCGACGCCATCCCGCAGTGCCGCGTGCGCGGCGAGATCCACCAGGCGCTGAAGGCCGGCGTACTGGACGAGAGCAAGGTGGTGGAGCTGGGCGCGGTGATCGCCGGCAAGGCGGTCGGCCGGCCGAGCCAGCGCGCCATCACCATCGCCGACCTGACCGGTGTCGCGGTACAGGATATCGAGATCGCCAAGGCCGTGCTGGCCGCGCACTGAAGGAGCCGAGCTTGCCTTTCGAAACCTTCCTGCTGGAACGCAACCAGACGCTCTATGAGAACGAGGTCGAGATCAATCTGACCGAGAGCGGCGTCAAGGCCATGACCTTGCGCGAGTTCCTGACCCCCGCCGAGCAGCAGGAGCTGCTGGACCTGCCGCTGGGCTATGGCCACACCGAGGGCACGCCGGCGCTGCGCCGGGCCATCGCCGCGCTCTATCCCGGCGCCGGGCCGGAGAACGTGCTGGTCACCGCCGGCTCCTGCGAGGCCAATTTCGTCGCCGCCTGGACCCTGCTGGGCGGCGGCGGCGCCGCCGCCGTGCTGCCGAACTACCTGCAGGTACCGAACCTCGCCCGCGCCTTCGGCGCCGAGGTGAAGCCGATCCATCTGCTCAGCGACCAGGACTGGGCGCTGGACCTCGCCGCGCTCGAGCGCGCCATGACGCCGGGCACGCGCGCGATCATTCTCTGCAATCCCAACAACCCGACCGGCAAGGTGCTGAGCGAGGCCGAGATGGCGGCGGTGGTCGCCGCCGCCGAGCGCGCCGGGGCCTGGATCCTGGCCGACGAGATCTATCGCGGCGCCGAGCTGGGCGAGCGGCCGGAGACGCCGAGCTTCTGGGGCCGCGGCCAGCGCGTGCTCTGCGCCGGCTCGATCTCCAAGGCGCTGGGGCACTCGGGCCTGCGGGTCGGCTGGCTGGTCGGCCCGGCCGAGACCATCGCCGATATCCGCCGCCGCCAGGACTACACCTCCATCGGCACGACCGCCGTGGGTCAGTATGTGGCGACGCGGGTGCTGGCGCCGGAGCGGCGGCAGGCATTGCTGCGGCGGGCGCGGGCGATCCTGAACCGCAACCGCGACATCGTCGATGCCTGGGTCCGGCGCAACGGCAACCGCCTGAGCTGGCGCCCGCCGGAGGGCGGCGGCATCGCCTTCATCCGCTACGACCTGCCGCTGGGCTCGGAGGACTTCTCGCGCCTGGTGCGCGAGCGCGAGAGCTGCTTCGTCGTCGCCGGCGCCTGGTTCGGGCTGGAGGGGCACATCCGCCTCGGCATCGGCGGCGACAGCCACGAGCTGGAAGAGGGGCTGAAGCGCGTCGACCGCGTGCTGGCGACGCTCTAGCCGCGGTCATGTGAACCTCCTCCTCATCACCACCGACCAGCAGCGCGGCGACTGCTTCGGCGGCCAGCGGGGGGTGAGGACGCCGCACCTGGAGGCGCTGGCGGCGCGCGGCACGCGCTTTACCGCCTGCATCACGCCGAACCTGGTCTGCCAGCCGGCCCGCGCCTCGATCCTGACCGGTCTGTTGCCGCTGACGCATGGCGTGCGGGACAACGGCATCGACCTGCCGGAGGCGATGGGCGCGCAGGGCTTCGCCCAGCGCCTGGCGGCTGCGGGCTGGGCCACACGCTTCGTGGGCAAGGCGCACTTCTCCACCCAGACGCTGTTCCAGGGCGAGTCCGGCCGGCCGGAGAACAAGCTCTCCAGCCGCCACTTCGGTCCGGACTGGCAGGGCCCCTACATGGGCTTCCAGCAGGTGGAGCTGCTCTGTTCCGGCCACAGCCTCTTCCGCCTGCTGGAGCCGCCCCTCGGCCTGCACTACGAGCAGTGGTTCTTCAGCGACGGGCGCGGGCCGGAGAAGCTGGCGCTCTATCGCCAGGGCTCGCCGACGCAGGAGCGGGCGAGCCGTCCCTTCCACTCGCACCTGCCGGTGGAGGCGCATCCCTCGAGCTGGGTGGCCGCGCGCGCCATCGCGGCGATCCGCGCGCGCCCGCGCGACAGGCCCTTCTGCCTCTGGGCATCCTTCCCCGATCCGCATTATCCCTTCGACTGCCCGGAGCCCTGGGCCTCGCTGCACGCCGAGGACGGCGTCGATATCGCACGTCATCGCGTCCTGGACCTGGAGCGGCGCCCCTGGTGGCACCGCGCCTTCGTCGCGCGGCTGTCGGACTCCAGCCAGGAGATCGGCAACTACGGTTTCCGCTTCCTCACCGGCGCGCCCGGCGAGGAGGCGCTGCTGCGCGCCATGACCGCGAACTACTACGGCATGATCGCGCTGGCCGACCAGGCGATCGGCCGCATCCTGGCGGCGCTGGCGGAAGAGGGGCTGACCGAGGAGACGCTGGTGCTGGTGACCAGCGACCACGGCGACTTCCTGGGCGACCACGGCCTGCTGCTGAAGGGACCCTGCGCCTACGAGGGGCTGCTGCGCGTCGGGCTGCTCGCCGCCGGGCCGGGCGTGGCGGCGGGACAGGTGGTGAGCGAGCCGGTCTCGACGCTCGATATCGCGCCGACGCTGCTGGCGCGCGCCGGGCTTTCCGCCGAGGGGCTGCACGGCCGCAGCCTCGATGCGCTGCTCGCCGGGCGGGCCGAGACGCGCGAGGCCGCGCTGATGGAATGGGACATGGGCTTCCTCGACGGCGCCGACGAGCTGCGGCTGCGCACGGTCAGGACCCGACGCTGGGTGATGACCCGCGAGCTGGGATCGGGCGCCGCCGAGCTCTACGACCTGCAGGAGGACCCGCAGCAGCGGCACGACCTCTCCGGCGATCCCGGGCGCCGCGCCCTGCTGCGCGACCACGACGCGCTGCTGGCGGCCCGGCCGGACGACCGGCTGGCCGCGTCATTGCCGCGCGTCGGCCTGGCCTGATCCACGGTCAACGCAGGGGTCCTGCGCCGGCCGCGTGCTACGCTGGCAGCGCATTCCCCGCCTGGAGACACCATGGACGCGCTTCCCGAAACCGGCCGCCAAGGCTCGCCCGATCCCCGCATCTCCGACGCCGAGTGGCGGCAGCGGGTCGACCTCGCCGCCTGCTATCGCCTGGCCGACCGCTATCACCTGGGCAAGATCATCTGGAACCACATCACCGCGCGCGTGCCCGACGCGCCGGACCAGATCCTGGTCTTTCGCCTGGGCTGCCGCTACGACGAGGTGACGGCCTCGAACCTGATGAAGTTCACCCTGGACGGGCGCCCGGTCGGCGCGACCGGCAGCGAGCTGAACCAGGCGGCCTTCGTGATCCACGGCGGGCTCTATCGCGCGCGGCCGGAGATCAACTGCGTCATGCACACCCACAGCCGCGGCGGCCAGGGTGTCTCGATCCTGAAGGAGGGGCTGCTGCCGCTCTCGCAGGAGGCGCTGTCGGTCTATGACGACCTGGCCTATCACGACTACGAGGGGCTGTCGGACGACGTGGCCGAGAGCGAGCGCCTGGCGCGCAACCTCGGTTCCATGAACCAGATGATCCTGCGCAACCACGGCCTCATCACCGCCGGCAAGTCGGTGGGCGAGGCCTTCTGGCGCATGTACATCCTGGAGCGCGCCTGCGCGCTGCAGATGGACGTGCTGGCGACGGGGCGCGAACTGGTGGTGCCGCCGCCCGAGCTCTGCCGCAAGGTGCGGGCGCAGTACGACAGCGACTTCCCGGCCGGGCACTACGAATGGCCGGCGCTGCTGCGCGAGCTGGAGCGCGACTGCCCGGACTACGCGACCTGACCGATCAGGTGCGGAACAGCGCCAGCAGGCCGAGGATGACGAAGACGTGGGCGCCGAAGAGGGCGCCCCACGTGACGAAGCGGTGATAGGTGCGCTGCCGCTCGTGCAGGAACTGGACCTGGGTGGTCATGACGCGGCCTCCTTCCCTCCAGGAGGCAACGGTCGCCAACGGCCGCGGTTCCGGCAGCCGCATTGCCGCTCTGCCGCCGCCGCGCTAGACTGAGACGTCTTCGGTGCCTTGTCTGGTGGGGCCATGCCGCGCTCGCGGGTCCTGATGCTGGGCAGCGTATCGGCGCTGCTGCTCCTGATCGGGGCGGCGCTTCGGGCCGACGACGAAGGCGTGCCGACCGAATCCTTCGACAATCCAGAGCGCCAGGTGGACGGCAGCGTCGTCTCGCGTTCGACCGACGGCGATCCGGAGCACTACCTGATCTCGGGTAGCGACGGCACCTTCCTGATCCATTATCCGGACGGGCATGCGCTGCTGCAGGCGGCGGAAGACTGTCCCAACGCCACCTTCGTGCCGCGCGTCGCCAAGGAATGCCGCGGCCCGGACCAGGACGGCGACTTCTTCCTCTTCGACGTGCAGTACCTGGAGTACGCCTGTCCCAAGGACCCGAAGAACCGGCGCCTGGTGATCGCCGCCAAGGAGACCGAGGAGCCCTGCAGCGAAGGCGGCTATTACCGGGAGCGCGAACTCGCCAAGGACCGCTTCGGCGAGCGCTGGCCCAAGCCGCCGCCGAAGGAGGAGAAGGAAGAGCCGCCGCCGGAGAAGAAGCCGCCGTCCTATTCGACCGGCAAGATCCACAACCCGCTGGGCACCAAGGACTGCCTGCAGAAGCGGCTGTGGGAGCTGTGGTTCAAGGCCTTCGCCGAGGGCAAGACGCCGAAGAGCGACGTCGACATCCCGCTGGTGCCCTGGAGCAAGTACGGCTATGGCGCGGACGGCACCGGCACCTTCGAGACGCCGGAGGGCACGGTGATCGAGCAGCGCCCGGACGGCAGCTGCTGGGAGAAGCCGAAGGGCGGCGTCTTCAAGCAGATCTGCCCGCCGAAGACGGCGACGGGCGAGAGCGGCGCCGGCAGCGAGACGCCGAAGACCGGCGGCGAGAAGCCGAGCGAGGGCAAGCCCGCGGACGAGAAGCCGGCGGAGCAGAAGCCGGCGGAGCAGAAACCGGCTGGCGACAAGAGCGGCCAGGTCGACTGTCCGCCGGGCCTGCTGGCCAAGACCCTGAACGACCTGCTGGGCAGCGAGCTGCAGGGCATCTGCTTCGAACCGGACGAGATGCTCGGCAACGCCGAGGGCGGGCACGAGCACAAGGACAAGCCCGGCAAGGGTGGTTCGGACTGATCCCGGCTGGAGCGGTTTCGCTTCTGATTGAATCGAACCGCTCTAGCTACTTTTTGATTTCACGCACTTTCTTGACGCGAACCGGCGTCCGCTTCGCTCGAAAATGCTCTAGGCCACGGCCTGCGGCTGGCCGCGCGGCGGGCGCAGGTGCGCGATGCCGCGCTGCTCGACGAACTGGGTGGTCGCCGCCCAGAGATGGTCGCCGTAGAGGAAGGGCGTGAAGGGCTCCACCCCGGCCAGCGGCAGCGGCCGGATCAGCGCGTCGACCCGCGGCTCGAAGAAGAAGGGGATGGAGAAGCGCTCGCCGGCGAGGCTGACGACGCGGTGCTCGGTGGCGCGGATGCGCCCGCCGGTCCAGCGCTCCAGCAGCTTGCCGAAGTTGATCGCCAGCGTGCCCTCGGTCGGCGGCACGGTCACCCAGGTGCCGTCCAGCATGCGGGCCTGCAGCCCCTCGACGCCGTTCTGCGCCAGCAGCGTGACGCAGCCGCTGTCGGC
>JAKOWB010000415.1 GCA_029781795.1 Pseudomonadota bacterium | reverse complement strand
CCCAGCAGCGCGATGCGGCGGCTGGCCTCCGCAGCCGGCTCGGCCGCCACCTCGGCTGTGCCCTCGACCAGGATGAACAGCGCGTCGCCGGGATCGCCCTGGTGAAAGACCGCCTCGCCGGCGGGAATCGACAGCTCTTCGACGCTGTCCACCAGACGGCCCATCTCCTCGGGCGGCAGGTTGGCCAGCAGGGGGGAGTTGGCCAGCAGCGGGATGAGCCGCTCCGCCCGCTCGCGTTTCTCCTCCTCAAGGCTCTGGCGCAGGCGGAAAGGACTGCGGATCGAGGCGCCGTGGCTATCGAGCCAGAGGGTGCCGGCGGTGTAGAGCGCGGCGCCGGCCAGAAATCCGCAGGACACCAGGGCCCAGGCGCTCAGCACGTCGTAGCGGTGCGCCATCAGGCGTTCGACGGAAGCCAGCCCCAGTTCGATGGCGACGGAGGAGATCAGCGCGCCGGCCCCGAAGGCCAGCACGCAGCCCAGCAGCCGGCGCGGCAGCGGCAAGAGCAGCCCGATGGAGGCGCCGAGCGGCCCGCCGACTGTCACCGCCAGGCCCAGGATGAAGGCGTCGAGCAGCATCCGCCCCGCCGCCTAGCCGCGCGGGCTCAAGGGAACCATGCGGCGGAGGCCGAGTGCGTCTTCCAGGGCCTGCGCCCCGCACAGCAGGGCTGCATCGCCCTGCGGCGGACCGACAAGCTGCAGGCCGACCGGCAGTCCGCCCCTGGTGAAACCGCAGGGGATCGAGATCGCCGGGCAGCCGGTAAGGGTCAGCACGAAGGTCAGGAACATCCAGTCGATGTAGGTCGAGAGCGGCTCGCCGTTGATCTCCGTCGGGTAGCGCTGCTCCACCGGATAGGGCGGCAAGGCGACAGTCGGGCAGGCCAGCAGGTCGTACTCCCCGAACCAGGCGACCACGGCGTGGTAGAGCCGCTGGCGCGTGCGCTCGGCGCGCTGGATCTCCTCGGCGGTCAGGCCAAGGCCCTTCTCCAGGTTCCAGACGATCTCGGGCGCGATGCGGTCGCGGTGCTTCGGCAGCAGCTCGCCCCGCACGGCGGCGAACATCTGCGCCCGGAGCACCTGGAAGCAGTCGATGCCGCCGGCGAGGTCGGGGCAGGCCTCGTCGACCCGCGAGCCCAGGTCGGCGAAGCGCCCGGCGGCGGTGCGGCAGAGCGCGGCGACTTCGTGGTCGACGGCGCGGCCCTGGCCGAGGTCGACGCTGAAGCCGACGCGCGGCGGCGCCCGGCGGGTGGCGGCGGCGGCGCCGAACGAGAGCGAGGGTGCCGGCAGCGAAAGGGGATCTTCTGGCGTGAAGCCGGCCTCCGCGTCGAGCATCAGGGCCAGGTCGGCGACAGAGCGCGCCATCGGGCCCTCGACCCACAGGGGGTCGTAGGGCAGGCAGCCGGCCGGCCGCGGCACGCGGCCCACGCTGGGCCTGAGCCCGACGATGCCGCAGTAGCTGGCCGGAATCCGCAGGCTGCCGCCCAGGTCGTTGCCGGTTGCCAGCCAGACGCTGCCGCTGGCCAGCGCCGCGGCCGCACCGCCTGAGGAACCGCCAACGGTGCGGGCAAGGTCCCAGGGATTGCGGGTCGCGCCATAGACCGTGTTGAAGGTGTTGGCGCCTGCGAACTCCGGCACGTTCGACTTGGCGATGGGGATGGCGCCGCGGGATTCCAGCCGGCGCACGGTCGTGTCGGAACGGGCCGGGACCTTGTCGGCGAAGAGGGGCGAGCCATAGGTGGTCGGCTGGCCGCCGACATCGTTGTAGTCCTTGATCGCGACCGGCAAGCCGGCCAGCCAGCCCGGATGGTGCCGCAGCCGCTCCGGGGCCCGGCGCGGGTCGAAGCCCTTGGCCTGCTCCCGCGCCCGGTCGAGGAAGCGGTGGGGCAGGGCGTTGACCCGCGGCTCCACCGCGTCGATGCGGCTGGCCGCGGCCTCGACCAGCTCGAGGGGGGAGACCTTGCCGTCGCGCAACAGGGCGACGGCCTCGCAGGCGGAGAGGCGCACCAGGTCGTCGCTCGCGGACATCGGCATCCCTCCTTCTGCTCCCCCGGCCTAGGCTTGGGGATCGGCCGGTCCGGCGCAAGCCCCGCCCTGCCGCGACCCATGCGGGACAGGGCAGGGCGCCATGCACCCGTCAGGCCGCATCCGCGGTACCGGACTCGCCGTATTTCAGCAAGCATTCCCGGCGAACCAGCTCCGCGGTGTCATGTATTTCTGGCGTTCCTTGTTCGAGAGCCTGTCAAGCGGAACACGGCCGCCGGGCCAGCAGACCGGCGACCCTGGCGAGGGCGGAGCGGCCTTGTTCTCCCGGATGATCCTGGCCTTCGATCGCTGGGCGAAACGCAATTTCGCCGACCCCTCCTAGCCGGTGTCAGGCGGCTTGACCCCGCCTGCGTCTCGCCCGAGCCTTGGACCGCGAGACGGAAGGGGAGAGCGACGCATGCCGGTCGTCAAGGGAAGCGAAGGGGCCGGCCTGCGGCTGGGCCGCGGCGAACGGCTGCGTATCGTCAACACCCACGGCAGCCAGGTGGTCGATCTCTTCGCCCACAACGCCGAGGACCTGGGCGAGACCCTGTCGATCCAGCATTCGCGCAACGTCTGGTACCGCCTGCACCCGCGCCAGGGCGACCAGCTTTGGACTCAGCATCGCCGGCCGATCCTGACGCTGGTCGAGGACAGCTCGCCCGGCATACACGACACGCTGTTCCCCTGCTGCGACGCGCGGCGCTACAACCAGCTGGGCGTGCCCGGCTACCACCGCAATTGCGCCGACAACTGGCGCGAGGCGCTGACGCAGCTCGGTATCAGCCCGCCGGCGACGGTGCCGACGGCAATCAACCTCTTCATGAACGTGCCGGTGGCGCCGGACGGCAGTTTCCGCATCCTGCCGCCGGTCAGCCGCCCGGGCGACCAGGTGACCTTCCGGGCCGAGATGGATTGCGTCGTGGCGCTGTCGGCCTGCCCGATCGACATGCTGCCGCTGAACGGCGCCGACTGCCGTCCGCAGGATGTCGAGTACCAGATCCTCCCGGCCTGATTCGACCGAGCGGCCAAAGCCTTCGGCAAGGGTTGCGCGGGGCGCCGGGCGGCTCTAAGTCAGGGGCATCTGCTGCGGCGCCAAATCGGCTTTGCAGCTTGGGTGCGCCGCACTATAGTCCGCCGCGACCGCGCCGGGCCCGCGCCCTGCGTGCTGCTTTGCACGCTGGCTTTACAAAGAGGCATCGTGCGGTCGAGGAAGGGGAGCCCGATGCCCGACGGCATTCTGACCGATTACCTGCCGATCCTGCTGTTCCTGGGGATCGCCGCCGCCCTGTCCGGCGTGATGGTCCTGGCCTCGTACCTGCTGGCCAAGCAGAAGCCCGACTCGGAGAAAGTCTCGGCCTACGAGTGCGGCTTCGAGGCCTTCGACGACGCCCGGCGCAAGTTCGACGTGCGCTTCTACCTGGTCGCCATCCTCTTCATCATCTTCGACCTCGAGGTCGCCTTCCTCGTCCCCTGGGCCGTGGGCCTGGCGGAAATCGGGCAGTTCGGCTTCTGGTCGATGATGGTCTTCCTGGGCCTGCTGACCATCGGCTTCGTCTACGAGTGGAAGAAGGGGGCGCTGGAATGGGAGTGACGCATCCGGCCCAGCCTCTTCCGCCGGGCGCCCAGCAGGACGCCGCGCTGAAGCAGGTCACCGACGAGATCAGCGAAAAGGGCTTCGTCGTCGCCAAGCTGGACAAGCTGGTGGCCTGGGCGCGCACCGGCTCGCTGTGGCCCATGACCTTCGGGCTCGCCTGCTGCGCGGTGGAGATGATCCACGCCTACATGGCGCGCTACGACCTGGACCGTTTCGGCGTGGTACCGCGCGCCAGCCCGCGCCAGTCCGACGTAATGATCGTCGCCGGCACGCTGACCAACAAGATGGCGCCGGCGCTCCGCAAGGTCTACGACCAGATGCCGGAGCCGCGCTGGGTCATCTCCATGGGCTCCTGCGCCAACGGTGGCGGCTACTATCACTATTCCTACGCCGTGGTGCGCGGCTGCGACCGCGTGGTGCCGGTGGACATCTATGTCCCCGGCTGCCCGCCGACCGCCGAGGCGCTGCTCTACGGCATCCTGCAGCTGCAGAAGAAGATACGCCGCGAAGGCGGCCTCAGCCGCTGATGCGGCTGGGCGAGGGGACGGGTCCAGCATGAGCGAGGCCTTGAAGGAACTGGGCGACCAGATCGCCGCCGCGCAATCCGGCGCCGTTACCGGCGTCGAGGTGAAGCTCGGCGAGCTGATGCTCACGACGACGCGCGAGCAGGTACTGCGCCTGCTGACCTACCTGCGCGACGACCAGAACTGCCACTTCAAGCAGCTGGTCGACATCACCGCCGTCGACCTGCCGGACGAGGCCGAGCGCTTCGTCATCGTCTACAACCTGCTGTCGCTGCGTCACAATCAGCGCATCCGCGTGAAGCTGACCACGGACGAGGAGACGCCGGTCCCCTCGGCCTCGGGCCTGTTCAACGCGGCCAACTGGTTCGAGCGCGAGGTCTGGGACCTCTACGGCGTCTTCTTCAGCGACCATCCGGACCTGCGCCGCATCCTTACCGACTACGGCTTCGAGGGGCATCCGCTGCGCAAGGACTTCCCGCTGACGGGCTACGTCGAGGTGCGCTACGACGAGGCGCAGAAGCGCGTCGTCTACGAGCCGGTGAAGCTGACCCAGGAGTTCCGCACCTTCGACTTCATGTCGCCGTGGGAGGGCATGCTGCAGCAGCCCCTGCCGGGCGACGAGAAGGCGACCAAGGACAAGGCATAGGGCCATGGCCGAAGCCCATATCAAGCCGCTCACCCTGAATTTCGGGCCGCAGCACCCGGCGGCGCACGGTGTGCTGCGCCTGGTGATGGAGATGGACGGCGAGACGGTCGAGCGCGCGGATCCGCACATCGGCCTGCTGCATCGCGGCACCGAGAAGCTGATCGAGTACAAGACCTACCTGCAGGCGGTGCCCTATTTCGACCGGCTCGACTACGTCGCGCCGATGAACCAGGAGCACGCCTTCGCGCTGGGCGTCGAGAAGCTGCTGGGGATCACCGCGCCGCCGCGCGGCCAGGCGATCCGCGTGCTCTTCGCGGAGCTGTCGCGCATCACCAACCACCTGCTGAACATCACCACCTTCGCGCTCGACGTCGGCGCCATGGCCCCCTCGCTCTGGGCTTTCGAGCAGCGCGAGAAGATCATGGAGTTCTACGAGCGGGTCTGCGGCGCGCGCCTGCACGCGGCCTACTTCCGGCCCGGCGGCGTGCACCAGGACATGCCGGCGGGCCTGGCCGAGGACATCCAGCGCTTCACCGAGTCCTTCCCCGGCTTCGTCGACGACCTGGAAGGCCTGCTGACCGAGAACCGCATCTTCCGCCAGCGTACCGTCGACATCGGCATCGCCAGCGCCGAGGAGGCGCTGGACTGGGCCTTCACCGGCCCGATGCTGCGTGCCTCGGGCATCGCCTGGGACCTGCGCAAGGCACAGCCCTACGACGGCTACGAGACCTATGAGTTCGGCGTGCCGATCGGCAAGAACGGCGACTGCTTCGACCGCTACCTGATCCGCATCGAGGAGATGCGCCAGTCGAACAGGATCGTGCAGCAGGCGCTGGCGAAGATGCCGGACGGCCCGGTCTCGACCCCGAACCACAAGGTGACCCCGCCCAAGCGCGGCGAGATGAAGCGCTCGATGGAGGCGCTCATCCACCACTTCAAGCTCTATACCGAGGGCTACCACGTGCCGGCGGGCGAGACCTACACGGCGGTCGAGGCGCCGAAGGGCGAGTTCGCGGTCTACCTGGTCGCGGACGGCAGCAACAAGCCCTACCGCTGCCACATCCGCGCCCCCGGCTTCGCCCACCTGGCGGCGATGGACTACCTCTGCAAGGGGCACATGCTGGCCGACAGCGTGGCCATCCTTGGTTCCATGGACGTCGTGTTCGGCGAGATCGACCGATGAGACCCACCAGCTACCGCACGCCCGACAGCCAGGGCTTCGCCTTCACGCCGGAGAACGAGGCGCTGGCCAGGCGCATCGTCGCGCGCTACCCGGCCGGCAAGCAGCAGAGCGCGGTGATCCCGCTGCTCGACCTGGGCCAGCGGCAGAACGGAAACTTCTGCTCGCCGGGCGTGATCGAGCACGTGGCCGCCTTCCTCGGCATGCCGCCGATCCGCGTCTACGAGGTGGCCAGCTTCTACACCATGTTCAACAAGCAGCCGGTCGGGAAGTACCTGCTGCAGGTCTGCCGCACGACGCCCTGCTGGCTGCGCGGCAGCGACGCCGTGACCAAGGCGATCAAGGACTTCGCCCACATCGAGAAGGGCGAGACCTCGGCCGACGGCCTCTTCACCCTGGTCGAGGTGGAGTGCATGGGCGCCTGCTGCAACGCGCCGATGGTGCAGATCAACGACGACTACTTCGAGGACCTGACGGCGGAGTCCATGACCCGCCTGCTGCAGGACCTGAAGGCGGGCCTGCCGGTGCAGAAGGGCTCGCAGAGCGGGCGCATCGGCTCGGCCCGCCAGGACGGCCCGCACACGCTGAACCACCTGCCCGAGGGCGCCTATCCGGAAGGCATCCTGCGCGGCGATCCGCCGCCCGCGCCCCCGGCGCCGCCGGCCGAACCGCCGAAGAGCTGAGGCCGCCCATGCTGCAGGACAAGGACCGCATCTTCACCAATCTCTACGGCCAGCAGGATTTCCGCCTGGAAGGCGCGCGCAAGCGCGGCGTCTGGTCCGAGATGAAGACCATCGCCGCGCTGGGCCACGAGAAGATCATCGACACCATCAAGCAGTCGGACCTGCGCGGCCGCGGCGGCGCCGGCTTCCCGACCGGCATGAAGTGGTCCTTCATGTGGCCGAAGCGCGACGACCGCCCGCGCTATCTCATCATCAACGCCGACGAGTCCGAGCCCGGCTCCTGCAAGGATCGCGAGATCCTGCGCAACGACCCGCATCGCCTGCTCGAAGGCATCCTGGTCGCCTGCATCGCGATGGGTTGCCAGACCGCCTACATCTACGTGCGGGGCGAGTACTACGGCGAGGCGCAGAATGCGCAGATCGCCATCGACGAGGCCTATGCCGCGGGTCTCCTGGGCAAGAACGCCGCCGGCACGGGCTGGGACCTCGACGTCTATCTGCACCGCGGCGCCGGCGCCTACATCTGCGGCGAGGAATCGGCGCTGATGGAGAGCCTGGAGGGCAAGAAGGGCCAACCGCGCCTGAAGCCGCCCTTCCCGGCGGCGCAGGGGCTCTACGGCTGCCCCACCACCATCAACAACGTCGAGACCGTCGCGGTGGCGCCCGAGATCCTGCGCCGCGGCATCACCTGGTGGAAGCAGTTCGGCCGGCCGCGCAACAGCGGCACCAAGATCTTCTCCATCTCCGGCCACGTCGAGAAGCCCTGCAACGTCGAGGAGGCGATGAGCATCCCGCTGAAGGAGCTCATCGAGAAGCACGCCGGCGGCGTGCGCGGCGGCTGGGACAACCTGCTGGCCATCATCCCCGGCGGCTCCTCGGTGCCCTGCCTGCCGCGCGACATCTGCGATTCGGTGCTGATGGATTTCGACGCGCTGCGCGAGGTGAAGTCGGGCCTGGGAACCGCGGCCGTGATCGTGATGGACAAGTCGACCGACATCGTCGAGGCCATCGCCCGGCTGTCGCACTTCTACATGCACGAGTCATGCGGCCAGTGCACGCCCTGCCGCGAGGGCACGGGCTGGATGTACCGCGTCATGCAGCGCATGGTGAAGGGCGAGGCGACCCGCCCCGAGATCGACCTGCTGCTGGACGTCACCTACCAGGTCGAGGGCCACACGATCTGCGCGCTGGGCGACGCCGCCGCCTGGCCGATCCAGGGCCTGATCCGCCACTTCCGTCCCGAGCTGGAGCGCCGCATCGACGCCTATCGCGCGCGCGCCGCGGCCGAGTAGAGAGCAGACGAGAGCGCCCATGCCGAAGATGACCATCGACGGACGCGAGATCGAGGTGCCGGCCGGCATCACGGTGCTGCAGGCCTGCGAGCTCGCCGGCGTCGAGATCCCGCGCTTCTGCTACCACGAGCGCCTGTCGGTCGCCGGCAATTGCCGCATGTGCCTGGTGGAGCAGGAGAAGGCGCCGAAGCCGATCGCCTCCTGCGCCATGCCGGTGATGGAGAACATGGTCATCAAGACCAACACGCCGGTGGTGCAGAAGGCCCGCAAGGGCGTGATGGAGTTCCTGCTGATCAACCATCCGCTCGACTGTCCGATCTGCGACCAGGGCGGCGAGTGCGACCTGCAGGACCAGGCCGTGGCCTATGGCCGCGACGCCAGCCGCTACGACGAGAACAAGCGCGCGGTGGCCGAGAAGGAAATGGGGCCGCTCATCAAGACGGTGATGACGCGCTGCATCCAGTGCACCCGCTGCGTCCGCTTCGCCACCGAGATCGCCGGTGTCGAGGAAATCGGCCTCTTGAACCGCGGCGAGCACGCCGAGATCTCCACCCTGGAGCGTGCCATTCCCAGCGAGCTGTCGGGCAACCTGGTCGACGTCTGCCCGGTCGGCGCGCTGACCGCGCGGCCCTATGCCTTCACCGCGCGCCCCTGGGAGCTGCGCAAGACCGACAGCGTCGACGTGCTGGACGCCGTGGGCAGCAACATCCGCGTCGACACCCGCGGGCGCGAGGTGCTGCGCGTGCTGCCGCGCATCAACGAGGCGGTGAACGAGGAGTGGCTGGCCGACAAGTCGCGCTATGCCGTCGACGGCCTGACCCGCAGGCGCCTCGACCGGCCCTACGTGCGCGGCGCCGACGGCCGCCTGCATCCGGCGAGCTGGGCGGAGGCCTTCAAGGCCATCGCCGACAAGGTGGCGGGACTCCAGGGCGCCGAGATGGCGGCGCTGGCCGGCGACCTCTGCGATGCCGAGTCCATGCTGGCGCTGAAGCAGCTCATGGCCGCGCTCGGCTCGGCCAACCTCGACTGCCGGCAGGACGGGGCGAAGATCGGGCAGGGAGCCGAGGCCGGCTTCCTGTTCAACACCTCGATCGCCGGCCTGGAGCAGGCCGATGCCGTGCTGCTGGTCGGCAGCAATCCGCGCCATGAGGCGCCGCTGGTCAACGCACGGCTGCGCAAGCGTTTCCTCAAGGGCGGCCTGAAGATTGCCGTCATCGGGCCGAAGCCGGACCTGACCTTCCCCTCCGCGCACCGGCGCGAGAGCACCGCGGCGCTGGAGGCGGTGGCCAAGGGCGAGGGCTTCGGCGCCGTGCTGAAGGGCGCCAAGAACCCGGCCATCATCCTGGGGCAGGGGGCGCTGGCCCGCGCCGACGGCGCGGCCGTGCTGGCGCTGGCCCGCCAGGCGGCCGAGAGCCTGGGCCTGGTGCGCGAGGACTGGAACGGCTTCAATGTCCTGCATACCGCGGCGGCGCGCGTCGGCGGCCTGCTGCTGGGCTTCCTGCCCGGCGCCGGCGGCCTCGACCGCGACGCCATCCTGGCCGGGGCGCAGTCGGGCGCGGTCAAGCTGGTCTACCTGCTGGGCGCCGACGAACTGCCGGCGGGGAGCCTGGGCAAGGCCTTCGTCATCTACCAGGGCCATCACGGCGATGCCGGCGCGGCGCGCGCCGACGTGATCCTGCCGGGCGCCGCCTATACCGAGAAGAACGGCACCTACGTCAACACCGAGGGCCGCGTGCAGCTCGGCCGCCTGGCTGCCTTCCCGCCGGGCGAGGCGCGCGAGGACTGGACCATCGTCCGCGCCCTGTCGGAGCACCTGGGTCACCGGCTGCCTTACGACAATCTGGGCCAGCTGCGCGCGCAACTGATCGCCGCCAATCCCCGTTTCGCGCGCCTGGACGAGGCGACGCCGGGCGCCTGGGGCAATTTCGGCCAGGCCGGGGCGCTGGGCGCCGAGCCCTTCGCCTCGCCGGTCCGGAACTACTACATGACCGATCCGATCAGCCGTGCCTCGGCCACGATGGCCGAATGTACGGCGGCCTTCGTCCGCCCGCTGGCGGCCACCGGCACGGGGGCCTGATCCATGTTCTGGGACACCTATGTCTGGCCGACCCTGCTGACCGTCGCCTACATCCTGGCGCTGGTGGTGCCGCTGCTGCTGGCGGTGGCCATGCTGACCTATGCCGAGCGCAAGGTGCTGGCCGCCATGCACATGCGCCGCGGCCCCAACGTGGTCGGCCCCTTCGGGCTGCTGCAGGCCTTCGCCGACGGCCTGAAGCTGATGCTGAAGGAAACCATCCTGCCGGCCGGCGCCAACCGGGTGGTCTTCATCGTGGCGCCGATGATCACCTTCACCCTGGCCATGGTCGCCTGGGCGGTGATCCCGCTGCAGGAGGGCTGGGTGATCGCCGACATCAACGTCGGCATCCTCTATCTCTTCGCCATCTCCTCGCTCGGCGTCTACGGCATCATCATGGCCGGCTGGGCGTCCAACTCGAAGTACCCCTTCCTCGGTGCGCTGCGCTCGGCGGCGCAGATGGTGAGCTACGAAGTCTCCATGGGCTTCGTCATTGTCACCGTCATCCTCTGCGTCGGCTCGCTCAACATCTCGGACATCGTGAACGCGCAGAAAGGGCTGTGGTTCGCCATCCCGCTGCTGCCGATGTTCGTGATCTTCTTCATCTCCACCCTGGCCGAGACGAACCGCGCCCCCTTCGACCTGCCGGAAGGCGAGTCCGAGCTGGTCGCCGGCTTCTTCCTCGAGTACTCGGCCATGACCTTCGCGCTCTTCTTCCTTGGCGAATACGCCAACATGATCCTGATGAGCGCGATGACCT